>DUEY01000045.1 GCA_011174795.1 Dehalococcoidia bacterium
CTGTGTTCCTCGAAGTATGGAGGCGCAATTCCCTCTATCTTACTCAGCAGGCGCCCATAAATCGAGGCCTTTTTGCGGCGAATCTCGTTCCAACCCTCAAGGTACTTAAGCTTTACTCTGAGCACTGCAGCCTGGATGGCATCGAGGCGGCTGTTGAAACCCGGCATTCGGTGGTAATAGGCGGTCTGAGCGCCGTGCACCCTCAGCATTCCGACCGCTTCTGCAATCTCGGATTCGTTTGTGACCACCATACCGCCATCGCCATAGGCACCGAGATTTTTTGCCGGGAAGAAACTGAGGCAGCCGGCATCGCCCAGAGAGCCGACCTTCTTTCCTCTGTACTCTGCGCCCAATGCCTGAGCACAGTCCTCGATTACTTTAATATCGTATTTCTTCGAAAGCTTTAAAATGGGCTCCATATCCGCAGGCTGTCCGTAGAGATGAACGGGGAGTATGGCCTTAGTCCTCGATGTGATTCTCGATTCAATCTGCGCAGGATCTATGTTGTAGGTTTTCGGCTCTATATCCGCAAAAATCGGCACTGCTCCACAGTTGACTATAGCCTCAGTTGTGGCGATAAAGGTAAAGGGTGTAGTAATCACCTCATCGCCGGGTCTGATTCCGCAGGCGATCAAAGCGAGGTGCAGCGCATCCGTCCCCGAGGCAACGCCCACGGCGAACTTCGTGCCGCAATAGGCTGCTATCTCCTCTTCAAAAGCTTTAACCTCAGAACCGAGGATGAACTGCCCCGAATCGAGAACCCTGCGAATGGCGGCATCTATCCCATCCTTTATCGAGTTGTATTGAGCGGTGAGGTCAACCAAGGGTACTTTCACGAGCCAGACCTCTTCACTCTTGCTTCCCCCCTGGCTTCATGAATGATAAATTCCTTGCCACATTTGGAACATTTCGTCTTACCCCTTCCGCCAAAATCTATCTTAGCCCCGCATTCACAGACCCACCCGCTTATGCGAGCTGGATTGCCATAGGCCAAGGCATAATCGGGAATATCACAGGTAACTACAGAGCCAGCACCGACGAAAGCATATTTTCCTATGCTGTTTCCACAGATTATGGTCGCATTAGCACCAATCGTAGCCCCTTTCTTGACCAGCGTAGGTGTATACTTGGCCTCCTGGGATATCTGACTTCGAGGGCTCACAACATTAGTAAAGACACAGGCGGGACCACAAAAGACATCGTCTTCAAGGGTAACTCCGTTAAATACCGATACATTGTTCTGAATTTTGACATTATTGCCGATACGTACATTCCCACCGATAAAAACATTTTGCCCCAATGTACAATTCTTACCAATCTTTACATTTGGCATAACGTGTGTGAAATGCCAGATTTTCGTGCCATCACCTACATCATACGGTTCTTCTACAATGCTGGTACGATGAAGGAAGAAGCTACCTTCACTCTCAATAGAAATGTTCTCACCCCCTTTCTCAAGCGACCTTTGGCATGCATCAAGTACTTTCAGGACTCTCAATCCACTCTGACCATCTGTTTTGGATTTTTGGCTTGATTCTAGGCATTCAAGAAAATGCTGACATTCTATTCTTAGTGGCTCCTCCATGGTGAACTCAACAGGAATCGCTTCGCCCTGACGAGGCACAGGCCTTTGCTCAATCCACTCTATCTGGTGCTCGTAGAGTAAAAGCTTGTTCTGGGGAGTTACATCATCGAATACCGCCATTTTTTTATCACCGATTACGACCAGCTTCTGCTCCTTGTAGGGATGGAGCCAGCTAACGAAGATATGGGCTCGAACCCCGCTGGTAAAACTCATGGTGGTAACGGTAACGTCCGCAATATCATGATGAAGGTAGCAGCCACCATGCGCGGAAACATCGCACGGCATCTCATTGAGCAGAAGAAGAATGACCGATATATCGTGGGGAGCGAAGCTCCACAGGATATTTTCCTCGGTTCTGAATTTACCCAGGTTGAGCCTGCTGGAGTAAATGTATTCTATCTTGCCCAGCTCACCATCGTCCACCAGTTTTTTAAGCCTGACAACACCCGGATGATACTCCAGTACATGCCCGACCATCAGAATCTTTTTCTTTTCCCCCGCTAGTTCGACCAGTTCCTCCCCCTGAGTAACCTCCAGAGACAGCGGCTTTTCAACAAAGATATCTTTGCCAGCCAGTAAAGCTTGCTTCGCCATGGAGTAGTGAAGCGCTGCCGGCGAGGATATGACCACGGCCTTTATCGCATTGCTGGCCAGCACCGCATCATAACTGGTCTCCCTGACGATATCAGGGGAAAGGTATTCAAACCTGCTGAGGGTTTCATGAGAGCTATCGCAGATAGTGTGCAGAACGCCGAGCTCAGCGAAATTGCGGACCAGATTTTTACCCCAGTAACCGCAGCCAACGACGGCTATATTCCTATCCACGTATACTCACAACCTGACAATATTATCGCCACGAAGCCCTTTTGTAGCCCCCCTGGCATCGAAAACCAGCGTTGCTTTGTCCACTATATGCTGATAGTCATAGCCACTGTGGTCGGTGCCTATCACCACACAATCGGCAGAGGACAGATTCTCGTCTGTCAACTCCACCGAGGTCATCGTGCTTCCAGCAATCTGTATATCCGAGATATAGGGGTCGTTATAGCTCAAACTCGCACCCTTCTCCTGAAGGAGCTGGATCAGCTTCAGGGAAGGCGACTCCCGAACGTCCTCCACATCCTTCTTGTAGGCTACTCCGAGCACCAGCACCCTGGCATCCTTCAGGCTCTTGCCGCCGGCGTTCAGAGCCCCCATGATACGGGAGGCGACATAGTAGGGCATCTGCTCATTGATATCGGCAGCCAGCTCGATGAACCGGGTATGGAAGTCATACTCCCTCGCCTTGTTCGCCAGATAGTAGGGGTCGAGCGGGATACAGTGTCCCCCTATCCCTGGCCCGGGGTAGAAGGGCATATAGCCGAAAGGCTTGGAGGCAGCGGCATCTACTACCTCCCAGACGCTTATCCCCATCTTCTCACAAAGCTGGGTGAGTTCGTTGACCAGCGCGATATTAACGCTGCGAAAGACGTTCTCAAATATCTTGGTCATCTCAGCGACTTCGGGACACGATACCGGGACCACCACATCCACCACATGGCTGTAGAGCAGCTCGGCAAGCTTGGTAGACTGAGAATCAATGCCGCCTACAACCTTGGGCGTATTCCTGATAGTATAGTGCTTACTGCCCGGGTCGACCCTTTCCGGTGAGTAAGCGAGATGGAAGTCCTGCCCCCCTTTAAGGCCTGAGCGCTCAAGGATAGGGAGGACAACCTCCCTGGTAGTCCCCGGGTAAGTAGTGCTTTCTAAAACAACCAGCTGTCCTGGCTGGAGATGCTGAGAAATCTGCTCCGACTCATAGGTAACGTGGGACAGTTCAGGCTCCTTGGTTTTGGTCAGTGGCGTGGGCACGCAGATACAGATAGCATCCGCTTCCTTCAGGCGGCTCTGGTCGGTGGTCGCCTCCAGCAGGTTTTTCCCCAGCGCCGCTGATATACTCTCACTGTCTACATCCACAATAAAAGATTGCCCCTTATTCACCAGGTCCACCCTCTTCTGCTGGATATCAAATCCCAGCACCTTGAAACCTGAATCTGCAAACGCAAGAGCCAGCGGTAGCCCGACGTAGCCGAGCCCTACGATACCGACAATGGCTGTCTTATCTTTCAGTTTTCGTTCTAAATCAAGCAAGCCGTTCACCCCGGAAACATAATTCAGTGTGAATTTGATGGGATTATAACACAGATACGTACTATTAGCCTAGAAAGGGATGCACTCAGTGCTCCTCTGCTATGAGAGGTAGCAGGTGGAGAATCGAGCGAGCAATTTTCTGGTTACGTAAGATGAAAAGAGGCCTGTATCGATCCAGTGGTACGTTCTAGCAGCCAGACAGGTCTATATTTTAAACCGGACCTTGGAGCAGCCCTAGTTCAACGACGATGCTTTCTGTCTTACTATCGGTCCGGTATTCCACCACTACCTCCCTGGTGTCTGCGTCGGAGTACCTCGCGGTAAGTCGAGCTGCTAATTCCTTCGCTACCTCGTCCATGGGCCCCTGCAGAAGCGTTATCGGGCTCCCATAGCCCGGCACCTCAAAAACATAGTCTTCGGGACTCTTCAACTCCAGTAGAAGCCTGTTTTCTCTCTCTTTTCTCCCCACTATGATCCTGGATGAGGCACAGGAATAGTGCCTCCCTATTTTCAGTAATAGAACGTCCTTTTTCGTAACTTTCCCCTTCTGCTCGAACAGAGCCTTCACCCTTAGGGAAAACTCTTTGTTCGTCAGGAGACAGCCGCCAACGGGATAGCGGTAACCGTCGAGACCGAACTCTCTGGCCAGATGAATCTGTCGTCTCTTACTTTTCCCCCTTATTCCTAACAGGCTGTCCCTATCCACCCACCCTTTACGTTCCGGAACCGTTTTCGGCAGAAGCTTCGCGGACAGCGGCCTTAGTATCATCCCCTGGAGAGCAGCCTCACGCTCCTCCAGTCTTAAGGCATCTATGTTCTGGCTCATCGGCCTCTGAGCCAGAACATCGCCCGTGATAAGAAAGCCTGCGCCAATTTCCTCAGCTACCCTTTTCGCCTCCCTCAGCATATAAATCCGGCAATCCGTGCACGGGTTCATTCGATAGCCATAACCGTACCTGGGATTTCTCACTATCTCGATGTAATCCTCACCTGCTTCAAGCTTGATAAGCGGGATTCCGAATCGCTCCGCGAGCTGTCCCGCGTAGTCCTTCTTTTCCGCAATAAAAGGCAGCACGTGCTGGAGCGCTACGACATCTATACCCTGGTTTAAAATCAGCTTTATCGCTAACGCCGAGTCTAACCCGCCCGATAGAAGCGCTACCGCTTTCATCTGTTTCGGCATTCCTCCCCGACTACTAAGTGCCTACTGCCTGCGACTCCACCCGTCCTTTAGCAGCTTCTTATAGTATTTCATCCCCTCCGCTGTCGGTCTGTACGCGTAAATCGATAACCTTCCCCCCGGCTCCCGCTGCAGCAACCCCGCCGACAGCAGCGTCCGCAACGCGACCTCCTTCAAGTAACCCGAGATCGGCAGATGATGGTCAGGCACAGGCTCGTTACTCACCGCGTATTCCCCGCAAATCGCCTGCAGCAGCGCCACCGGCTCCTCCTCGAGCGCAGACAGCACCTGCTGTACCACCTCCGTCTGCTTCAACCTCTCGGTGAGGTCTTCATACGCCCCCATGCTGCGATAACACCTACACACAAAATCAGCATCGAGTCCGTAGTGCTGATTATACCCCAAGTGGTTAGTGGAGCTAAAGCCCATCTTGAGTTGAACTTATTAGTACCGAGGGTATAATAACAGCAA
>DUEY01000046.1 GCA_011174795.1 Dehalococcoidia bacterium
AGCTCAGCATGTACTTCCAACTGGGACTCTCCAGCGCCTGCCGGTGCTCCTCGAGGGTACGGAAAAACAAACGGTATCCATAATGCTCAGGCTCCTCGAAGGCCTTACTCGCGGGGTCAAGAAAAGGGGCAAGCGGTGATATAAAGGGAAACACCACCTTGCGCTGCCCGAATTCCTTGAGCAGCGCTTTCAGATAGGTGCCATTATCCATAACCGAACTGTACGTCTGCCTGGGCAGCCCTATCATGAAGAACAAGTCGAACCTCTTGCAGCCATTCTCGAGGGCACCTTGAATCGTTGTCTCTATCTCTCGGTTGCTGTACCCCTTGCCGAAGGCACGCCGTACCTCCTCGTCAGTTGAGTCCGGTGACCATTGAATATTGTAGTTGGGAACAGCTTTATCGATTTTCCTGAAGAAATCGCTATCGGCAGGAGCGAAAAGCTCGAGTACCACAGGCCCTCTGACTTTGGCAGCACCCATCGCGTGCAGCAGCTCGTCGGCATAGTCTTCTCCCGGCTGCCTGATATCCCCAATTACGAACACCGGTCCATTGAGATAGCGTTGTATGCTGAGGATATCCTTAACCACAAGCTGAGGGCTTCTATAAGCCGTTTTCTGCCGGCAATAGCTGTTTTTATAGGCATACCTTGAGCCCCCACAGGTAACGCAGTCGTAGTTGCAGCCCCGGCAGGTAAGGACGCATGTTATGGGATAGTCCATCCAGTTGCCGAAGGGCGTTATCCCTGCCAGGTCACGATATTTAATCACCGACTTCACCGGATAGGTGTAGTCCAGTGGCAATTCGTCGAGGCTGGTTGGAACTGCGGTCAGCGGATTGTGATGGGCTATGCCGTTTTCATCCTTCCAGGTCAGGTTAGGGATATCATCCACCGGTTCCCCGGTTTTGATTCTCTGCATCAGTTGAAGTACTGATGCCTCAGTGGAATCGCCACGCACGACGAAATCAACCTGTGGGTAGGTAATCAATTCCCGGTGGAAGTAGCTGGCAGATAACCCACCCATGATAACGGGAATCGTAGGATGCAATCGCTTAACGACCGCAGCCAGTTCCAGGCTGCCATGGGCGTGTGGCAGCCAATGCAGGTCGATACCGAAGGCGCTGGCTGACAGCTTGCCGAGGAACCGCTCGACGTTGAACTTCCGGTCTTTCAACATCCGGTTAGCGATATTTATGATCCTTGTGTTCACGCCGTTTCTCTCCAGGTAGGCGCCGATGCTGACGAGACCGATGGGGTACATTTCAAAAACAGGCGTCGATGGAATCACATCGCTTATAGGCCCATACATTATCGCCCGTTCCCTGAAATCGTAGTTGCTGGGCGCATGTAACAGTATCAAATCGGATTTCGCCATTGCCAACGACAAGCTTTCTAGAGGTAATCCCTCCGCAGCGGATAACCCTCGAACCCCTCCCACATAAATATACGCTTCATGTTGGGATGACCTTCAAACCGTATCCCCAGAAGGTCATAGACTTCCCTCTCCTGGTAATCAGCCCCATGCCAGATATCTATTACTGAGGGTACCGAAGGCTGTTCTCGATCATAGCATCTTGTCTTGATGACGATACTATGGTTGTGCCTCATCGAGACCAAATGATAAACTACCTCGATATAATCGAGGTAGTCTACGCCAGTGAGATTGACCAGGTAATCGAAATTAAGTCCGTCAGTCTGATAAAGGAACTGGCAGGCCTGTAAGAGAGAATCGCTCTTTACCAGAACTCCGGACTCATTACATTCAACCACTGCCTCCGGAAGTTGCCCTCCTATTTTCTCTGCAACTTCCTTTGCTATCAATGGCTTAGTCATTTTGCTATCTAGTATTTACAGTACCTATATCTTGTCGAGTTCACTCTCAGGGAATGCCATACGGTAGCCTGTTTTATCGGCCTTGATTATTATCCACCCCTTTGGGTCCTCCTTAACCTCCAGCACCTCACCTTCCCACCCGCTCAGGGTGTAGTTCGGCTTCTCCTTGACCCTTACCCTGTCTCCTATCTGTAGTTCTGCCATAGCTAACTCCTCTTTATGCTGTCCTTTGCTATCTTCTCACGCAGCATGAGGATACCGTAGTAGAGAGACTCTGGGCGTGGCGGGCATCCCGGCACATATACATCCACCGGCAGGATACGATTGACACCGGGCACGACGCTGTAGGAATCGGCAAAAGGCCCGCCGCTGGTGGCGCAGGATCCCATAGCCAGCACCCATTTCGGCTCCGCCATCTGGTCGTAAATCATCTTAACCGCCGCCGCCATTTTCCAGGTCACGGTTCCCGTCACCATTAGAAGGTCAGCCTGCCGGGGCGAAGCACGCATTATTTCCATGCCGAAACGGGAGATGTCGAATCGCAAGGCTGCTCCGGCAATCATCTCGAAAGAGCAGCAAGCCAGCCCGAAGAACATGGGCCAGCAAGACCACTGACGCCCCCAGTTCAAAGCGGCATCGAGTGTCGTTACCAGCACGCTGCGCTGGAGCTCTTCTTCGAGCCATCCGTCGGGGTCAGGTATCGGCTCCTGCGACTTGGCTTTCAACACCTCGATTCTTCTACCCTCATCTAAATCGAGCTCCATCGGTGAGTAAACTGGCGATATATTCAGTTCGTTCTCTATTTCCATTCCAGAACCTTCTTTCTCCAGGCATAGACGAGGCCCACCACCAGAATGAGGATGAAGATGAGCATTTCAACAAAGCCGAAAAGCTTTAACTGTTTGAAATATACCGCCCAGGGGAAGAGAAAAACAGCCTCTATATCGAAGATAACGAAAAGCAGGGCGAAATAATAATAGCGGAAATTGAACTGGATCCACGAACTGCCGAAGGTTTCCATCCCGCACTCATAGGTAGAGGTCTTTACACCCTCGGGGTCAGGGCGCTTGGGACGGACGCTGATGGCTTTGGCTAATAGAAGTATTAAAGCAGGTACTGCTATAGCAGTCAGTACAATTAGTGCTATATAACCGTAATCAGCCA
>DUEY01000047.1 GCA_011174795.1 Dehalococcoidia bacterium
AAACGAGGAATTCACCTCGACCAGCTACCGGAAGCGTTCGATCTGAAACCGAGGGAGGTATAGACGGCGTCAACAAGGCTTTGTCCCCTGGGATTAAGACCCAGCCCGATGCCCATTTTATTCATCATGTAGCCGAATGACATCCTCTCCTGTGGGTCAGCGAACCCGACGGAACCCCCGGCTCCAGCATGGCCGAATGCGTCTTCGCTCAGGATAGCACTGTCCTGCATGCCCGGAGGTTGTTTCCTGTTATCGAATGATTTTCCGAAACCGAGAGCGAACCTCATGGGGATAAGGATTGTCATATCCTGGCCAGTCGAAGAAGATACCGCAGACATCCTCGCCAGGGTGTCACAGTCCACCAGATCGACACCCTTGAGGCTTCCTCCGCACGCCAGCGGAGCATACATGCCGGCAAGCCCACGAGCATTTGTTATACCGCCAGCCGCTCCGATCTCGGCTGCATGAAAGTCGCGCACGTCAACGCCGGCCATCATAGCGCCACCGTCGTTAATAATGCACAGGCCCGGTATAGAGTTCGGATCTGTCATGGCAGTTTTCATGAAGGGTGTGTCCATCATTTGCTGAGGGTCGAACGTAATAATCTTTGCTACCCGCGGTTCGATCTCCTCCGGCAGGCCGATCCAGAAGTCAAGCCCAAGGGGTTCTGCTACTTCGTCCTGGAAGAAGCGGCCGAGCGATTTGCCCGATACACGCCTCACCACCTCACCGACCAACCAGCCAAACACCCAGAATTCATAGCCATGTCGTGTACCGGGCTCCCAGAACGGCTCTTGCTCCTCAAGTGCGTGTACCATTGTGTCCCAGTCATAGAACGCCCCTTGGGGTAACGGCTTACGGACATGTGGCAGACCCGCCTGGTGGTTGAGCAGCATCTTCACCGTGATGTTTTTCTTACCGGCCCCGCCGAACTCGGGCCAGTATTTCACTACGGGCGCATCGATATCCATGAGGCCCCGAGAGGCGAGGATATGAGCACATAGAGCTGTAGCCCCCTTTGTGGAGGAGAAGACGACCGAGACCGTGTCCTCCTTCCATGGCTCCCCTGTGTCGACATCAGCCGTGCCACCCCAGAGGTCCACAATGGTTTCGCCGTCCGAGGTAATGCATACAGAGGCCCCGACCTCTTCACGCTCTTTGAAATTGCGCTCGAATTCATCGCGTACTCGCACGAACTTAGGGTCACACTTTCCCGAAACAGCCATGACGAACCTCCTCTTCCCAATGCTCACACGCTCATGGCACAGTCAAGAGAAGCCTATGATTTACTGCAAGTATTCTATGAGGGCACTCATTCTTTCATACTAGATTCGCATTGTCAATGCCCCCACTTGCTGCAGGCGCTATTATTTTATCCCATACAACTTCTTTCAGTTCGAAGACAGGCCCGTCCTTACAGACACGTCTGTTGCCGTTTAACGTCTCGATAGTACAGCCAAGGCAGGCGCCGACGCCGCATCCCAGCACAGTCTCCAAGAGAACCTGCACGGGTTTGCCATTAGTAATATCAGTCATCTCAGCCATCTTTTTATACATAGGAAGCGGTCCGCAGGCGAATACCTGGTCTGTGTCCGCTATATATTCGGGCAGCAAGTCGGTTACCATCCCCTTCGTCCCCAGCGAACCGTCCTCGGTGGCGACAACGGTCTCGATTCCCGACGGTAGCAGGCTCTGGGGGTATATCTGCGAAGCAGTCCTGTAGCCGATGAGGAGCGTTACCGAGCGATCCGATTCGACGGCCTGGTCAGCGAGCGCCACCAGCGGTGCGATGCCCATTCCCCCGGCAATGAGCAGTAGGTTTCCTGAAGCAGGGAGAACCTCGAAGCCCCTGCCCAGCGGCCCGAACAGGTCCAGGGAGTCCCCCTTGCTTCGCTGTGCCAGCCATTCCGTACCCCGTCCCACCACCGCGAATAGAAAGGCTATACTGCCATCGCGAGATACCCTATGGATGCTCAGAGGTCGCCTCAAGGGCATGTCGCAGCCCTCGCCACAGCGCACCATGACGTACTGCCCCGCCCGGGCTACCGTTGCGATTTCCGGCGCACGCACCCAGAGAAAAAAAGCGCCGTCCCATAGCTCCTCGCTGGATACGATAGTGGCGTCAATGCGTTTCATTTATCCTTTTAATCCCCCTGAATCCCCTTTTCACCCTCACCTAGCCTCTCCCCTCAAGGGAGAGGTAATAGGATTAGGAATTGCGCGATATATCAGCGTGGTATTCCTGGAGGCTCTTGACCTCGCCGTGTCCTTTCCGATAGGCTGCGATTCCCCTCGCTGCGGCAACCGCTGCCGTCGTGGTTGTGATATAGGGAACCTTGTACTTGATCGCCGCTTTTCGAATGTAGGAATCGTCCACAGCGCTCAGCTTGCCGCTGGGTGTATTGACCACGAGCTGAATCTCCTTGTTCTTTATGGCATCGGTGATATTCGGGCGACCTTCATGCTCTTTCAGAATCAGCTCCGAATCTACGCCACGCTCGGCAAGATATTCGCGGGTGCCTACCGTGGCTCTGAGGGCAAACCCAAGCTTCGAGAACTGCTCCGCTGCCTCCAGTCCACCCTCCCGGTCGAGGGGGGAGACGGTGATGAGTACCGTGCCCTCCGAAGGTAGATACTGCTTGGCTGCCTCCTGCGCCTTGTAGTAGGCAAGTCCGGGGTTGTCGGCCATGCCCAGTACCTCTCCCGTCGAACGCATCTCGGGGCCGAGCACAGGGTCTACCTCGGGGAACATGTCGAAGGGGAACACCGCTTCTTTCACGCCAAAATGCGGGATCGGCCTGCGCTTGAGGCCGAGGTCGCTCAGCTTCTTCCCCAGCATTACCTGGGTGGCAAGACGCGCCATGGGGATATTGCAGACCTTGCTCACCAGCGGCACAGTGCGGCTCGCCCGCGGGTTTGCCTCCAGGATATACACTGTGTCCTCACAAATGGCGTACTGGATGTTCATCAAGCCCACGACATGGAGCTCCACCGCTATTTTTCGCGTATAGTCCTCGATGATATCTATATGTTTTTGAAGAATGCTTACCGGCGGGATCACGCACGCGGAGTCGCCGGAGTGGATGCCGGCGAGCTCTATGTGCTCCATAACAGCGGGCACGAAGGCATCGGTGCCGTCGGCGATAGCGTCGGCTTCCGCTTCTATAGCGTTCTCCAGGAAGTTATCAATCAGGATGGGCCGCTCGGGAGAGATGCCCACCGCCGCCTCAACGTATTCCTTCAGCATATCCTCGTCGCGCACCACCTCCATCGCCCGCCCGCCGAGAACGTATGATGGTCGGACGATAAGGGGGTAGCCGATCTCGGCGGCAATGGCAAGGGCCTCGTCCAGGTTACTGGCCATACCGGACTCGGGCACGGGAATATCCAGCTCCCGCATGATCTTGCGAAAGCGGTCGCGGTCTTCGGCGAGGTCAATGGTCTCGGTGCTGGTACCCAGAATCTTAACCCCCGCGGCTTCGAGCTCAGCGGCGATGTTGAGCGGCGTCTGGCCTCCGAACTGGCAGATGATGCCCTCCGGCTGCTCCTTCTCGTAGATAGCCAGGACATCCTCCACGGTCAACGGCTCGAAGTACAGCTTATTCGAGGTATCATAGTCGGTGGATACTGTCTCCGGGTTGCAGTTGACCATGACCGACTCGATTCCCTCGTCACGCAGGGCGAAAGCCGCGTGTACACAGCAGTAGTCGAACTCGATACCCTGGCCGATACGGTTGGGGCCGCCTCCCAGAACCATGACCTTGCGGGCACCGCTCACCCCCACCTTGTCGGGGGCGTTGTAGGTAGAGAAGTAATAGGCAGCATCCTCCACACCGCTCACGGGCACGGGCTCCCAGCCCTCGACGACGCCGAGTTCGGTTCGCCTGGCGCGGATATCAGCCTCGGGTACCCTTAGTATCTGTGATAAATACCTGTCGGCGAAGCCATCCTTCTTAGCCTGCACGAGGAGGTCGCCTGGAGGAAGCTTGCCTTTGTGTTTCAGCAGCCTCTCCTCCAGTTCCACGAGCTCCTTCATCTGCTCGATGAACCAGGGTTTTATATAGGTGCGCTGGTAGAGCTCGTCGATGTCCGCTCCCTTGCGCAGGGCTTCGTACATGATGAATTGCCGCTCGCTTGATGGCTCGCGGAGCTTATCCATCAGCTCCTCCAGCGATTTTTTATTGAAGTCTTTGGCGAAGCCCAGGCCGTAGCGACCATTTTCCAGTGAGCGGATGGCCTTCTGAAAGGCCTCTTTATAGTTCTTCCCGATGCTCATAACCTCGCCGACTGCGCGCATCTGGGTGCCGAGCTTATCCTCTACCCCCTTGAACTTCTCGAAAGCCCAGCGGGCGAACTTCACCACTACGTAGTCACCAGAGGGCGTATACTTCTCCAGCGTCCCTTCCCGCCAGTATGGTATTTCGTCCAGCGTGAGACCTCCCGCCAGCATGGATGACACCATGGCGATGGGGAATCCGGTCGCCTTCGATGCCAGCGCGGATGAACGCGAGGTACGCGGATTGATCTCGATAACCACCACCCGTCCGGTAGTAGGGTCATGGGCGAACTGAATGTTTGTGCCGCCGATTACCTCGATGGCATCGACGATATCGTAGGAATACTTCTGGAGTTTCTGCTGAAGTTCAGGGTCTATGGTCAGCATGGGCGCTGTGCAGTAGGAATCACCGGTGTGCACGCCCATGGCGTCTACGTTCTCGATGAAACAAACGGTTATCTTCTGGCTCTTCGCGTCCCGCACCACCTCGAGTTCCAGTTCCTCCCACCCAAGGACAGACTCCTCCACCAGCACCTGACCAACGAGGCTGGCAGACAGGCCACGACTGCCCACGATGCGCAGCTCCTCCACGTTGTAAACCAGCCCGCCGCCGGTGCCACCCATTGTGTAGGCGGGACGGAGCACAACCGGATACCCGAGCTTCTCGGCAATCGCTTCCATCTCCTCAACGGTATGGGCGATCTCGCTTCTCGGCATCTCGAGGCCGATGCTTGTCATGGTGTCCTTGAACACCTGGCGGTCCTCACCGCGTTCGATAGCATCAACGTTCACTCCGATTACCTTGACGCCATATTTCTCCAGCACCCCCGCCCGGTACAGCTCCGAGGATAGATTCAGCCCCGACTGCCCGCCAAGGTTGGGCAGCAGGGCATCCGGACGTTCCTTCTCTATAATCCTGGTCATGGTGGCAAGGTTGAGCGGCTCGATATAGGTCACGTCCGCCATGCCGGGGTCGGTCATGATGGTGGCGGGGTTGGAGTTGACGAGCACTATCTTATAGCCGAGTTTTCTCAGCGCCTTGCAAGCCTGCGTGCCGGAGTAGTCGAACTCGCATGCCTGGCCGATGATGATGGGGCCGGAACCGATAATCATTACCTTGTCGATGTCTTCGCGCTTGGGCATCTGCCCCTCCCATACTAAGATTTTCCCGAGTGCTCCATATTGTTTTAATTATCCTTTGTATACCACCACGCCTCCGACCACCGTGAGCATCACCCTGCCCCTGAGGGCACGTCCGTCAAGGGGGGTGTTTTTACCCTTGGAGACGAATTCATCCGGGTTCACCACCCATTCCGCTTCGGGGTCGAAGACCGTCACATCCGCCATAGAGCCGGGCTTCAGCGTACCGAGGTCTGCCCGCCGCAGGACAGACGCCGGCTCATGCGTGAGTTTCGAGACAAGCATAGATAGCTCTATCTTCCCCCGGTGCACCAGTTCCATCAGGCTGCCCAGCGCTGTCTCGAACCCGCTGATGCCGAAGGCAGCCTTGTCGAAACCGCACATTTTATCTCCGTTGGTGTGCGGGGCATGGTCGGTGGCGATGGCATCAATCACGCCCTCCTTCAAGCCGACAATAAGCTCTTCAATATCCTCAACCGTCCCCAGCGGCGGGTTCACCTTGGCAGCAGTGTTACGGCCGTCTATGATATCGCAGGTCAATGTCAGGTGGTGCGGGGTTACCTCGGCGGTAACCGGTACGCCCTCACCCTTGGCGCGTCGTATGAGGTCTACCGAGGTAGCAGTGCTCACATGACAGATGTGAAGCCTGCCCCCGGTCGCTTTCGCTAGCTCGATATCCCTGGCAACGATATTGGACTCGGCAGTGTCCGGAATCCCCTTGAGCCCCAGCCTAGCCGCCACCTTGCCCTCCCTCATTACTCCACCACCGCTCAGGTTCAGGTCCTCGCAGTGGTCACAAATCAGCAAATCGAGAGCCCTGCCCCGTTCCAGCGCCCGTCGCATTATGGAGGAATCAGCTACCGGGCTGCCATCGTCGCTGAAGGCGACGACGCCCGATACGGAAAGCTCGCCGAGGTCGGCGAGCTCGCTTCCCGCTCTGCGCTTGGTAACGCACCCCACAGGCAGGACGCGAACCACGCCCTCTCTCTCAGCTATACCCCTGATATATGCCACCGTCTCCCCCGTATCCAAAGGCGGCTCGGTATTCGGCATGCAGCAGACGGTGGTGAATCCGCCCTTAGCCGCGGCGCGTGTCCCGGTGGCTATCGTCTCCTTCTCCTCGAACCCCGGCTGGCGCAGGTGGCAGTGAAGGTCAACGAAACCGGGGCATACCACCATACCCCCAGCCTGAATTACCCGGCAGTTCTCAGGTACGGCAGACTCTCCTTGTATGTTAAGCCAGTCAATCCTGCCGCCAGAGATGAACAGGTCGCCTCTGGTATCTATCCCCTGCGCGGGGTCGACGACACGACCTCCCTGAATAAGCAGGTCACTGTGCTCGCGGTCCGAGCGCTCTGCTGCCACTGTTACCTCTTCTTCGCCTTTCCACGAAAGGCTTTCTTAGCCGGCTTGAATCCCCGGGCTTGTGCGATGTCTTCCGAGTCGAAGATTATGAGGTTCTCGGGCTGTATTCTCCTCAGCATAGAGCTGTCAGCGCTATAGTATCTCTTTCTTTCCACGATCCCCTGGTGCCATTTTGAGCTTGCTATGTACCGCGGATGTATCTCGTGTTCACAGTAGACGCACCTCAGCGTCAACGGATTTTTCGACACTATCTGGAACCTGGGCTTGATGTACCGCGTCTCGGTCTCCTGCCTCGACACACAGTTCTTATTCAGGCATAGAAGCCCGGTGCTTCGTTTGTAAACCGTATAAGCCTTTTTTATTACCCGTGATGGACGTTTGCCCTCCGGGACAGCAGCCTGCTTAGCCCCGAGAAGAAGCGCTATCAGCGCCATCCTGATCGGCACCCCACGTTGTGCCTGTTTGAAGTACATGCTCCGCGGGTCAGCATCGATCTCATAGGCAAGCTCGTCGACACGGGGCAGAGGATGCATAACAATCGTCTCCTCGAATCGTTTTTCCCTGAGCAGTTTCTTATCAACGACAGGGTAGTACAATTCATCTCCACCCGCTCCGGCCTCAATCCTCTCCTTCTGAAGCCTGGTGACATAGAGGGCATCAACACCCTTCTCCATCTCGATTTGAATACCGACGGCGGGGATATTCGCCAGCTGATGAGGTCCGCTTGGCGTAATATATACGGCATCAAGGGGGAAAAGCCCCTCTATCTTCATATCCTCTGAGCCATTGTACCGTTCCAACATACCGCTATATTCTGTGGTCAGCTTCCTCACGACGTGCTCAGGCAACTCCAGCCCGGGGCTGGGGCGGAAATGGATGTCTGCGCCGAACCTCGCCAGGGCGTAGGCCAGAGAGTGTACCGTGCGACCGTATTTCAAGTCCCCCCACAGGGCTATCTTCAACCCTTCAAGGGTCTGCCTCTCCTTCTTGAGCGTGTAGAGGTCGCACAGGGTCTGCGTGGGATGTTCATGCCCACCGTCGCCGGCGTTTATCACGGGGACTTCAGCGTAATCGGCAACAACCTGCGCCGCTCCTTCCCACGGATGCCTGATGACGATTATGTCCGCGTAGCTTCCCACAACCCTCGCCATATCGGCGATACTCTCGCCCTTGGCCAGCGAGGTGTTGCTCATCTCCACGACTGATATCACCCTTCCCCCGAGCCGGTTCATCGCAGCCTCGAACGACAGCCGCGTCCTCGTGCTCGGCTCGAAGAACAGGCTCGCCATTACCATGCCCTGGCACAGGCCAGACTGCTTACGTATCGAGCCAGCCATTTCGTCGGCCAAGGAGAGAACTGCCTCGATCTCCTGATTCGAGAAGTCATCTATCGTTATCAGGTCCCTATTCGCCAAGCTCATAACTGCCTCACCCCTTATGATTGTGCGCGGCGCCAGTCTCAGCCGAATCCATGATTACCACCTCGTCCCTGCCATCGGTCTCTTTCAGCCGTAGCTGAATGCGTTCATACTTCGAGGAGGGGATGTTCTTCCCCACAAAATTAGGCCTTATCGGGAGCTCCCGGTGTCCTCGGTCGATGAGCACCGCAAGCAGGATGCGCTGGGGGCGCCCGTAATCGATGAGGGCATCCATGGCGGCGCGGATGCTCCGCCCGGTGAACAGGACATCGTCGACCAGGACAACGTCTTTACCGGTGATGCTGGCGGGTATATCGCTGGGCCGAATAACCGGCTGAACCCCACGGTAGGAAAGGTCATCGCGATGCAGCCCGATATCGAGCGCACCGACCGGGACATCCATCCTCTCAGAATCACCTATCACCGCTGCGATGCGGTGAGCAAGCGGGACGCCGCGGGTATGCACGCCGATTAAAACCAGGTTATCGCAACCATCGATATTCTCTATAACTTCATGGGCGATACGGACCAGTGTCCGCCGTATCCCCTCACCCGACATTATCACTTTCTCAGGCATAAAAAAACCTCCGCCCATAAAAGGCTGAGGATTATTCTCTGTGGCTTTGGTTTACCCTGATTAGGGGTCGCCATATTTCTTCCTTCTCAGCCTCACGGGACTGAATTAAAGGCCCGGTTTGCGAAGATTATAGCAGCTAGGAAAGCGGTTGGCAAGGGGGTTATTAATTGTTTTTAGAACTATTAAAATGCGCCCTGTGCCGCCGCTATCACCGATGCGATGGCGTTTTCGCGGGAGTGGGAAAGGCTGATTGCCAGCTCGGTTATACCCAGCCTCCTCGCCCTGCGGCGAGCCCCGCCGTGGAGGTAGACAAGAGGTGCATTGCGGCGGTTGGGCAGTATTTCAATGTCCCTCCAGGAGATACCTCTTATGCCCGTACCCAGCGCCTTCATCACCGCTTCCTTAGCGGCAAACCGAACGGCCAGTTCGGGCACGCGGCCGCGGCAGAACTCGAGTTCCGCTTCCGTATATACCCTGCTGAGGAACCTCTGTCCCCAGCGGTCGATGACCCTGCGGACGCGCGCTATCTCGATTATATCAACACCGACACGATACATCGTTAAAAACCTAAACCGAAGCGATCGGACAGCCAAGAGTATACCACAAGCGGCACGCCTGCACTATATCGTGTTCATAGGTACCTTTTCCCACAGTCAAGTTTAATCTTGGTTGATTTTATGTCGTATGCCTGAGAGATCGTGTAGTTCAATCCTCACCGCTTACCTCACATATAAAAATAACTATACCATTAAAGGTAGTGTTTTACATTACATCACAAGATTGTTATAATCCAGAAAAATCGGAGTACCCATAAGGGAAAATGCCGATAAGCTCTGAAAGCCAGTTACTGGCAGCGTTAGTATGCAAATACTAACGCAAACAAAGATGTTTTAAGGATATAATCTCTTTCATGAAGGTAGTAATCACAAGAACAAGTGTTGCTGCTGGTGATGATTGTTTTGCACCACATCGAAGAGATATTGACGTATCAGATGAATCATCTATTGAGGAGATTGTAAAATTAATCGTAGATTCTGATTATCTTCCATCAATCTGTGGAGGAAAAGCAACTTGGAGTGTCCAATCGAAAAAGATTTTAGCGGTAGTTGCACAGCAATGGAAACGACCAAAAATGATTTCTAATATAGAGCTTCTTTATGAATTAGAAGATTTGGATTATTCTGATAGTGTTCTTAGAATCCATTTCAATTATCACGCAGGAACAAAACCAGATATAGTATTCAACGTACTTGAAGAAATTGACCAATGTGTAGACATCAATAATGCAAGCTAACAACTATTGAAGTTTAGTCTTGGTTGACTCTATGTCATATGTTCCCGAGATCGTATAGTTCAGTCCTCATCCCTTTCCTTACCACCAACCACAATTAAGCTGTACCGCTCCCACAGCTATATTGACTTTAAAATAGTTTATTGCTAGACTTTCGCAGGAATCCCGAGTAAAGCGACTTATCACCGTTAGACTCAATACGTAAAAAGGGGTAAGAGATGCCAGGGAAGAATAAATCAGACGGATTCATTCCTCGATATCGGGTGTTGGACCTGGCCGATGAGAAGGGTGCCTACTGCGGCAAGCTTCTCGGCGACCTCGGAGCCGATGTAATCAAGGTTGAGCCCCCGGGAGGGGACAGGACAAGGTTCCGGGGTCCTTTTCATAAGAACGAGGTCCACCCTGAGAAAAGCCTGCACTTCCTCTACTTCAACACCAGCAAGGGTTCGATCACGCTGGATATCGAGGACAGCACGGGCCAGTCTATATTTAAAAAGCTGGTCGAGAAAGCGGACGTGGTGGTAGAGAGCTTCCCCGTAGGTTATCTTGACAGCCTCGGTCTGGGCTATCGCGCACTGCGGAAGATCAATCCCCGGCTGGTGATGACCTCCATCACGCCGTACGGGCAGAGCGGGCCCCAGAGCGGGTACAAGGCTGCCGATATCAACATCCTGGCCATGAGCGGCTACATGCAGCTTATCGGAGAGCCCGACCAGCCGCCGATGATGCTCGGCGGCGAGCAGACATTCTATCCCGCGGCACAGTACGCAACAGCCGGCACGTTAGCCGCGCTGTTCTACCGGGATGCCTCCTCAGGCAGGGGACAGCACGTAGATGTGCCGATGCAGGAGGCAATGATAACCTTCTACCACGAGCAGATGCCGGTAGCGATGTGGGAAAAGGACAAGGAGAACGTATCACGTGTCGGTGTGATGGATGCCATGGTCACGCCCTGCGGGCTGTATCCCTGCAAGGACGGCTGGATTTCGATGTGCATTGTAACTCCCCAGGAATGGGAGGGGCTGTCACAGTGGATATACGAGGTCACCGGCAACGAGGAAATCCTGAAAGAGGAGTACAAGGGCGGGCTCATTGCACGCATGCCGGTGCGCGATATGGTTAACGTTCTGGTAATAGAGTTCACCGACAAGCTCACGGCAAGGGAGCTCTTCCTCGAAGGTCAGAAGCGCAGGCTGGTGGTAATGCCGGTAAACGACGTGCCTTCCCTGCTCGAAGATGCGCAGCTTAACTCGCGCGGCTTCTGGGTAGAGCTCGACCATCCCGTAGTGGGTAAGATGAAGTACCCCAAAGGCGCGCTCTACAGCGACGCCATCGGTGCTCCTCGCAGTGCAGCTCCGCTGCTGGGCGCGGACAACGAGAGAATCTATTGTAACGAGCTGGGATACTCCAGGGAAGACCTAGCGGTGCTGCGCACTACAGGCGTTATCTAACCCCCCAGACAACGTGTGAATGAAAGGAAGGATAGGGCTATGGCAAAGAAACCTCTTCAAGGCATCAGAGTCATAGAGTTCGGTCTGTACATAGCACTGCCCCTGGCTACGCGCCTGCTTGCCTCCATGGGGGCAGAGGTTATCAAGGTCGAGACCCTGACATCACTCGACATGTCATGGTTCGGCCCCATCTACGCACCCGGGGCGCTTCAGCTCGAGTACCGGCCACTCAAGCGCAATGTCACCCTCGACGTGCGTCAGCCCAGGGGCAAGGAGATAATGGAGGAGTTGCTCAAGAAGAGCGACGTATACATTACCAACCTCGGCGAGGGAGCTCTGACCAAGTACGGTCTGACCTTCGACCATGTTCGGTCGCTGAAGAAGGACCTGATAGTGCTGTGGCAGACGGGCCTAGGAAGCACAGGACCCTATGGAGGCTACAAGGCGTACGGCAGGCTGATGCAGCACGCCTGCGCCGTGTCCACCATAAGCGGAACGCCCGACAGCCTCGGCGTAGCCAACGTCTCCTACTCCGATTACCACACTTCGGTGTTCAACGCGATGGCGATAATAGGGGCGCTGGAGAGACGCCGCCGCACCGGCGAGGGCTGCTTCATCGAGTGCCCGATATACGAGTCCGGCGTTGTCACCGTCGGTCCCGCCTTCCTGGACTACCAGGTAAATAAGGTGATACCGGAGCGGAGGGAGAACAGGCACCGCTTCTTCGCCCCCCACGGCGCATATCCCTGTAAAGGTACGGACAGGTGGTGTACCATCGCCGTGACCAACGAGGAGGAATGGAAAGCCTTCTGCGGCGTTATCGGCAACCCCGCGTGGACGAAATCACCGCAGTTCGCCACCGCTGCCGACAGGGTAAAGAATGCCAAGGAGCTGGACCGCCTGGTCGGGGAGTGGACCTCGAAGCGCAACGCCCACCAGGTGATGGAGAGGATGCAAAAGGCGGGTGTGCCGGCGGGAATCGTGTCCAAGGGGGAGGACCTCGCCAACAGCGAGCACCTGAAGAGCCACGAATTTTATAAGCATACCGAGTACTATGCTGCCGACTTCAACGCGCCCGGCGTGAAATGGCCCGTAGCCGGGACATCGCCAGTCTTCTCAGAGCCGATCTACTTCTCGGAGACACCTGTTATGTTCGGCCCCATGCACAAGGTGGGGCAGGACAACAACTATGTCTACGGCAAGCTGCTGGGCATGTCGAAGGAGGAGATTAAGAAACTGACAAAAGAGGGCGTGTTCGCCTAGGTACCACCAGCGAATGATATGAACTGATATAACATATGCCGTTCGTGGTGAGCCCGTCGAACCATGGACGGCCCTTCGACAAGCTCAGGGCGAACGGGTTAAAATTTATCAAGGAGGATACCTAAATGGCTACGAAGCGCTTGACCAACCCCAAAGCTATTGACATGGAGTGCCTGATGAGCACCAAGGAAGGCGCGGTGAGCAGAGACCCCGCGATGATTGAGGCTCTTCAGGAATACTTCAAGACTTCAGGAATGCGGATAAAGACCGAAGACGAACAGGCGCAAGACTGGAGAGATGCTGGTGTACAGGTGGTGATTCTCACCGCAACAGGCAAGCCCTTCGGCTTCACCGAGTTCGAGCAGATAAAGGAAAGGCATAACTATATCGGTCAGCTTAAGAAGGATTATCCCGACGTCGTTCTGGGATTCTGGGTCGGCCTTCCCCTCGACTGGGGCGTCTGGACAGCGCTCAAGGAACTGGAGAGGTGTATCAAAGACCTGGGTAGCTACGGTGTATTCGTCTCAGGTATGGCCGGGGTTCCGGCGAACGACAAGACGTGGTGGCCTTTCTACGAGATGTGCCAGGAGGCACAGGTCCCCATCAAGATTACAGTAGGCGCAACCGCCGGAGGCGCCGGTCAGGGCGGCGGTATGGGCATACGCCTTGCCACCGAGAACCCGATACCCAACGTGGACGACGTCGCCGCGGCATTTCCCGGCCTGAATATTATCGGGCATCACTATCCCTGGCCCTTCATCGAAGAGATGACAGCGGTCATGATACACAAGGACAACGTATACTGCGAGGTGCACGGCTGGCGGCCTAAGTACCATCATGAGCTGTTCAAGCGAGAACTGAACACCCGCGTCAGGGACAAGATAATGTTCGGCTCTGACTACCCCTTCTTCCAGTACCAGATACTCTTCGGAGACTGGGAGGCGGAGACGTACGGCATCAAGCCGGAGGTTCTACAGAACGTCTATCTCAATACGGCGCGGAAAGTGTTAAAATTAAAATAGAGCATTACCAAGTCATATAACTCCTGGAAACGGAGGCATTTCACATGGAGTTCAGTTTTACCCCTGAGCAGGAGCGCCTGCGGCGGGAAGTGCGGGAGTTTCTGCAGAAAACGGTGACGGATGAGAGCAGGCTGGATTTCAGGTTCGACCGACCGTACTGCCCCGATACCTGGAAGGTGCTGCGCGGTTTGGGGGAACATGGCTGGCTCTGTCCTCTATGGCCAAAGGAATGGGGCGGGATACATGCTACGCCTCTGGACAACTATGTCATCCAAGAAGAACTGGCATACGCATATGCTCCCGCGCCATTCGCTGTGATTAGTGCCATGGTTGTGGGTCCCACGCTCCTGCTCCACGGCAGCGACGAGCAAAAGAAGAAATTCCTGCCCATGATAGCCCGCGGCGAAGTCGAGTTCTCCATGGGCTATACAGAGCCTCAGTCAGGCTCGGACCTCGCTTCGCTGGCTCTAAAAGCTGAGGACAAGGGCGACTACTATCTGCTCAACGGCCAGAAGATGTTCAGCACCAAGGCTGACTTCGCCGAATATGGCTGGGTGGCAGTGAGAACCGACGCTGAGAACCCCAAGAAACACAAGGGTATTTCGCTGCTGATTATCGACTTGAAGAATACGCCTGGTGTCACCATCCGCCCTATCTATAGCATGAGCGGCTATCACTCCAACGAGGTCTTCTATGACGACGTCCGTGTCCCCAAGGAGAACCTTGTCGGTGAAGAGAATCAGGGCTTCTATATTATCGGGGCAGCTCTGCTTTTCGAGCGGGCTGTTACAATCAGCGGGTTTCACCGCCCTCTTGAGGAACTGGTGGAGTACGTCAAGAATACAAAACGGCATGGGAAGCCGCTGTCAGAGGACCCACTCATCAGGCGCAAGCTGGCTGACATCGAGATGAAGTTTGCCGTAACCGGGGCGATCTCGCGCCGTCTCTGCTGGATGCAGGAGAAGAAGCTGTTTGCTCTGACCGAGACCGCAATGTCCAAGTTGCTCAGTACCGAGATAGTCTACGATATGGCGAACGCAGGTATGCAGATAATGGGCCCCTATGGCGAACTGGCGTCCGACTCCAAATATGCAGAGTTGCATGGATGGTTTGCCCATATCTACCAGGAGTCTCCACACTACAAGATCGCCGGCGGAACTTCTGAGATTCAAAGGCAGATTATCTCTACCAGAGGGCTAGGGCTTCCCAGGGGTTAGTTCCTATTAACAGCTAAGCCCTCTATCCACAACATGGAGAAATTTGGCATCTATGGTCACTCTGAGAGGTTTGCCTTTGAGTAGTCCCAGAAGCAGGAAAAAGAACGAAATTAAGGGCTGCGTTTTTAATATAGAGCGATTCGCCATACGCGATGGGCCGGGAATCAGAACCACCGTTTTTTTCAAGGGCTGCCCGCTTCGATGCCTCTGGTGCAGCAACCCGGAATCGTTCCAGCCCTCCCCACAGCTTTTCTACTTCGAACACCTGTGCCAGCAATGTTATCGTTGTGTTGACGCATGCCCTAACAAGGCCACCTCGGTAAACCCAGAGGGCGGTATAGAGATAGCTAGAAACCTATGCAAGGCTTGTGGCAAGTGCGTTGAGGTATGTCCCACCAAGGCCAGAGACATAAGCGGGATGATTATGACCGTTGACGAAGTGATGGAGGAAGTGAAGAAGGACATGCTGTTCTATCAAAACTCAGGCGGCGGAGTTACCGCCTCAGGAGGCGAGCCGACGCACCAGCCTGAGTTCCTCCAGCGTCTCTTCGAGAGGTGTCATGAGTCAGCAATCCATACGTGCCTGGATACCTGCGGATTCGTGAAATCCAAGGTGCTGCAGAAGATACTGGCGTATACCGACCTAGTTCTCTACGATATAAAACATATGGACCCGGTGCAGCATAAGAAGCTAACCGGTGTAGACAACGGCATCATATTGGAAAACGCCAGAATGATCGCCACTCAAGGAAAGCCAATGATTGTAAGGGTGCCCTTGATACCACGGCACAACGACTCGGAGCAGAATATCAAAGCACTGGCCGGGTTTATGGCTGATCTTAAACTGAAAAAAATAGACCTTCTCCCCTACCACGCACTTGGCAAGGCGAAATACGAAAGATTGGGTCTGGAATACAAACTAAGCAAGCTCAAGCCACATAAAAGCAAGGAGATAGAAGCGATTAAGACCGCTCTGGAGTCCTACGGTCTGGAAGTCGGGGTAGGCTGACCTTCCACCCCGCGTGAGCGATTCCGGTTGATTACGGTTTCTGACGACAAAAAGGAGGAGAGCATGGATTACGCTCTTAGTGAACAACAGGAAATGCTGAAGAATACGGCGCGCGACTTCCTGGCAAAGGAATGCCCGAAGACGCTGGTACGAGAAATGGAGAAGGATGAGAAGGGCTACTCACCCGAGCTGTGGAAGAAGATGGCGGAGCTCGGTTGGATGGGTCTGGTGTTCCCCGAGGGATACGGCGGCAGCGGGTTAACCGTACTGGACCTCACCATCCTTCTCGAAGAGATGGGGAGAGCGCTTGTCCCCGGTCCTTTCCTTTCGACCGTTGTCTGCGGCGGGTTAACCATTCTGAAATGGGGCAGTGCAGAGCAGAAAAAGGAACTGCTTCCCAGAATCGCGAAAGGGGAGTTGATACTTGCGCTAGCCCTTACCGAGCCCAGCGCCAGCTACTTCGCGGAGGATATAACCGTTAAAGCTGCCCCCGACGGAGATGATTTTGTAGTCAGCGGCACCAAGCTTTTCGTGGAAAACGCCCATGTTGCCGATTACCTGATATGCGTCACCAGAACCAAGGAAGGCAAGAATAAAAAGGACGGGATCACGGTCCTCCTCGTGGATGCAAGGAGTCCGGGCATTAGCTACACACTTCTGAAAACCTTCACCGCCGATAAGCAGTGCGAGGTCATTTTCGACAAGGTGCGTGTTCCCAAATCCAACGTGCTCGGCAAAGTGGATAAGGGGTGGCAGATAGTTGAGGATATTATAGAGCAGGCGGCGTTTGCACTGTGTCCCTGGATGACAGGCGGTGCTCAGCAGGTTCTGGAAATGGCGACCGAATACGCCAAGGAGAGAGAGCAGTTCGGCCGTCCCATAGGGAGCTTCCAGGCTCTCCAGCACAAGTGTGCCAACATGGCGACCGATATCGCCGGAGCGAGGGACATTACCTACCAGACAGCCTGGAAGATCAGCGAGGGGCTGCCCTACAAGAAGGACATCTCAATAGCGAAAGCATGGATTAATGAGGCCTATCGCAACGCCTGTGTCGAGGGTACTCAGATTCACGGTGGCATAGGAATTACCCAGGACCACGATATGCAACTCTATTACCGCCGTGCCAAGGGGATGGAAATCGCCTTCGGTGACGCCGACTACCACCTCGAACTGGTGGCACAGGAGATGGGCCTCTAATTACAGGTTCAGCCTCATCCCTTCATAGGCCAGAGCTATATCCGCTCCCAGCTCTCCAGCTACCTTTGTCGCTTCCTCCCTTATGTCATCCTCGAACAACGGGCTGAGGTGGATGAGCACCACCGGCGGCAGATAGCCCCTGGCTTTCTTGAACTCAGCGAGCTCCTGCCCAAGCAGTCGCGGCGTAAGATGGCCCGCCGGTATAGCGTGCTTCTCGTGCTGGTTGGGCAGGGTTACATCGATAATGAGAAGTTGCGGCGATATGTGCTCCCAACAGGCGGATAAACCCGGACCCGTATCCCCACTGAAGAAGAAACTCTTCCCCTCGCCGGAACTGACCTGATAGCCTACTGTAGGCACAGCGTGATTCACAGGAACAGCCAGCACCTTGTAGCCGCCGATATCCTCGACCTTATAAGGCTCAAGCGGGCGGAATTCGATGGGCGGGTTGTCAGGCGTCTTTATCTCGTTGAATTTGGGATAGATAACCCCGTTGAGAACATGGCGGGAAATCTCATCCAGCGTGCTGGCCTGCGAATAGACGCAGACGGTCTTCTGGAAATAGGAGATATTGAGCGCCATAGCAGCCACATCCCTGATGTGGTCGTAGTGGCAATGGGTGAGGATGATACTGTTCACCTTCGCCTGCTCCGAAAAGGAAAGGCTCGAGGTGAGCCCGCCGGCATCTACCGCGAGAGTGCCGTCAATAAGCAGCGATGTCAGCCTCGCGGTATCCGATTCGGAGTTGTGCGCACCCAAGACCCTGATCTCCATTTCTCGATTTCCTTTCCCTGAGTTGCTCTCAGCGTGTTACCAGTAAGGGATTGAAGTCGGTGTCGTAGTCGTAGGTATCAATACCTTCCTTCTTCTTGAGATAGCCCACGATGGCATAGGTGAAGGGCGTGGCCACCGCCTCGTAGAGGGTTTTCACCAGCCAGTGAGTAAGGATAATACTGCCGAGCACAGCCCCGGGCAGTGTGCCGCCGAAGGCGATTGCGATGAATACCGCGGCATCCAGCCCCTGCCCGACGATGGTGGAACCGATAGTCCTGGACCAGAGGAAACGTCCCTTCGTCCTGATTTTCATCTTGGCCAAGACGAAGGAGTTGGCGAACTCTCCTATCAGGTAGGCGACAAAGGATGCTGCCAGAACCCGGGGAACGTAATTGAAGATGCGTTCATAAGCTATCTGCACCTCGCTGTCAAACGCGGGAATCAGCCCCGCGACCCAGAAGGCTCCTACAGCGACGAGGTTGCAAAAAAAGCCCAGCCAGATCACGCGGCGCGCCTGGCGATACCCGTAAACCTCGGTGAGTATATCGCCGAAGATGTAGCTCAGGGGGAAGATGATTATGGCGGCGGGCAACGGCGCCGGGATTTCGAGGCTGCCGAGCTTTATAGGATCAACGCCTAGGGTTATCAGCTTGACAGCGATGATATTCGCCGTAATCAGGCAGGTGATGAACAGTGCGGCAACAACAACAAACCGGTGTGAGATGATGTTCACCTTTTAAATCCAGTGCCGGGAGCGGAAGAAAACGAGCATACCGACGATGATCACCACCATGGCGACCATCAGGCCGGCAAAGGCAGCCGGGTCATCTATGGGCATAGGATAGATATTCATGCCCAGGATGCTGGCAACCAGCGTCAGAGGAAGCATTATCGTTGCGATGATGGTCAGCACCCGCATAACCTCGTTGATGCGAAACGAGGTCAGGGTATCATTGGTATCGCTAAGACCCTCCACCACCTCTTTATAATCTTCAAGGGTATCTCTAATCTTGCGTAAATGGTCCGCTATATCGCCAAAGTAGACCTCTGGGTCTTCCTTGAAAATAGGCCACTCCTTCTGCTCCAATACCTCCACCGCTTCCGTCTGAGGCCTGATAATGCGCCGAAATGAAATGATGTCCCGGCGCAGCACCGCTACCTCCCTCACCGTCCCATGCGGCGTCTCGCTAAAGATACGGTCCTCCACTGACTCAATATTATCGCCTATCTTGTTGAGGATGGGGAAGCAATAGTTAACCAGCCTGTCGAGAATGAGATACAGCAGATAGCCGGAGCTACGGCCCATGCTTTCCTGCCGCATCTTTTCATTCGTTTGACATGATTTAAAAAAGCTTACCAGTGGCTTCAGGTCTCCCTGATGTAATGTGATCAAGTAGTGTTCACCGACGAAGATCGAAACCTGGCTCGGCGTCGTTACGCGTGCCTCGGGATTAAAAACCGGGAAATGAAGTACCATAAAGAGATATTCTTCGTACTCGTCTATTTTCGGCGTCTGGATCCTGCTCAAGCAGTCATCCAGATCGAGGGGATGGAACGGGTAATTCGCTGCCAGATACTTGGTCTCCTCCTCGGTGGGCCGCTCAATATCGACCCAGGTCAGCTTCTCCCAGACAATAGATTGGACGCTGGGCTCCGTGCCAGTTACAGAAGGTTTAGCTATACCGGCATAACGTCTTCTTATCACTCTTGGCCCTGTTATCCGTCTTATCCTCACCATTTGACAAACGACCTCAGTCTATCATCAGGCAGAGGAAAGGAATCTCTCAGCGGAGATGGCTGCGGTGGCTCCATCACCGACAGCGCTGGCGACCTGACGTGCCGAGCCTGCACGTACATCTCCTGCTGCGAAAATTCCCGGTACCTCTGTTTCCATCCGGTCATTGACCAGTATAAAGCCTTGGGGAGATAAAGCAAGCAGCCCACTCAGATAACCAGTATTGGGACTCAGCCCCACAGCTATAAAAACGCCGGAGACCTCCAGCCCAGACTCCTCCCCCGTCTTCACATTTCGCAATCCCAACTCCCTGACCTGAGTGTCTCCTTTAATTGACTCAACCACCGTATCCCAGAGAAAGGCTATCTTGTTCTCAGCAAAAGCCCTTTCCTGCAGTATCCTGGTCGCCCTTAGCTGGTCGCGGCGATGGATAATAACCACTTTGGATGCGAATCTGGTGAGAAAGAGGGCGTCGTTCAAGGCAACATTACCCCCTCCCACAACCGCGATTGCCTGCTCACTGAAAAAAGCTCCATCACACATGGCGCAGTAGGACACCCCCCTGCCTGTGAAATCCTCCTCACCGGGCACACCCAGCTTGCTGTGCTCGGAGCCACCGGCGATAATAACCGCTTTAGCATGATAACTGCCTTCACCGGTGCTCACTATCTTTCCATCCCCGCTCAACGCTATCCCCTCAACCTCAGCCATAACCATCTCCAGCCCGTATTTCTGCGCCTGCTGTTCCATCAGAGAGCCCAGTTCAGCACCGGATATGCCCTGCGGGAACCCCGGGTAATTCTCCACCAGCTCCGCATTCATAATCTGGCCTCCGAGCATAGCCCTTTCCAACAGCACCGCGTGCAACCTTGATCTCGCAGCATACAACCCTGCGCTAAGCCCTGCCGGGCCACCGCCAACAATAAGCAACTGGTAAGCATTATCCATATCCAGATCCCTCAGCAAATAGCCTTTAAGCTTTCAGAATGCCAGATAAAGCGCAGTATAGCCGGCAGCTCCAGACCTTTTTGGAACCGATGCTTCAACCTACCCATAAAAAACAGCCTACTACTGAAGTTGAGGAATATCCGCTTCATTACGCCAAAGGACTGTGGAGCCCACCGGGGCAAGTCCTAATTCGGGCACCGATTACGTCAGGGAAGCATCCAGGTGCTTTTTTAACTCCGCCCTAGGCCTAGCACCGACGATCTGCGTCATTGGCTTGCCGTCTTTGAACAGGAGCAGCGTTGGTATACTGCGAATTCCATATTCCGTGGCCACCCTGGCGTTCTCATCGACGTTAACCTTGGCAAATCCAATACGGCCTTCGTATTCCACTGCCAGTTGCTCGACCACAGGGGCAATTACGCGACAGGGTGCGCACCAGGGCGCCCAGAAATCCACGAGGAACGGCATTTCAGCCCCTAGAACAACATCCTTGAAACTAGTATCATCCACATTGAGTGGCTCAGACATGAAGACCTCCAGATAGCTTTATCGGCGGGCTAGCCCTCCATTGCCCCGGCTACTCCCTGCTCAGCCGCCAGTTTTGCCGCCATTATGGCATTCTTTATCGCATCGGCGTCGCTGCGACCATGTGCCACGATAACATTATCGTTGACCCCGAACAGCAGGGCGCCGCCATACTCCCTATAGTCCAGCGTTCTGATAACCGACTGGAAGGTAGGCTCGAGGAGATCCGAAGCTTCCTTGAGAGCGGGATTCTCAGCCACAGCCGCTCTTAGTGAGTCAAGGAGCATCTCGCCGATACCCTCGCCTAATTTGAGTAGCACATTACCGGTGAAGCCATCGGTAACAATCACATCGGCAATGCCCCGGGCAATATCTCTACCCTCCACATTGCCGATGAAATTAACCTTGGCTTTCCGCAGCATCTTATGCGCCTTCTGAACCATCTGACTGCCCTTCGTATCCTCCTCGCCACTTGAGAGCAAGCCTATTCGTGGATTCTCAAGGCCGAAGACCTTCTCCATATAGATACTGCCCATGTGAGCGAACTGAACCAGCGATGTTGCCTTGCAATCAGAGTTTGCCCCCAGGTCGAGGCAGAGAAGGGGCCCGGCGGGGAACGGGAAAACAGCTCCCAAAGCGGGGCGGCCGATACCCTTCTTCCTCCCCAGAGCCAGGCATGCCGCCGTCATCACCGCCCCGGTATTGCCCGCGGAGACAAAAGCCCCTACCTCAGCATTTTTCAGCAGTTCAATCCCAACTACGATGGACGAGTCCCTCTTCTCCTTAACCGCCACAACCGGGCGCTCATGCATAGCCACTACTTCGCTGGCGTGCACGATGCTGATCCTCGAGTTTGTGGAGCCATATTTTCCCAGCTCCGCTCGTACTATATCCTCCGGCCCCACCAGCACAATCTCCATACCGTCATCCTGAGCCGCAGCAACACCCCCCTTAACTATCTCCTCAGGAGAATAATCTCCGCCCATTGCATCGAGCGCGATCCTGGTTCTTTCAGGTGCTTGTAGCTTCGACACGCTTAGCTTCTCCTTTTCAAGACATCTACGGCACTAGTCACCGCTAGTGCCATCGCCTCTTTTACCAGATGACGAGGCCTGTATCTTATCTCTCCTGGCGTAGTAAGCCCTCTTCCTCGCCGTAACCCTCTCCGGAGGATGGTCCATCACTTCCATCCACCTTTTAGCCCAATTGTAATCCTGCTCCCATATCGGTGCATACAGCTCTTCGACCTCACGAGCATAATCATCGAGTCCTTTGCTGAGCTCAGTGAACGTCTTCTCCGCCTCCTCATGGGTGGGATAGGCGTTCCACCTCCTGAGAGAGGTGCGCATTATCTTGGGGTGGTCAATGATGGGACAGGGACGCAAAGTGTTATAGCTGAAGGGTTGCATGCTTCTCAGCCCTCTGAAGAACGGCGAGTTCAGCGTCTCCACAAGGGAACACTCTTTAAGATTATCAGTAGCGTAGTGAACAAAGATGCAGGGCTCGACATCCCCTTTGTGGTTTACGTGAAAATAGATTCGCCCGCCGTTTATACACCCGGCAGTGAGGGGGCCGTCATTCCAGAAATCGACCATAATTACCGGTTTTGTTCGCCGAAAACGGTTCACAGCCTGGCGCAATATATCTCGTTGCTCCGGTGTCGGCATCAAAGAGAGGTCGGGATTTCTGCCTACCGGCATATAGAGAAAATACCAGCCATAGATAGCCCCCTTGCCAATTAACATATCCATGAATTCATCGCCGGTGACGTAATCAAAGTTATTCCGGTCAACCCTGATGCTGAAACCGAAGAGGCAGCCAGCTTCTCTGAGGTTATCCATAGCTTTCATCGCCCGCTCAAAGGCACCCTGGCCTCTACAGGCATCTGTCTGTTCCGCGAAGCCCTCAATGCTTATCATTGGAGCGACATTACCCAGCTCCACCAGCTTATCGGCCAACTCCCTGGTTATTAAGGAGCCGTTGGTGTAGGGCTGGAAGCAGGCTTTAGGATGTTTCTTGAAGATATCGAGCAGGGGCCGATATACAAAGGGCTCGCCCCCAAGAACAGGCATGAACTTGATGCCTATTTCCTCAGCCTCAGTAATCACCCGGTCGAACAACTCAGGCGGCATATCATCGTCAGTTGTATATTTAGCAGCATAGCAGCCAGCGCATTTGTAGTTACATCTCATCGTCGGTGAGATCAACATCACAGAGGGGGGATTGAAACCGTATTCCGCCCTCATCCAGTCATAAATCTGCTGGTCGCGGAAGAACAGGCTCACCAGCATATTGGCAAGGTAATTCTTGCGCACGTTGGCATGTACCCCTTTCAGCAGTCGGGAGACGAAAGCGCCCCCGGGATTGCCCTCCGAGAGCCAGCTATCAATCCATGCAGCAATCATTCTCTGGTGCTCGGTCTTAGCAATCCTGTTGAACGCGCCCATAATGCGACGGTAATTTTTCTCCGAGGAATGCCCCAGAAGCATCAATGCCTGGCTGACCAGATTTTCCGCCAGCTCCCTCTTGATTATCCGATAAATCCGCTTACGCCGATCAGTAACAACGACCATAATACCTCCTTTGGGGGGATTTATTCAGTTACCCTATAGAGGTTTGTCCGCTATCAACCTTGCATCTACCTCGGATACTCAGATGCAAGCAATCCATACGCTTTACGGGTTGGGACTAGTATAGAATAGAAACAGTTAAAGGGTCAAGCGTTTCTCCAGCAAATTTCCCGTCTGACAGACTTATTAGTCCACAGCGTTCTCGATATGCTCCAGGCGCGATACTTCGCCGCCGGGAGTTAGCTCCACGGCCACGACATCGATGCGCCATGCCTTGGGCTTAACGTCTAGGGTCTGAAGGTAGATTTTGGCCAGTGATACCAGCTTCTCCCTTTTAGCAAAGGTGACCGACTCCTCAGGGGTGCCGAAATCAGAGCTCCTTTTAGTTCGGACCTCAACGAAAACGAGATAGTCGCCATGCTGAGCAATGATGTCGATTTCTCCCTGCCGGCAGCGGAAGTTTCTCCGCAGAATCCTGTAGCCAAGCCCTTTCAAGAAATCGACCGCCAGGTCCTCACCCCTGGCCCCCACTTCCCTGCGTGTCAACGGCGCAGCCTCAGCCGACACGCCTGCTCCCCCCGAGCTGAGACCAAGGTGCCGTGTGCGCTCCCCGAGGTGGCCCTTTCTACAGCGTTCGAGAACAAACCTCTGGAAGCGCTTCAGTAATGTATTAATCGATACCTTCGATAGCGACATATCGGAGTACCTATTCTAGCATCTACACGGGTATAATGTCAGTTCCATCCGCGCTTCATCCATACAACCACTTTCTATCTCAAGCCTTCAGCACTATTAGCCCTGAGAGCCCCTGAGAGGCCCGTAGCGCCCACATGCACTTTGTGTATAGAAGAAGACAACTTTATTATTACAGGTATCACAAAACTGATTACAGCGCCTCTGAGGCCAACTGGATTTATAAGCCCGGCAAACGATGCGGATTGAGGAGCTCTGAATGCTGTGCCCGAGGTCACGGCTAGGACATCTTCTGTAGAGGCGCCAGGCTCAACAGAAATCTCTTCACACCGGCATCGCCTTTAAAAGCGATGGTGACTTCATGGTCGCCGCCTGTTGCTATACAGTTGACCACAATGCCCTCACCGAACATGGCATGGCTCACATGATCGCCCGCTTTAAATACAGGCGGTTCGCCGGTATCCGCAGCCCGTGCCTCATGTGCTTCGTTAGCAGTCGGAATGCGCCTGGTTGCTTGCTGTGGGTACCATGTTTCAGAAGTTAGAGCGCCGGCAGAGGCCACCAAGTGCAGGGGGATATCGTCGAGAAAGCGTGATGGAGGATTATGGGCGCTACTACCCATAAGGCTGCGGCGCAGGGCATGAACCAGATAGACCTTCTCCTTGGCCCTCGTTATTCCTACATAGCAGAGGCGGCGTTCCTCCTCCATCTGCCCCGGGTCAGGGAACGACCTGAAATGAGGCAGAACGCCCTCCTCCATGCCGACAATAAATACCACGGGGAATTCCAGGCCTTTAGCCTGGTGCAGGGTGATGAGCGTCACCGCCTCGACCTTCTCATCAAGGTCGTCGACATCCGAGACCAGAGCCACCTCCTCTAGAAAATAGGCCAGCGCCTCCCGTGGCTCAAGGTCGTGATAGCCCGCGGCCACGTTGCGCAGCTCCATGATATTCTCCCACCTCTCCTCACCATCCGCGCTCTCCAGCGTATAACTCTTATATCCAGACCTTTCCAGCACCAGATCGAAGAGGTCGAGCAGGTTTAACTCAGCGCCCTGAGCGATGAACTCATCGAGCATATTGAGAAAATTGCTCAGCGCCTGCACGCTCCGGGAAGCAAACGTCGTGTCCTCCTCCCCCCCGGCTATGAGCTTGAGGGCATCGTAGTACGGCAGCCCTCTCTCATTCGCCCACATGGTAAGCTCAGCTATCGTGCGCTGCCCGATGCCCCTCACGGGGACGTTTATTATGCGGGCGAGGCTCACACCATCGTAGGGGTTATAAATCAGCCTGAGGTAAGCGATGATGTCTTTAACCTCGCGCCGCTCGTAGAAGCGCGTAGCACCCACCAGCTTATAGGGGAACCCGTAGCGTACAAACGTCTCCTCCAGCGCCCGTGACTGCGCATTAGTACGATACATGATGGCACAATCGCCAGCCCCCCAGCGACCGCTGGTCACCAGCTTCTCTATCTCGCTGACCACGAAGTGTGCCTCATCCTGCTCGCTGTAGGTCTGCGCCACGGTCAGGTGCTCACCGGCCTCGTTCTCGGTCCACAGCTCCTTCTCCTTCCGATGCTGGTTCGCGGCGATGACACGGTCGGCAGCTTCGAGAATGGTCTGGGTGGAACGGTAATTCTGCTCCAGGTACAGGACCTTGACATCAGGGTAGTCATTCTCGAAGTCCAGGATATGCCTCAGGTCGGCATGCCTCCAGGAATAGATAGACTGGTCGGGGTCGCCGACAACGCAGATATTGCGATATTTCCCCGCAAGCTGCCTGGACAGGATATACTGGGCGCGGTTGGTGTCCTGAAACTCGTCGATCATGACGTGCAGGTAACGAAACTGATACCTGTCCAGGACATCCGGCTGGCTGCGGAAAAGGTGTACCGTTCTCATAATCAGGTCATCGAAGTCCAGGGCACTGCTTTCGGCAAGAAGCTCCTGGTATCGCTCATAAACCCGCGCCACGATTTCCTCGAAATAGCTGTCAACCTGCCCCCGGTAGTCCTGGGGGGCGAGGAGCCTGGCCTTGGCTGATGATATCGCCGCCCGAATGCCGCCGGGAGGATACTGCCGGGGGTCGAGTCCCACCTGCTCGATACTGCGCTTGAGCAGGCTGAGCTGGTCGCCCTCGTCGTAGATGATGTAGCTTCGATCCAGCCCGATGTGTTCAGCCTCCATGCGAAGGATACGGGCGCAGGTGGCGTGGAATGTGCCCAGGGTCAGGCCCTCAACCACCCGCCCCAGGAGGGCATAGATTCTCTCCTTCATCTCGCGGGCCGCCTTGTTAGTGAAGGTGACCGCAAGGATGCGGTGGGGGCTGATGCCGCAGACGGTGATGAGATAGGCTACCCGGTGGGCGATAACCCTGGTCTTGCCCGACCCCGGCCCGGCCACGATGAGCACCGGGCCCTCTATGGTCTCCACCGCCTCCCGCTGGGCAGGATTGAGACCGGCTAGTATGTCCATGCCTATACAACTATCATTATAGGTTACGCCAAAAAGGTATGCAATTTCCTTGACTTTCCTACCTGCATGCCCTATATATGGGGGCACATTCCACGGTTGAGCGATTACGCTCGAATATAGGAAAAAGGAGAGGTAAATGGCAAACCATATCGCTATCGAACCGCTGCTCACTCCAGAAGCCGAGATGGGCCGTGCCCTGGCGCGCCAGTTTGTCGAGAACGAGGTCTTCCCCGTGAGGCAGCGGATAGACGACGACAAGGACCATACCGAGGTCGTCAATCCGCTGCTGAAGAAGCTATTGATAGATTTGGGGGTGCAGAGCATGCTGGCTGCAGGAGACCCCACACTCGGAACCATGATCAACGGGATGGGGTTCCTGGAGGAGCTCTCCCGCGGTGATACCGCGATAGTAGTTGCCATGGGAGCCCTGGGCTGGTGCCTTCAACCCATCCAGAATGAGCCCTACAAGAGGCCCGACCTGATACAAGAATTCGCTCCTATATTCCAGGTAAATGAAATCCGCCACGGCTGTTTCGCCATGACCGAACCCGAAGGTGGCTGCGACATCGAGAACCCCCGGATGCAGGGGCGTACCATCCGCACCAGGGCTGTCCTAGAGGGCGACGAATGGGTAATAAATGGTGCCAAGCAATGGCCCTCAAACGCCGGCGTTGCCTCCCTGTACTGCACGGTGTGCACCACGGACCCCGAACTGGGTGACGAGGGTATCGCCCTTATCTACGTTCCCTATCCTATCGAAGGGATGTCCTTCAGCAGGTTTGAGAACAAGGCGGGGATGCAGGCGGACAGGAATTGCACCATTTACTACGACAACGTCAGGGTGCCCAAGAGGTACCGAGCCTGGGGGCCGGGAGACGACGCTAACCTGTTGCACCAGATTATAGTCCAGGCTTCCATCGGCAGCGCCATGATGTCGGTGGGTTGCTCGCGCAACATATTCGAAATTGTCACCGAATATGCCACAAACCGGATAGTCGCCGGGAAGCCGATCAAGGAGCACAGCGTGAACGCCTGCGCCCTGGCGGATATGGCTATCGGGATCGAGACCGCAAGGACGTATACTATGAACGTCGCCTACAGGTACGACCACCCTGAAACCTACGGACCGCGATGGTCGCCGGAGATGCGGGCACGGGCCAGAATCGCCAAGGTTCACGCCGCCGATGTGAGCGTCATGGTCGCCAACAAGGCGATGGAGATGATGGCATCCTTCGGCTATACGAGGGAGGGCGACGTGGAGAAACACTGGCGCGACAGTAAGATGATACAACTATGGCTGGGTGGTGCGCAGGGAGGACGACTGGATATAGCACGCTACTTCTGCAACCTGAAGATACTATGAGGGCTGGTAGTGTGCAGGCAAACGGCTCAATAGGTGAACAGGGGCTGGTCTTTGGTGATAATCCGCTTCTCCCTCGCCATTTCCTCGCGTAGATACTTGGGCACGGTGTACATCCCGCAGTGGGTGAGCCCGTCGTAGAAGCGGAGGGGCTTGCTCACCCGGCTCGAGAGCCTGCGGTCAACTTCCTCAGGAGATAGTTCGCGCGGGTCTGAACCCTGCGAGGCCACGGCGAATCCCCAAGAGCCGCCGAAGGAAGGTATCTCCGCCTGGTAGGGAGCGACTACCGGGAACGCTGTACTCAGTGTATTCGCCACTGCGACAAAGCCAAATGAGATAACCATGCTCGTCGAGCCCGCCTGAAGTGCGACCACACCATCTGAGGTCAGCTTCTCCCTGAGGTCGTGATAGAACTCCCTGGTATACAGCAGGTAGGACGGCCCCTCCTCCAGAGGCTCGGTCAGATCGATAATGACAACGTCGAACTTCTCCTTCGTTTCCTCCAGATACTTCATAGCGTCGGTATGGAGAAGCTCAACCCGGCTGTCATCGAAAGCGCCCTGGCTCAGGGAGGGGAGGAATTCCTTACAGACGTCGACCACTTTCTTATCCAGGTCGACCATAACCGCCTTTTTCACGGTCTTGTGCGCCAGCACCTCCCTCAACGTAGCCCCCTCACCACCCCCGGCGATGAAAACGGTCTCCGGCTGCGGGTGGGCGAGCATCGGGGGATGGACCAGCGCCTCGTGGTAGATAAACTCATCCGATTCGCTGCATTGAATCTTGCCGTCCAGTATCAGGCATTTGCCGAAGCCCGGGGTATCGAGGATTTGAATGGACTGAAACTCCGATTCCCCATTATAGAGCACATCACTGATACTGAACTGCTGGATAAAATGGGGAGTAACGTGCTCCGAAAACCACATCGTCGGTATATCTTTCACTGGCTAGAAACCCCTCTTAAGCTCCACAATGGCAGGATTCTTACTCTCCAGCTTCTCCACCACTGATTTGGCTACTTCATCAGGGCGGAACGAGTCCCCATGGGTGAAAATGTCTATCGCCGCATACCCATATTCCGGCCAGGTATGAATACAGAGATGGGCTCCGGTTATCAGTACCACGCCACTCAGACCCTGTGGTTCGAATCTATGGAATGAGTCCCCGATCACAGCGGTACCGGCCTCTCTTGCCACTGAGAGGAGGACATCCTTGATGAAATCCATGTCATTCAGCAAATCGGGGTTGCAGTCCTTCAAATCCAGAAGGTAGTGTTTCCCCAGCGTGCCCACATCACTGCTCCTGGCGAAGAGTCGTCAACATTATATAGTATGAGCCTTCTTTTCTCAAACGTTGCCAGCCAGTCATCTCGTGTTGCCCGCTCTCCATCGGGATGTTATAATACCACCGCTCTGAGAGCACGAGCGACCATATGGCTAACGCGGTTATCGTCATAGACCCGCTCAAAGGCTTCCTGGAGGAAGGCTATCCCCTCTTCTGCGGCGAACAGGCACGCCTCATTATCCCCCGAATCAGCAGACTGCTGGCGCGAGAGCAGGAGCATGGGTCTGCGATCCTCTTTCTCTGCGACAGCCACGACCCCGATGACCTCGAATTCAAGATGTTTCCGCCTCACTGCGTCGCCGGAACCGAGGAGGCAGAGATTATCCCCGAACTCCGCGACTGTAACGCAGAGGTGATACCAAAACAGCGCTTTAGCTGCTTCTTCAATACCACACTTGCCGAGCGGCTCGATGAGATTAAGCCGGACAAGCTTATAGTCTGCGGCGTCTGCACCGACATCTGCGTCATGCATACCGTTTGCGACGCACGCAACCGGGATTACGATGTGGAAGTCCCCACCGACTGCGTCGCCAGCTTCAATGAGGAGGGGCACCGTTTCGCCCTCGGCCATATGGACAAGGTGCTGGGAGCGAGGCTGGTATAACAGGAGTAATCAATGAGTCAGCCCGAATTCGAAATTCATCCCTCCGTCCTGTCAGGTGAAACATCCGATATCTACTTCCTGCGGGCAAGGGAGATACTGGAAAAAGAGGGGATCAACCCCGTAGCGACGATGGAGGTATTCCCCAGCAGGGACGGAATGTTCTGCGGCATCAGGGAGGTCAAGGCATTGCTGGACAAAGCGCTGCCGCAGGGCAGCGAGGTCTGGGCATTGTCCGAGGGCGAGACCATGCAGCGGAAAGAGGTTACCCTGAGGATCACCGCGCCCTATCAATCATACGGTATATACGAGACTGCCATCGTGGGGATACTGGCGCATTGCAGCGGCTGGGCGACAGCCGCCCGTGAGTGCGCCGATGCGGCGCAGGGCATTCCCGTCATAAGCTTCGGAGCCCGACACGTCCATCCCCTCGTCGCCGGCATCATGGAGTACGCAGCGGTGATAGGAGGCTGCACCTCCTGCTCATCGGTGGCGGGCGCCAGCCTAGCAGGGGTCACCCCGACGGGCACCATGCCCCACGCTTTAATCATAGTTATGGGCGACACGGCAAAGGCAACACTGGCATTCGACAAGCACATGCCGCCTGATGTGCCGCGAATCTCGCTGGTCGATACCTTCAAGGACGAGGCCGAGGAAAGCGTGATCGTAGCGCAGGCGATGGAGGGAAGGCTGTCCGGGGTGAGGCTGGATACGCCGTCGGAGCGCGGTGGCGTAACCGCCGACCTGGTCAGGGAGGTTCGAGCCAAGCTGGACCTCGCCGGGTTCAAAGAGGTAGGTATCTTCGTGAGCGGCGGGCTCAGCCCCGACCGTATCCGGTATTTCAGGGAGAACGAAGCGCCTGTAAATGGCTTCGGCGTGGGTAGCCACATCAGCGGAGCGAAACCGATCGACTTCACCGCTGACCTCCACGAGGTGGAAGGCAAACCCATAGCCAAACGGGGCAGGATTCCCGGCATCACACCCAATCCCAAGCTCAAACGGATACTATGAGACAGTTTACAGTCTTCAGCGACCAGCCGAACGCTGATAAACAGGTTGCCGGGAAAAGCCCTTTTCAACAGTGCCGGCTAAAGGTATAATGGAGGATAGTTTGTCCCGTACCGGACAGGCTGAGGATAGACCGAAGGGCACAACAGGTGGAAAGGTGGTGAGGCAATGACTGCCAGAGCGTACGTATTAATCGAGACCTCGGTTGGAAAGACGAAGCATGTCGTCCAGGTCCTCCGCAAAGTGAAGGGGATGAAAGAGGTAAACGCCGTTACCGGCCCCTACGACGTGATTGCGGTGGTCGAGGGAGCAGACCTGACCGCCGTAGGCAATCTGGTGACCAGCGAGATTCACGGCGCGGGCGGTATCGAGCGGACCGTAACCTGCCTGGCGGTGGACGTCGGCTAGAACAGAGGCCCACGCAGCTTCCCAGTTCAGAGCAGTGGGTATGAGATAAGTATGGCTTGCTTCAGTGAGCAAGCCGACGAATCTGGAGGCCTAAAAGGAGTACTGCATGGATTTTACATTCACCGAAGAACAGGATAAGTTCCGCCAGGAGGTGAAGGATTTCCTGGCAAAGCAGCTCCCCGCGGACTGGTTGACTGGAGGGGCGCCGGAAGAGGAAACCGACGAATGGTGGGAGTTTACCAAAAAGTTCCTGCTGGCGATGGCCGATAAGGGCTGGCTCTCACTTACATGGCCCAAGGAGTACGGGGGCCAGGAGCGTCCTCTTTGGGAAGACGCTATTCTGGGCGAGGAGCTTGCCTACGCGAGGGCGCCGGGCATGGATTACTGGTACCGGTGGAAGATGATAAGCGCCCTCCTGCTCAACTTTGGCAATGACGAGCAGAAGAGGAAGCACCTGCCGGGAATAGCCAGCGGTGAGGTTCACTGGGCCCAGGGCTTCAGCGAGCCTGAGGCAGGCTCCGACCTAGGAGCAACGAAGGTACGCGCTGAAGATAAGGGCGACCACTGGCTGGTAAACGGGCAGAAAATCTGGACCACCGGAGCCCACCGGTCTAACTGGTGCTTCGCGCCAATGATGACAGACCCCGACGCTGAGAAGCGCTCGCGAAGGCTGAGCATGCTGCTCATCGACATGAGTACACCGGGCATCACGGTGAACGTCATGGAAAGCATGGAGGGGGCTTCACACGTTTGCGAGACCTTTTTCGATGACGTCCGCGTGCCCAAGGAGAACCTGGTTGGTGAAAGAGGGCGGGGCTGGCTGGCGGCTATGGCGCTGGTGAACATCGAGAGATCCGGCACGGGGTTTGCCTCACTGCCGCAAAGGGTCCTGGAGCAACTTGTCCAGTACGCGAATGAGACGAAGTGCAACGGCGTACCGCTGGCTCAGGACCTGGTGATTCGCTCCAAGCTGGCCCAGATTGCTATAGAGATAGAGGTCTGCCGCATGCTCGCCTACCGGACAGCCTGGGTACAGAACACAGGGCAGGACGTTACGTCCGTAGGAGCAATGATCAAGCTTTTTGGCAGCGAGATGATGCAGAGAATTTCTAACACGGGGTTGCAAATCATGGGACCCTACGGACAGCTCGAGCCGGGCTCTAAACGGACACAGATTGCCGGCCTGATCGAGCGTGACTACCTGTGGAATGTAAGCATGACCATAGCCGGGGGCACATCGGAGATTCAACGTATTATCATTTCAACAATTGGCCTGGGGCTGCCCAGGATGTAGATTACAGCCTAAAACGACGAACAGGGGGAAAGAACATGGACTTTGCGCTTAACGAAGAGCAGGAAATGCTGCGGAAGATGTCCCGCGACTTCCTGGAGAACGAGTGTCCCAAGTCGCTGGTGCGGGAGATGGAGGAGGACGAAAAGGGGTACTCGCCCGAGCTGTGGAAGAAGATGGCTGAACTGGGATGGATGGGGCTGGTCTTCCCCGCGGAATACGGCGGAGAAGGGATGAATTTCCTCGACCTGACGGTTCTCATCGAGGAATTGGGCCGTGCGCTCGTGCCCGCGCCTTACCTCTCAACGGTGGTCTACTGCGGGTATGCCATCCTGGCAGCGGGTACCGAGGAGCAGAAAAAGGAGCTTCTGCCCAAGATAGCGAAGGGCGATTTAATCCTGACCCTCGCCCTGACCGAACCCAGCGCCAGCTGGGAACCCTCGGGAGTGGAAGTCAAGGCAGTTCCCGAAGGGGACGATTTCGTCATCAGCGGCACCAAGCTGTTCATCTCCGATGCCCATATCGCTGACTACCTGCTGTGCGTCACGAGGACCAAGGAGAGCAAGGGCGAGGACGGTATCACCCTCTTTCTCGTGGACGCCAAGAGCCCGGGGATAAGCCTCACGCCGTTGAAAACAATCGCCTCCGATAAGCAGTTCGAGGTCGTTTTCGACAAGGTGAAGGTTCCCAAGAAGAACATGGTAGGGGAACTCGACCGCGGCTGGGACGTGATTAAGGATATGCTGCCCAAGGCGACGCTGGCGCAATGCGCCCTGATGGTCGGCGGCGCTCAGCAGGTCCTGGAGATGAGCGTGAACTACGCCAAGGAGAGGGTACAGTTCGGCCGTCCCATCGGGAGCTTCCAGGCGATCCAGCACAAGTGCGCCGATATGGCGACCGACGTCGACGGTTGCCGCTTCATCACCTATCAGGCGGCGTGGAAGCTGAGCGAGGATCTGCCCTGCGCCCTGGATGTCTCGATGGCCAAGGCATGGGTGAGCGAAGCGTACCGTCGTACCTGCGTGGAGGGGCACCAGATACACGGCGGCATCGGCTTCATCAAGGACCACGATATGCAGCTCTACTACCGCCGGGCCAAGGCATCGGAGCTCATTTTCGGGGACGCCGACTACCACCGCGAACTGGTAGCGCAGCAGATAGGGCTCTAAGCGGGACAAGCGTATGAACTGCATTTTCTGCCGCATTGCCAGCGGCGAAGTTCCAAGCAACATCCTTTACCAGGATGAGCGGGTGGTCGCCTTCCCCGACATCAACCCCAAAGCGCCGGTTCACCTGCTCGTAGTACCCAGGGAGCACATCGAGACGGTTGCCGAGCTAACCGAAGACAGTGCGTCGATAATAGGGCACATCGTCACAGTGGCAAACCGGCTCGCCCGGGAGGCGGGCATTGCCGAGAAAGGGTATCGGCTGGTGGTCAACTGCGGATTGGAAGGGGGGCAGGAGGTCCCCCATCTCCACGTGCATCTCCTCGGCGGACGCCAGATGACGGGCACTCTCGGGTAGACACGCCGAATGCCGCTCGTGGTGAGCTATGTTCACCCACACCATTGCGAGCCCGCCAGAGGCGGGCGTGGCAATCTCCCCGTCGACCACCACCCATAAGATTGCTTCGTCGCCCCGCCAGAGGCGGGCGGACTCGTAATGGTATAAGAATGAGCATGGCATGGGGAGAGGGATTCCCAGTCTCGACAATTAAATACTGTAAAAACAGAGCGGCGGGCTTCAGAAACGTTTGCTGAAGCCCGCTGCCTGCAATCTCAGCGAATCGCCTATTCCGCGGAACCCTCCGGCTTCTCAGTCTCCTCTGTCTCCCCCGGCTCACCGGGTACCTCCAGCTCCTCTGGAGCTTCGGGCTCCCCAGACTCACCAAGCTCCTCAAATCCCTTCTGCTCCTCAAATCCCTCAAAGGGCCCCACGTCCTCGAACGGTTCAAAGGTATACCTCTTTCTCCTCCTCAGTAACAGGTATACAATGAGCGCTATGAGAATCACCGCGATTACCGGGCCGATGATAATCCAGAGGCCTGCCACGCCCTCTTCCTCCTCCGGTGTCGGCGTCGCGGTTGCCGTGGGCGCCGGAGTTGCCTCCGGGGCAGGGGCATAAGCGGCGAACAGGGTGAAGCCGCTCACCTCAGCCATAATAAGGTTGTTCACCGTATCCACGGTAGAGGGCAGCACAACCCACTTGCCTGTTATCACATCATAATAGGCTATGACCAGGTCCTCTTCATCGACCCCTGGCGGAATAAGACCGGGGGCATATGTCACTGTTATTGTGATAGGCGGAGCAAAGGTTGCGCCGTCGGGCTTATAATCATAGGCGCAGCCGATTATATAGGCGCCGAGCGGTGGCGGCGGATAGTCGAAACACAGGACAGCTATCTCGATTAGCTCCAGAGGCTCGCCTTCTTCCGTATGCGCCACTGTGCCGCTGCTGATAAAGATATTTATTTTGCCATCGGTTGTTCTGTACTCGATGTCCTCCTGGACAACGCCCTCATCGTTCACGGGCAACTCAACCGGCTGTGGCGTCGGTGTGGGCGTCGGCGGCTCCGTAGGCTCTGCGGTAGGCTCCCCCGTAGGTTCCGCTGTGGGTTCCGATGTGGTTGTCGCCGTCGGCTGCGGCGTCGGTGTATCGGTCGCCGGCGGTACACCACCACCACCACCTCCTCCTCCCCCGCCACCACCGGTATATTCGAAGTATGCTGTGACGGTCTTGTCTGAATCCATTATCACCGATGTAATACGTGAGTAGGGGCTGACCACACCACCCTCCCACCTGCTGAACTTCCAGTTGCTGCCCGGTGTAGCGACAATGGGGACCTCCTCACCGCACTCATAATAGTGGACGCCCACTGCCGGCGGGGTAGTGGTTCCGGTCCCGACCGTTTTCATAATCAGGGCACACGTCTCGCCGGGCGGCGGTGTGGTGGTCGGCGTCGCTGTCAGTGTTGGCGTTACCGTAGGCGTCGGGGTCGGCGTTTCGCTCCCCGAGGGCGTCGGCGTTACCGTAGGCGTCGGCGTCCATAGCGGCGTTTCCGTCGGTGTCGGCGTTATCGTCGGTGTTATCGTCGGCGTCGGGGTCGGCGTCCATATCGGTGTTTCCGTCGGTGTCGGCGTTATCGTCGGTGTTATCGTCGGCGTCGG
>DUEY01000048.1 GCA_011174795.1 Dehalococcoidia bacterium
GCCTTCTGGTGTGAACTCATGAACTTCCTGATGTCATCCATGGCATAACGCCGGTGACCTCCCGGCGTTATAAAGGCCCTTATCCTGCCCTCATCCGTCCACTGCCGCAGAGCCGCCTCGCTGACTCCCAGGATATGACTCGCCTCGCTTATCGTGACTACCGTTTCCTTATCCACAGCGCTACCCCAATTTAATTATGGCTAAATAAAATTATAAAATTCTATAATTTTTATTAAAATTCTGCATTATTATAGCCTATTATTTATCAAATGCAAGCTTTTTAGGGGTCGAATTTCTGGAGAATTATCTCCCGGGGTGCAATAACTTACGGTGTTGGACTCGTTTATCCCGATAGCTCGTTCAGCTTCTGTTCCAGGGTGCGGGCGTTGGCTATGGCGAAGCCCTCGGCGTCGTTGTTAAAATAGATGTAGACGGCGTCCAAGCCCCCGGCGAGCGCGGCGACCTTCCGCGCCCAGCCGCCGAGCTCTTCCTCGGAGTAGCAGCCGCCATACGGCGATGTGCTCCCGTGGAAGCGGATGTAGGCGAATCCGGCGGTGACCTCGACCGGCGTTGTGAACTCTCCCATATCATAGATGCAGAATCCAGCGTTGTAGCGGCGCATTATGTCGAAGACCCCGGGGACCAGCCAGGACTCGTTGCGGAACTCGAAGACGTGGCGCAGCCCGGCAGGGAGCAGGGGGAGGAAGGCCTCTAGCAACGAGTCGTTGCGGCGCAGGTTGGGCGGGAGCTGGTAAAGGAGGGGGCCGAGCTTGTCGCCGAGCAGCTTCGCCCGCTGGAGAAAGGTCTGGAGCGGCTCCTCTGCATCGCGAAGCTTCTTGATGTGGGTGATGAAGCGGCTTACCTTGACGGCGAAGGCGAAGCCCTCCGGGGTGGAATCGTGCCAGCTCTGGAAGGCTTTCTCGGTGGGCAGGCGGTAGAAGCTGTTGTTGATCTCTACAGTCGAGAAGGAGCGGGCATAGAAGTCGAGCCAGCCGGTCCTAGAGAGGTCTGTGGGGTAGAACCTCTCGCGCCAGTGGTCGTAGTGCCAGCCGCTGGTGCCTATGTGGTATTCGGTTGGCATTTTCACCCTCACCCTAACCCTCTCCCATCAAGGGAGAGGGAAATGTATTGTTCTCTTCTAACCTCCCCTTAAAAGGGAGCGAGGCTTACTCTTCTACAGGCCCGCCCTGAGTCCACCGAAGTGCTCAGGGCGTACGGGGAAGGCGCCGGCTCTATTTGCTCCGTCTTGAGCTGTAGGGAGTTGGCTGGAAGTGGTACCTGAATATGCAGTTCCGGGAGCCGCTGCTCACGGTCTCCACCATCTCCCCCTCCACGGGTTTGCCTGTCATCTCCTCAAAGGCACGCTTGCAGTAGTTGGTAGCGCAGATGCAGAGCTCGGGTCTCGGCTCGACGATGCCCAGCCGCACCAGCACACACATGCAGCCGCCATAGGTATCCTCTATGTCAGCATCCCAGTAGATGGTGTCCCCGGCCTTCTCAAAGCGCCTGTTATGGGGAACCGTGTCGTTTAACCACTCACAGGCAGTCTCAATTTCCACGCCCGTGGGAGGTGTGCCGACGAACTCCTCAAATCCCTTATAGCAGGCATAACCCATCTTCTCCAGAACCCTGTTTCTCGATTCCTCATCAAGCTCCATGACCCCCTGGATGAGACCCCGCACGATGGTGTGAAGGACCTTCGGTGCGACTTCCTCGCGATAGGTATTGAGAATTTCCGGGCTGACCTTGCCCTTGCCAAGCTTCCTGCCCAGTTGTTCCTCCATTTTCGACCTCCTCTCCTCTGGTACATTTTAAATTCGGAGCGGTTTCGCCCCTCTGTACTCTATTGCTCATTGCCGAGGAGTTCTTCCAGTATCACTATTGCTGCTTTTTTGTCAAGGGGCTCGTTGTTATTGCCGCATTTGGGGGACTGGATACAGCCGGGGCAGCCCTCCTGACAGGGGCACTCGGAGACAGCCTTCAGGGTCGCCTGCCACAGCTCGGTGACCAGCTCGAACCCCTTCTCAGCGATGCCGATACCGCCGGGGTAGGCATCATAGATGAATATCTGCGCCTGTCCGGTGTCGGGATGGAGAGGCGTGGAGACGCCCCCGATATCGTTGCGGTCGCAGAGCGCGAACAGGGGCAGGAGGGCGATAGAGGCGTGCTCGGCGGCGTGCAGGCCTCCGGCGAAGTCAAGCCCCGCTTTCTCCAGCCTCACCTCGACCTGCGCCGGGATGTCGAACCACAGGGCTACCGTGGGGAAGGTGTGGGGCGGCAGGTCGAGGGGCTCCTCGCCTATCACCTCCTCGGTGAATATACGCTTCTTCTTGTAGCCGAGCACGGTGGTGGTGACCTCCACCTCGCCCAGGTGCACGGCCACGCCGCCCACGGTCTTCCTCTGTCCCGGCCGGACTATGCTGACCTCGGTTATGTCCTTGGTCTGGGTATAGTAGGGGACGTCGGCGGGCATGGCGAAGGCGGTACGCGCGGTCAGGTTCAGCTCGGTGACCAGATAGGGCTCGCCCTGGTGGAGATAGACCGCGCCGGGGTGGAGCTGGAAGAAGGCGTTTGCCTCCTCCACGGTCTCCAGCAGGCGTCCGCTGTCGGCTTCGACCAGGTGGTAATTATGCGATGAGGTGGAGCGGATGTTGACATCCTGCGCGGGATAGACCACCGACGGCGAGGGATACCAGCGGCCGCGGTGCCGGCGCAGCAGACCCGCCCTCCTCAGCTCATCCTCCGCCCGGCTGAAACCGTCGCCGAACAGCTCCGCCTCAGCCTCTGAAAGAGGCATCTCCCAGGCAGCGCAGAGGAGGTGAGGCTTGAGGATGCGCGGGTTATCGGGGTCGGTCAGGGCATTCTCGTGGCTCTTGCCGAAGAAGAACTCGGGGTGGCGCATGAGGTACTGGTCGAGGGGGTTGTCCACGCCGATGAGGAAGCTGAGAGAGCTCTCCCCGCCGCGACCGCTCCTGCCCGCCTGCTGCCAGGTGCTGGCGATGCTGCCCGGGTAGCCGGTGAGCACGGTGGCGTCGAGGTCGCCGATGTCCACCCCCAGCTCCAGCGCCGTGGTAGCCACCGCCGCCAGCAGGTCGCCTTCGAACAGCTCGCGCTCGATCTTCCGCCGATCCTCGGCGAGATAGCCGGCGCGGTAGGGCTTGACCCTTTCCGCCAGCTCGGGGTTCTTCTCGCTGAGCTGCTGCTGCACGTAGAGGTAGATGAGCTCGGTGAGTCTCCGGCTGCGGGCGAAGGCAAGGCTGCGTATCCCCTGGCGTATCAGCTCGGTGAGCAGCAGGGTAGCCTCGCTGTTGGCGCTGCGGCGAGCGGACTTCGCCTCGTCGATGAGCGGCGGGTTCCAGAAGACAAACTCCTTGCCCCCGTGGGGCGAGCCGTCCTCGGCGATGACCTCGAAGGGGAGCCCGGTCAGTCTCTCCGCGTGCTCGGCGGGGTTGGCGATGGTGGCGGAGCAGCAGATGAACTGGGGGCTGGCGCCGTAGTAGGCGCAGAGGCGCTTGAGGCGGCGCAGCACATTGGCCACGTGGGAGCCGAAGACGCCGCAATAGACGTGCGCCTCGTCGATTACGACATATCTCAATCGGGAGAGCAGGCCCTTCCACGAGCGGTGGTTGGGCAGGATGCCGAGGTGCACCATATCCGGGTTGGAGAGCACGATCTCGGCGGAACGCTTTATCTCGCTGCGCTCCCCGTAGGGGGTGTCGCCGTCGAAGGTTGCGTGGTTCACCCTCACCTGCCGGGGGGCGGTGAGCTCACCCAGCCCGCGCAACTGGTCCTGTGCCAGGGCTTTGGTCGGGTAGAGGTAGAGCGCGCGGCTGCCCTTCTGGGTCAGGATAGTGTTGATGACGGGGATGTTGTAGCAGAGGGTCTTGCCGCTGGCAGCAGGGGTAACTACCATAACGTTCCTGCCCGCGCGGACGGCGTTGACCGCCGCCGCCTGGTGGCGGTACAGGGGGAGCAGACCACTGGACTTGAGCGAGGCGTGAAGGGAGGGGTGGAGGGGCTCATCCAGTTCGCCGTAGGTCGCGTCCCGGGGCGGGATGCGCTCCACATGGACAATCTGTTCCCGGTATACGGGGAGTTTCATGAGATAGGGAAGAAAGGTCGAGGCGTTCATCGCTTCCCCCGCCGTATCCTACAGGGCATGCAGGATCTCTATCTCGTAGTCCAGGACCTCGGCATCGCCCCTGACACGGCTGATGAAATCCACCACCCGGGATAAAACCTCGTTGGCGTGGCGGCCGTCGTTGCTGACGCAGCTTATTCCCAGGGTAGCCACCTGCCACAGGTCGTGGTCGTCTATCTCAGCGACGGAGACGTTGAACCTGTTGCTCACCTGGGCGGTGATGGACTTGACTATCTTCCTCTTACCCTTGAGGGAGGCGTTCTCCGGTATCCGAAGCCTCACGATGAGAGCGCCGATGTTCATATCAGTACCCCACATGCTACGTAGCATTGCCACTCCCGGGGCAACGAAACGCGCTACAGAGCATTATATCCAATTCGGCGAGGGCTTCCAATAGCCTGTAACGGCTGGGCAGAGGAAACGAGCACTATTAAAGATGGGAGCAGGGAAAGAACGCCATGCTGCTGTAATACAGAGGAGGCTACCGTCAGGACGTGGTATCCTTCAACGTGAATTGAGCATTATCTCTGCGCGCGACCTTGCGGAAATGGAAACCGTAGACGGCGAGCGTTGCGGAAAGCGCGAAGGCGCGGGGTTTTCTCAGCAATACCTTAATGAGAAACCGCCAGAAATGCTTTCTATCCCTGTCCGCGATGCCCAGGAACCAGATGGACCTGATAAATCCCCGTATATGCCAGAATTTATAACGGGGCAGCCTCCGCGTTCGATGAGGCTTGTACTCTTTCAGCAGAACCCATACCCGCTGATAGAAATTCTTGGATGAGTAGATGGTATCCAGAATCTGCTGATAGCCGTTAAGGAGCGTCTCGCGGTCCATCTTGGGGATGAAGTTCAGGGAGCAATCGGTGTTGTCGCCGGTCATATCCTCCAGCAGGCGGTCCTCCTTCTTCAGGCGCTGGTAGAGCCTGGTGCCGCGCGGCGCGTTCAGCAGACCGACCATCGCGGTAACGATTCCGCTCTTCTGGATGAAGTTTATCTGGCTCTTGAAGATGGAGACGGGATCATTGTCGAACCCCAGGATAAACCCTCCCTGCACCTGCAAGCCGTGATTCTGAATCCTCTTGACCGACGCGACCATGTCGCGGTCCCTGTTCTGAGTCTTGCTGCACTCAACCAGGCTGTCCTCGTTTATAGTCTCAATGCCGATGAACACCGTGTCGAACCCGGCCTCGGCCATCAAACGCATCAACTCCTCGTCGTCGGCAAGGTTTATCGACGCCTCCGTGAGCAGCGCATAGGGGTATCTTCGCTTCTTCTGCCACTCGATTATAGCCGGGAGAACCTCCGCCTTCAGCTTTCGCTTGTTGCCGATGAAGTTATCGTCGACGATAAACACGCCCTCCCGCCAGCCCCACCTGTACAGCGACTCCAGCTCCGCGACGATTTGCTCCTTGCTCTTCGTCCTCGGTTTGTTCCCGTTCAATATGATGATATCGCAGAACTCGCAATTATACGGGCAGCCCCGGGAGTACTGAAGGCTCATCGAGGTATATTTCTTGATGTCGAGAAGCGACCACATCGGTATTGGCGTCCTGGTGATGTCGGGGCGCTCTTTAGACGTGTAGATATGACTCGCGCATCCCTTCTCCAAGTCATCAAGGAAAAGCGGCAGGGTAACCTCGGCCTCATCGAGCACCAGGTGGTCTATATCATCGAACCCCTCGTATCCGCTGGTAAAGAGGGGGCCGCCCGCAACCATCTTCGTGTCGAGCTTCATACACCGGTCGATGACCTCCTTGACGGATTGCTGCTGCACCACCATAGCGCTGATAAAAACATAGTCAGCCCACTCAATGTCCTCGTCGGTCAGCTGGCCTGCGTTCATGTCAACCAGCTTCTTCTCCCACTCCTGGGGAAGCATCGCCGCCACGGTTAACAGGCCCAGCGGCGGGAAAGCCGCCTTCTTGGCAACGATACGCAGGACATGTCTGAAGCTCCAGAAGGTTTCCGGATACTGGGGGTATACGAGAAGTATCTTCAAGCCAATCTCCTCCGCGCTGCTCCGCTGAATCAGGTTATCTCCGAATTTGTCGAAATTCAATTTAATAGTATACCACAAAAATTACCAAATGGCTAAATTCGAAATAGAGGAAAGGTACCGTTCGGTTTTAGTTGATATATAGTTGAGTTTGGGCAATTATTTTCCGTTCGCCCTGAGCCTGTCGAAGGGCGTTCATGGTTCGACAAGCTCACCACGAACGGTTTTAGAACACGATACTTCAAGAATCATACCAACCATGACCGAACGGTATGTAGGGGAAGCGGAGCACCCCCGGTCTTGCCTTGACGAACGCCGGCGCATATGATAGAAACAATCCCGCCAAAGCTGGCAGCCAAACACATTCACACCAGGAGGTGCTCCAGTGTACTGGTTCTATCTTGCCCTGGCGATTATGCTGGAGGTATGCGGGACTACCTGCATGAAGCTCTCCGACGGGTTCTCGAAGCTGACCCCTTCCGTGCTGATGTTCGTTTTCTACGGGCTCTCCTTCGCCGCCTTCGTCTATGCACTGAAACGTATAGACGTCAGCGTCGCCTACGCCATATGGGCGGGGCTGGGGGTTATGCTGATAGCGATTATCGGCATCCTGTACTTCAAGGAGCCCGTGTCAGCCCTGAAAATAGTCTCGATAGTCCTCATAATCGGAGGCGTGGCCGGTCTGCGCTACAGCGGTGCCGGCGCTTGAGCAGGCGATAAAGGAGGAGCCATGTTCGCACCCAGCCATATGGCTGTGGGAGCCCTTACGCAGGCAGGCCTGAAGCGAAAACTGCCCACGGCAGCGGTCGCCTTCGCCAGCTCCGCCGTCCTCGACAGCACGCGCTTCTGGCACGCCCCCTATCCCTGGCCAGAGGACTCGCCCGTCATCCTCCACATCTTCCCCTACCCCGACGATGCGCCCAGCATCCTCACCCTCATCGCGCTGGTTGTCGCCACCATCGCCGTGGGCTGGCTGCTGCGCCGCTACTGGTGGGGGATGGCTTGGGCAATGGCTCCCGACATCATCGACTGGCTGTTCCTGCGGCCGATAACGGGCGAAAATCCCATCCACGACCTGTTCGCCAAGGTCTCAACGGCTTGGGGGTTCGGCGTCGAGATGGCGTTCGTAGCCATCATCGTCGCCGTGCTCCTGCTGAGACGAAGGAGCGCCCCGCCGGTAAAGGAGAGCCCCGAAGGACTGGAGTAAGAGGCAGTGCGCGCTATCTGCAAACCGCTGGATTATGTGGTATAGTAAACCCCGAAACTGGTTATCGCTATGAGATGGCTTCTATGGTTGCGAAGGACAACGGCAGTTTTCCTGGCATTCATTTTCCTTATCCTGTTTACCGTCGTGCTGCTGACAACCCAGGTCAGCAACACCGTTACCAGCGCCGGTTTCTACAACAGACAGCTCGAGCAGGCTGACATGTACAACTTCATCTACGACGAGCTTCTGCCCGCGGCGCTGGACGACCTGCAGGACGACTCAGAGGACATACCCGTAGACCTGCAGGCTATCGAGGATGACCTGATCGCCGCCGCCAGGAAGATGCTGCCGCCGGAGTGGCTCCAGGAGCAGGTCGAGTCGGCAACCGATACGATAATTCCCTACCTGCTGAGCGATACGGACGAGTTCACCTACACCGTGGAACTCAAAGAGCGGGTGGAGGCGATTGCAGACGTAGTGAAGGAAGACCTGCTCAAGGGCGATGTCTCCCAAGATATCTACGACGACCTGGTTTCGTACGCGGCAGAGGAGGGGCACGAGAACCTGGACAAGCTGCCCTACACCCTGGCGCTGAGCAAGGAGCAGATAGAGGACGCTCTGAAAACGGTGATATCCAGGGACTGGCTCATCTCCCAGCTGGTAGCAGCTATCGACTCCGCGCTGCCGTACTTCACCCGCGATGCCGACAGCTTCACCATCACCGTCTATTTTGAGGACCGGGTTGACCCGCTGGCAGAGGCACTGATAGACCTGCTCGGCACTGAGGAGAACTACGACGACCTGCTGACGCTGGCAACGCCGCTCATCGAAGATGAAATCGGCTCGACCATCGAGCTCTACAGGGTCCACAACAGCGGAAAAAAGGTCGCACTAAGCACGAAGGACGACATCGTCCCTGCTATGAAAGATGCACTGTCATACACCTGGGTGCAGGAGCAGTTCGCCGAGATAGTCAACGCCGTCGCCGCCTATGTCAAGGGCGAAGCGGACGACATCGAGGTGCCCATCGACCTCACCGATAAAAAGGAGAACGCCGTCGATGCCGTCGCCACGCTGGCCGATGACAGGCTGGAGGCCCTGTTCCTCGGCCTGCCCCAGTGTAGCCTGGCGGAGTTCAACATCGAAGTAGCGAGTCTGCCCCCCTTTACTCAGCCCCCCTACACCCTGCCCGACCGCCGCGCATCGGGCATGTCATATGATGAATTCAAGCAAACGCTCGGCATCCACATCGACGAGGTAGCGGAGGAGGAGGTCGGAGACAAGCTGCCGGACCATTGGGTCTATACCTACGACGACCTTACGCTGTCACTGGGGGAGGTGGACGATGATTTCATCGACGACGTCCGGGAATGGGTTGACGAGGGCTGGTCATACAGCGACGCCGACCTGCTCGAGGATATAGGCAGCGACGGCGAGGAGACCCTCGAAGATGCGCGGGAGTGGATAGCCACCGGCTACACGGTAACCGAGGAGGACCTGAGAGAGGTGCTTTCGGAAAACGAGGAAGACCTCGGATCGTTCGACGACGTGCGCCGCTGGACGGGGGTCGGCACCACCTGGCTGTGGGTCCTCTGGCTGCTGCCCGTCTTTCTCCTGATATCCATAGGCTTCCTCGGCGGCCGCAACTGGGGGAGCCGTATCGCCTGGGCGCTGGCGGTGCTGCTGTTCGCCTCCCTCGCACTCTACATCGCCGCCGGGGTGACCTACGCCCATGTCGGGGAACCGAGGATAGAGGAGGCGTTGCCCGACCCGTCCGAGTACGAGGGTGTAACGGTCGTCCTGATCGAGAAGGGCAACGAGGCCATCGTGAACGCCGCCGACAGCTTCGTATCGGGGATTCAGTGCACAACCCTTGGCCTGTGGATAGGCTCCGCCGCAGCCCTGCTGTATATAGCGGGCTGCAGCATATACAACCGCCGCCATCCGCCTCAGGAAGCGGAACCCGAGGATTCCGCCCGGTTAGTGCTGGTGCGATTTTTCGGTGTTGACGGTGATGACAGTGACTAATCTGTCATGGAATATATCACCCGGGTCATATACCGTCTGATTGAGGATTGGTCATGATTAACTGGGAAATATTTGTATCTACCCTAACCGCAACAAGCACGGGTGTTATACTATCCATCATATTAACCGCCATTGTTTATAACATACGGGAATCAGGCAGTAACAACAGGTACCGTAGATGGATAAAAGACAGGTTAATTGCCGAATGGACACAGAATTTTAGAAAACTGCGTATATTACAGACAGTAATCGCGGGGTCAAAGGAGAAAGGGTTATTACCGTTAAGTTTCTACTCCTGTTATATGACACTTGAAATATACGAGACAACGATTACCGGCACTTACATGAAACTTTTCCCCAAAGATGTACAGGTAAAAATCTACGACACAGCTTCCAAAATGAAGGAGTTCAACTACCTGCTTGGAAGTACCGAGGCGCTATCGAATGTAGTTCTAACCAACAGCGGGCTTATGGGTCAATATAGGAGCAGTATAGGTATACTGTACAAGCAGGCACAGGATTTCGAAGCGGATATCATAAAACTACTCAAAAGTCTGGGCATAAAGGAAATAAGGGTCAAAACCGATATAGAACATCCGCCTCCGCCTCCTCCAATTCAGACTCCTCCCCCTCCGGAATACATCGCCACCGCGGAACCAGCCCCCGAATCCACCTGGGGGGCAGAAACCGTGATTGAACTCGAACCTGATACCGACACTGACGCCGATGCCCGAGATGACTAAATCCGCACGCCATTGAACATTCCTCGGTTTCGTTTATTCTCCTTAAAGAACAACTTGACCTCGGTGGTTATTACATCGTACTATTACCTCGGGGACAGGCTGGTGGCGCTGAAGAAGGACACAACATTGCGTTTCGTTCATCAAGACCACCTCTCGGGAACCGCTGTGATTACCAACACAGACGGCGAAGAGGTGGGGAGCATCAAGTACTATCCCTATGGCGAGACCAGGAGCACCACCGGCACGCTTGAAACCGACAAGAAGTTCACCGGCCAGCGCCTCGACGACACCGGGCTCTACTACTACAACGCCCGCTACTACGACTCCACCATCGGCAGGTTCATCAGCGCGGATACGCTGGTGCCGAGCC
>DUEY01000049.1 GCA_011174795.1 Dehalococcoidia bacterium
CCGTTGTGGTAGCCAAAGTGTGCTGGCAGTGAGTGTAATGCATCGCCACCTATACGGGAACTAAGGCGAATATCCTCTCGCTCGCTTCTTTCCTTAACAGGAAGCAGGAAGGAAGCGAATCTATGAGTCGGCTCCCAGTGGGAGGCTATGAGCAGGGTTTGGTCCTTCTTTTGGAAGAGCCAGTCCATGCCCTCGATTTCAGTTCGGGCAACCTGACGGTTTTCCTTCAGAACGAGAGGTGAGGCGTATAGTTGGGCAACACCGATGCAAAAAGTGGCTATCAGTAGCAGGGCTACCGTTGCAGGGATTAATGCGTGCATACTGGAGCGCGAGGATGCTCGGGCCCTTGCCATGAGGTAATATGCGAGGAAACCGGCAAATACGGTACACGTTATTAATATAAATGCGATGAATCTATTCAGCGAGTAACTCACAGACATGAAAAGGAAGACAAGGATCGCCACGGCAATAGCTATCATGATGCCGTAGAGAGAGGTTAGGTAGCTAAGATTTGAGTTCGTGCGGATTCGAGGCCACAAAATGGGAAGAGCAAATAGTGCCATGAAGAAATAGAGCAGGATGCCGCCTAAAAGAATGAAAATGACTTTTATAACGCTATAGCCATATGCCTGGGCATATTGTATATCGCCTACCAGACGAAGGTAATTAGCATACCACCCCCCCTTGAACTCATGGATTGGGGCTTCCGCGACCGGCTTGTCAACCGATGGCTTGTCAACCGTAGGTTCATCGGCCGGTGGATGGTCCCCTGATGGCTTGTCAATCGAAGGCTCATCGGCTGCTGGCTGGTCGACTGTGGGCACCTCTGCCGTCGGTGTTGCTGTAATTAACGCCATTTCTTCATTAGCTGGTACGTGTCTCAGAAAGGATTCGCCCACCGTGGATGTGAAAATCCAATAGCCTCCGAATATAAGGATGGGAACCAGTGCAACGAGAACGAATTTGGCACCGCTGTCAAAAACGGCACGGGTTCGACCGGCCATTTTATCAAGTACTAGCTTTGCCAGGGGTATGGCCACGATAAATGCAATGAGCATGAACGTTGGAATTGGGTGGAATACCGGATAGAGAAGCACCATGATAATGAACAATATCCTCCACTGCCATGCACCTCCGCTCAGGCTCCTGATGAATATGAACAACGCCATAGGAAAGACCAGATTAGCGAATCCGTTTGGAACAAAGGCTACATACCATCCGACGAGTGGCGCTAGGGCGGCCAGTATCACCAATATCACAGCCCCTCTGTAGGGTATGATGGCTTTTGCCAACTGGTGCATACCAGCAACGTAAATCAAAGCGAAAAAAATTGGTAGGAATTTATGAAATACGGTCGGGTCAAGGCCGCAGACTTGAGAGAGTTGAGCACCCAATATGGTGGATACGGGATAGTAATTCGGATTAATAGATGGATTGAACCAGCGATTAGCATCGCGCTCTGTGATGTAGCCTGTGTCGATGATGTTTTTGATCTCGCCTAAATGCGTGGCGGGGTCATGTACACCCCAGAAGGCATAGCCTCTAATGATGTGCAAAGACAGTAGTGATGTATAGCTGAATATAACGAGAAGGAGGCCGAGCACCCAGAGCTTTGAGCGTCTATGCTGCTTGGTATAAACCTGATGAACAACGACCCCTATGCCACAAGCAGCACTGAGGACCAGAAGAGCCCAGACGATGGTTGGTGTATTGGGGTATATCGAGGATTCATATGCTGTGGCCGGCGATTGCCAGGCTATAACTACTGCTACAGCAATCAATACAAAAGCGACAGCGCATGTTATTTTAATTATTCTGTCAGCTACCATATTAGTCAGCTTTTAAATCGGGAGAGCCTGAGCACAATGAGTAACTGAGTCAATTTTACTCAGGTATCCGTTACTTAGATATAATACCGGTTTCTTATCGCCGCTGAAATCCTATTGTCTCAATGCTGCACGGTACCTTTCCACAAAGATGGGGGTGGTGAAAAACCCCTCATAAACTTTTCTGGGCGTATTAGATGGATCTCTCAAGCCCCGGCTGGCACGCAGTAAGAGCTTTTTAAGTTCGTCCATGTTGGTAAAAATGAGACCTGGATCAACCTTGCCGGCAATCTCGGGTAGCCCGCCCTTATTTGAAGTGATTAACGGCGTACCGCAGGCGAGAGCCTCTAAAGCCACCAGAGGCGCGTTCTCAGGCCAGATCGACGGTACGACCAGGGCCAGCGCATTTGTGTACAGGCTTGAAATCATGCGCCTATCGTTGATCTTGCCAAGCAGTTTAATCCTGTCCTGCCATCCTTTTTGAAAAACGATTTTATTAAGCTCGTCTGACAGTGGACCGTTGCCGACTATTAATAAGTTGGTATCTATCTCGTTCTGAACCTGGCTGAATGCTTCAACAAGGTTCAGTAGCCCCTTATGCAACAGCAGTTGTCCCATAAATAGAAAATAGGGAAAAGGGTATTTATTATCGCTGGGCTTTTCCGGTTCGGGCACGAAATTAGGTATGGTCATAATGGGTTGTGAGATGCCGGCGCCTTCAAGTGTACTCTTCATGTATTCGCTGGGCGTGATTATCATGTCGATGTTCGAGAGCCTCTTCTTCAGGGCAGCGGTGCGCCTCCATAGCTGGGGTGGTCGCTTCCATCGCAGGCTGCACATGAAGCAGTTTCGCCTGTCCTCACATAAGGTCTTATCTGGCTTCAGTAATGCGTTCCTGGGGCAGATTAACCAGTAGTCATGGGCTGTATACAATACCTTCGGAGCTTCGGCGTCCAGAATAGCTGGTCCGAACCCGGCGATATTATGATGATGCACAACATCGGGCTTGATATCCTTGACCAGTTTTAAAGCCTTACTTACCAGAGGTGCAGCTATACCTACAAATCCTGAGATAAGGGGAGCCGTAATTCCCAGCTTTGATTTCAGCGGGTGCAGTACTACCTTACGGTGGTTGGGGTAGTCTCCTTTTGGTGGCTCTCTCCGATTAAGATAATAGGCATCGACGCTGTAAATTACGTGAACTTCGTGGCCCTGCTTTGCCAGCTCATTGGCCAGGTTATATACATGGAAGCAGGCTCCTCCGAGTTGATAAGGGGGGTAGAAGGTGTTGATCAGGACAAATCTGAGTGGGTTCAGACTACTGCCTCCCCGTGAGTTCCCAAAACGTTTATCCCATTATAGCGCAGCGGGTTCATGGAGCAAAAGTCTCATCCATTGTCCGACAGGACCTTGTGATAGACCTCGAGCGTTCTCCGCCCCATCAATTCGACTGAGTAATTTTCCATTATCAATTTTCTGGCGTTTAGTCCCATTCTCTCCCGCAGTGCTTTGTCATCCAGTAACAGGTTAATTCTATCGGCAAGTGCATTGTGGTCTCCCTTGTCTATCAGGAAACCGGTTACCCCATCGTGCACAAGCTCGGCTACATCGCCAACATCGGAGGCAACAACCGGCAGTCCACA
>DUEY01000005.1 GCA_011174795.1 Dehalococcoidia bacterium
AGGGGGGATAAAGTGAGCGACCCCGATGGGATTCGAACCCACGATCTTCGGCGTGACAGGCCGATATGTTAGACCGCTACACCACGGGGCCGCAAATAAATAGGGCTGAGGCTGATTGTATCAAGTCCACGTTTGCCTTGTCAAGTTGAGGCACTGCTGGGTTCTGCGATTTACCTGTTGTTGACAGGTGTACTGCAGGCTGGTAAAATCCCTACTGAATTACTGGGAATTACATTGAATCTGGAGTTATAGGTTTGAAGTTCTCAAGCAGGTCTCACTACGGGCTGCGGGCGATGGTAGCTTTGGCGAGGAGCTATCCACGGGGACCTGTGCCCCTCGCCGAGATCGCCAGGTCGGAGGATATCTCGTTCAGCTACCTGGAGCAGCTCATGGCAAGCCTGCGCAGGGCAGGCCTGGTGGGAAGCACGCGCGGGGTTCATGGGGGATATCAATTGACCGATGCGCCTGCTGAAGTGACTGTGGGACAGGTACTTCGCGCACTCGAGGGGCCTATCGCTCCGGCTGAGTGTGCATCTGAGACGGGGAATAGCGTTTTCTGTGACAGAGAGACGGATTGTCCGTCGAAGACCTTCTGGGAGAATTTACGGGACAACATCGCGCAGGTCGTTGATGCCACTACCCTTGCTGACCTGTGTCCCGGCGATACGGTGAAGGTTCCCTAGCTATTCATGAGGAGATAGGACAGTGGGGCGAAGAGCAATCTATATGGACCATGCAGCAACAACGCCGGTGCATCCCATTGTTCTAGAGGCGATGCTCCCCTATTTCAGCAAGAATTTCGGCAACCCTTCGGGTATATATCCCGTAGCGCTCGAAGCGCGGAAAGCACTTGATGACGCGAGGTCAACTGTGGCTGAGGTATTGGGGTGCGGGCCGGGTGAGGTCGTTTTTACCAGCGGCGGCACCGAGTCGGATAATGCCGCACTGAGGGGTGCAGCCTTTGCGTTGAAGGGGAAAGGCAATCATATTGTCACGTCCTCTATTGAGCATAAAGCCGTGCTCAATACATGCCACTCCCTGGAGGAATTCGGCTTCAAGGTAACCCACCTTCCCGTAGACCGGTATGGCCTGGTCAGCATTTATGACCTCGAGAAGGCTATCAACAGCAAGACCATTCTGGTCAGCATCATGGTGGCCAATAACGAGATCGGCACTATCGAACCGGTTGCTGGATTTGTGAAGTTGGTAAAAGAGAAAGCCGGAGGGAAGGATATCGTCTTTCATACCGATGCTGTGCAGTGCCCCGGGGCGCTGGACCTCGATGTCAACAAGCTCGGCGTGGATATGCTGAGCCTTTCGGCACATAAGTTCCAGGGACCGAAGGGAGTGGGCATCCTTTACATCCGAGACGGAACGCCGTTCGCAACGCAGCAGACTGGAGGCGCTCAGGAGGGTAACCGCAGGGCAGGGACAGAGAACGTCGCCGGTATTGTGGGAACTGCAACTGCCCTCAGGATGGTTGCGGAAGGCAGGGAGTCGAACAGCCAGCACTGCCAGCGGCTGCGGGACCGTCTCATCAAGGGGATACTATCTCAGATAAAGGACACCCGCCTCAACGGGCATCGGACACTGCGGCTGCCTAACAATGTGAACATATCCTTCCAGTACATCGAAGGTGAATCTATCTTGCTTAACCTCGATTTGCTCGGCATCGCTGCGTCAAGCGGCAGCGCCTGTGCCTCCGAAGCAGAGGAGCCATCGCATGTTCTCATTGCTCTCGGCCTTCCTCCTGAGGTAGCATACGGAAGCTTGCGCTTCAGCCTCGGCTCCGCCAACAGCGAGAAGGATATCGACTACGTCCTTTCCGTATTACCGAGCATCGTGGAGAGGCTGAGGGCGATGTCGCCGCTGGCGTCTACTAACGAATAGGATAGGGGAAATGTATAGCGATACTGTTCTGGAGCATTTCAACAACCCGCGCAACGTGGGCTTCATACCTGATGCCGACGGGGTCGGTCTGATAGGCAGCTCCATATGCGGAGATATGATTAAAATCTTCGTTAAGATCAAGGATAACCGTATCGAGGATGTCAAGTTCCAGACCTTTGGTTGTGGTGCAGCCATCGCGACGTCGAGCATGATTACTGAGATGGTGAAGGGCAAGACTATTGAAGAGGCGCGCGAGGTTACCAACGAGATGGTGGCCGAGGCGCTGGGCGGACTTCCCCCGGGAAAGATGCACTGCTCGAATCTCGCCGCCGATGCCATGCACAAGGCGCTCGATGAGTACGAGGGCAGGGTTCCCCATAAGAGCAGAGCGCCTCTGTTTAAAAAGGGCGAGGGAGTACGGGGAGGGCGGGGTGAGATTCCCTCCGAGGAGATGGAGAGAAAACCCGAGAGCTGACTCCTTTCATCCCCGCTCATATATAACTAATGTTAACTGCGTGAAGACTTATCGCTTTTTCTCTATCACCTTACCTGTTTGGCTTCACCTCTGGCCCAGTTGCAGGAGTTCACGCCTTACGTCTATCCCCCGGTAGTCTACGAAGCTTATGATCGAAGGGTCCGTTCTCACGTCGAGGACTGCTGGCAGTCCTGAGGCGAAGGCTCTTTCCAGGGCAGGTCTGATCTCCTCCGGGTCGGTTACCAGCTCTCCATATGCCCCCAGGCTCTGGGCGTACATATCGTATCGTGCATCCTCGCTCAATTTAGAGCAGACATCACAGTGCTCATTGAGCTTCTGGTCCTGCCTGACGAAGCCCCACTGGCAGTCATTGCCGATGACGATAACGATCTGCTTCTTGTTTCTCACGGCGGTATCTATCTCGCTGGCATTGAACAGGAAGGAGCCATCACCGACGACAGCGACGACCCTCTGCTCCGGGTTCGCTGTCTTGACGCCTATGGCAAAGGGAACGCCTCCCCCCAGATGTCCGAGCGAGCCCCCCAGGGCCAGTATGTAGCTGCTGGGGAAGCTGGCGCAATAGAGGGGGGTAACATAGCTTTGTATATCTGCGCCGTCCATGACGATGCATGAATCCTTGCCCAGGAATTCACACACCTCTTTTCCAAGTCGCCCGGGGAAAATGGGTTTACTTGAGCTTGCTGCCTCTGCGTACAGCATGTCTTGAATACTTGCCGCGGTGTTTCTGACATGCTTCAGCCACTCCGTTTCTTCCGGGCGGCTTTTTGAGCTGCCGAGAGCTTCTTTCGCTTCCCTGGTTAGCTGGGAAAGGACGGCTTTGGCATCTCCGAATATTCCGATATCGATTGGCCTGTTTCTGCCGATTTCCGATGGTTCGATGTCTACGGAAACAACCCGCACATCGGGGGCATAGAAATCGCCGGCACCGAACCCCAGTAATTCCTGAAACCTGACCCCTATCGCCAGAAGCACGTCAGCACCGGCTATGCTGCCGAAACCGAAACCGACTATGCCTCCGCAAAGCGGATGGTCGTCTGGCATACCGCCTTTTCCACTCACTGCGTAGCACACCGGTATGTTGAGAAGTTCAGCGAACTCCACGAGCTCTCTCGTTGCTTCCGACCACAGGATCCCGCTTCCGATGAGAATTCCCGGCTTTTCTGCTTCCAGTAACCACTCGATGGCTCTCTGCACTAGCTCGGGGTCTCCGTAGGGGCGTGCGCTGGTTCTGTATTTATCCGGAGGCCTAATCGGCGCTTCCTTCTCGTCGACATCCAGCAGGAGCGTTTCGAAGGGGATTTCCAGCAGTACCGGTCCTTTGCGCCCGGTCATGGCGTACCTGAAAGCTGTTGCCACGTATTCGGGCAGGCGACGCGTAGATGTGCAGTACCCTCTCCACTTCGTGATGGAACGATACATATCACCGGGGTCGAACTCCTGATAAACTCCCATTCCCTGGCGAAAGTGCGGTGTACGGTCGGCAATGCCTATCACCGGAGCGCCTGCGTGCCACGCAGCAGCCATACCAGCCGCCATGTTGACCGCGCCGGGCCCTGCGGTAACCATTGCCACGCTGGGCTTGCATGTGGCAATCGCATAGCCTGTCGCTGCGTTCGCCACCGCCTGTTCATGCCTCATATCTACCAGCTCTATACCCTCTTCAACGCAGGTATCATATATCCCGCTTAGTAGACCACCGGCGAGCGTGAATACTACTTCCACYCCCTCGTTCTTCAGTGCCCTRCCGACAAGCGTGCTCCCCTGTACCTGTGCCATTTCGACCTCCCCTGTCCGTATTTTCAGGCCTTTCCTCAGGCCTGGTGTCCAGATTCTACCACAACGACAGGCCYGTATGGCAATACTRMMGRGGGAYAGCCCCTTGTTCGGGGTTGCCCGAATGRGSGAATTCAGTCATAATAACTTGGCTGTCAAANCGGGAGCAGGTTTCRACCGAACATATTAATGTGCYGTTTTTCCMCTGTGTTTGACYGAGCGGGCGAAGCAGTTARTCGGAGGTTTGTGAATTGACCGAGCAGGCGCTATCAGGACTAAAGGTGGTGGAGTAYGGKARCTTCATCTCAGCGCCGTATTGCAGCAAGCTGATGGCTGACCTYGGCGCCGAGGTGRTCAAGGTCGAGGARCCCGAGGGGGACGAGTCGAGGCACTACGGGCCTTTCCCCGGYGATACTCCCCATCCTGARAAAAGCGGKCTTTTCCTCTAYCTGAATGGCAACAARYTGGGCATCACCMTCAACGTGAAAGCACYGTCGGGCCAGAARATACTGAARGATTTGCTKMGSGAWGCGGATGTTTTCGTYGAGAAYAATCCACCCAAACTGATGGCTGAGMTCGGGCTTGACTAYCCGAGCTTAAGGGARGTAAAYCCTCGYCTGATTGTAACATCCATCACTCCTTTCGGKCAGACGGGAGCCTACAGGGAYTATAAAGGCTACGCGCTCAATACCGCTGGCATCGGCGGGCAGAGCATGCGCACCGGKGAGCCTGACCGGGAGCCCCTGGCGCCGGCGCTTTCACAGAGCAATTACCAGAGTGGTGCCATGGGTGCCGCAGCGACGATGGGCGCTGTATTTGCTCGTATGTCGACCGGAAAGGGGCAACTCGTTGATATATCCGAGTCCGAGGTCTGGGCCACCATCCATCTCGGGCATGGGGTGCATCTGGGCATTTTCGAAGGTCGGAAGAGCATCAGGGCGGGGCATCGTACGATAAGTGTCTACCCCTGGTGCATACTGCCCTGCAGGGACGGCTACATGTGCATGATCGCTATTCAGGGCTACCAGTGGAAGCGGTTCCTCGAGGCTATGGGAAGTCCGGAGTGGATGAAGGACGAAAGGTTCAGGGACAGGATTATGATGGCCTGGCAGTATGCCGACGAGGTCGATTCCCTGGTTGAAACGTGGCTCCTCGATCATACCAAGGAAGAGATATTCGATATTTGCCGGCAGAATCAGATTACCTTTGCACCGGTGAGAGACGTAGCCGAGGTTGCCCACGACCCCCATTTCGAGGAACGGGGCTATTTTGTGGAGATGGACCGTCCTTCAGCAGGTGTGCTGAAGTATCCAGGGGCGCCTTACAAGCTTTCCGAGACGCCGTGGCGGTTGTACCGCCCTGCGCCGCTTCTGGGTGAGCATAACGAGGAGATTTACTGCAGCCGCCTGGGATATTCCAAGGACGAACTGGAAAAATTGCGGGCAGACGGGGTTATCTAACGCAATAAGCACGTTATTACTATACTAAAAACCGTTCGTGGTGAGCTTGTCGAACCATGAACAGCCCTTCGACAGGCTCAGGGCGAACGGCAAAGATAGGTAAGCTGGCCGACGTCGGCCAGCCAACACTGAAGCAAAGCAAAGGGAGTAGCAAACATGGCGAACTATCCTCTGGAAGCTTATCGCGTCGTTGATTTCTCATGGGTATGGGCCGGCCCTTTGCTGGGCATGATACTGGCCGATATGGGCGCTGAGGTCATCAAGGTGGAAACGAATAAGCGGCTGGATAGCGCCAGATTAACGCCGGGGCGCTCCACTGTAGGGCCGGAGACAGACTTCGTTTTCCACAGCATGAACCGGAATAAGCTGGGCATCACTGTGGATATGTCTCACCCTAGAGGTGCGGAGGTGATAAAGGAGCTTATAAAGATAAGCGATATAGCTGTGGAGAACTTCTCGCCGAAGGGACTGAAGAATCTCAATCTTGATTATGCGGTGCTGAGCGAGGTCAATCCACGGCTTATCATGATTTCACTGCCGGCTGCTGGCCAGTACGGGTCGCTGTCGGATATCGTCACCTATGCTCCGTCTCTGGGTGCTCTCTGCGGCTATTCGAGTTTAATCGGTTATCCCGGTGAGCGGGTGCTGGGGGAGCAGACGCCCTATCTCGATATTAACTCGGCTATACACGGGGCGTTTGCTGTCATGGCTGCTCTCTATTATCGTGAGAGGATAGGGAAGGGGCAGTATATCGACATGGCGCAGATAGAGGTAGGAGCGTCTACTATTGGGGAGGCGTTCATGGAATATTTTATGAACGGCAGGGTGATGGGAACTGCGGGGAACCGCAACCGGGCGATGGCTCCGAACAACAACTACCCGTGTAAAGGTGAGGATAAGTGGGTATCCATAGCGGTAAAGACCGACGATGAGTGGCGCGGCTTGTGTGATGCTATCGGGAACCCGCCATGGACAGGGGAGGAGCGGTTCAGCGACAGGGCCAATCGGATGAGCAACCAGGACGAACTTGACAAGCTGGTATCTGCCTGGACGATCGAATTGAATTATTACGAGGCGATGGATATTTTACAGAAGGCGGGTGTGGCGGCGGCTCCCTGCCTGGATTTGACGGAGCGGTTCTCCGACCCGCACTTCGAGAGCAGGGAGACTCATTTCCAGGTTGAACACCCTGCGACGGGTGTGGATATTATCGCGGGGATACCCTTTAAGCTGAGCGAAACGCCGTGTGAAGTGCGAAGACCCGCACCGATGCTGGGCGAGCACAACGAGTATGTCCTCGGGAAGCTTCTGGGCAAGAGCAAAGATGAGATTGCGCAGCTTATAGAAGAAAAAGTCATCTATTAATTAGTCTTAGTTTATCTCGCAGTTCTTAGCCGCGAGGCAGTCCCAAGCCCCTCATGGCGACGACGATGCGGTTAATCTCGGATGTGCCGCCGGCAATGGTGTCGCCTCGGGTGTAGAGATAGGCCTGTTCTATGGCTCCACCGACCGGCGCCCTGGTTCCGCCTTCCAACTGACCGTAAAGCCCCATGAGCCCCACGCCTATATTAGAGGACTCCTGAAGCAACTCGGCGCAGAAGGTCTTGCTCATTGATGCCTGGTAGCTGGGCACGAGCCCTTTATCTTCCATCCAGGCGATATTATAAGCCATCAGTCGCCCTATTTCGCTCTTAATGGCTATTTCAGCCAGCTTCTGCCGTACTATCGGGTTTTCTATCAAGGGTTTTCCGTTCCGCTTTGCCTCTTTGGAGAATTCCAGAATATCGGAAAGCATACGCCGGTTGCGGGCTATGTACTCAATGGCGGCGGTGCGCTCGAAGTCGAGGGCTCTCATCATGCAGCGCCAGCCGTCATTCTCCTCACCCACCAGGCAGTCCTTCGGGATGCGGACGTCATCGAAGAAGACCTCGGAGTTGCAGTATTCACCGGCGATGTTGACCAGGGGGTTAACGGTTACCCCCGGTGTTTTCATATCCAAGAGGAATAGACTGATGCCTTTGTGTTTGGGAACTTCGGGGTCGGTCCTGGTCGCCAGCCAGCACCAGGATGCGCGGTGTGCAGCGCTGCACCAGATCTTCTGACCGTTGACTATATAGTCATCGCCCTTTTTCACCGCCCTGCATTTCAGGGAGGCCATATCGGAGCCAGCCTCGGGTTCACTGTAGCCGGTACACCAATAGGTTTGCCCTGAGGATATCCCGGGAAGGTGCCTTTTCTTCTGCTCGTCAGTGCCGAATATTATCAGCGACGGCCCGATCCACATGACGCCGCCCACACCCATATCGCAGCCGGGCACCATGTTGTAGGACATCGTTTCCCTGTAGATAAGGTGCTCCATGCGGGTGGCATCACGACCGCCATACTCCTTGGGCCAGGACATGGTGAGCAGGCCTCTGGCTGCAAGTTTCTTGGACATACGCTGGGCTGCTTCCCAGCCTTCGTCTGTGCCGTACTCCTCGTTCACCGCTCCTTTCCAATCGGAGTCCATTTCGGTAGCGATAAAATCGTTCAATTCTTTACGCAGGGCTTCCTCTTTCTCGGTGAAACCGAATCTCATGTATGCTGGCTCCTTTCCCGACCGGGGAGTTTAAAAAAGTGCATTGATATGATAAAATACGCTCGTGGTTTAGTCAAACCTAAAAGGGGGCTAAGATGCCGCAGAGTATGCTTGATGTACAATTAGGGACAACGGTAAGGAGTGCCGGGCGGGCACCGACGAATGGCACGTATGAGTTCGTTGAGCATGTCGAGCCTACCGATTGTACTCCACCTGAGGACCAACGCACTGTTTATCTTTTACGGGGAGAGGTTCTGCCCAAGTCTCCTGTGTGCGATAAGCGGTGCCTGTGGAAGCTCGTGGATATTAGCTACGAGATAAGACCGGAGAGGGACAGCACTGAGTACGCGCTCAAGGTTGTGAGAGGCGATAACCCCGATGTACCCTATCCCGCGGGGCAGAAGAAGTAGGGGTCGTAAAGCCTACATGCATTGCAAGATGCCCCTGGCCCAGGGACAATCACCGCACGGCAGGGCGTAATCGTAGCAGTCTTTTCTGAATACGGGCGCTACTATTGAGTAGCAGCCGTCCGCGTGGGGACAGTCACCGCAGGGCGCAAAATCGAACCTGTCGACATACCTGCGAAAGCTGCGGTATTCCCTCGAGTTCCATATCTCTTTAAAGTCCTGCTGTAGAACGTTTCCGAAGCTTACACTGGTGATACTCTTCTCCCTGTGATTGACATAACATGTATAGGAATGGTAGAGATTATGGCAGGGTCGTACGAATCCGTCCCAGCTAACGAAGGCAATCCTGTCCCGTATAAAGCCGCATTCCCTTCGAGTTCTCGGTATCAATGGTGGAAGGTCTAAGGCGATACTCAGTTCCTGGGCTTTGGCGCTGGCCTGGTCGAATATCTGGGAAACCTGAGCGATAGAGGTACCGTCTCTCGACACAAGGCTTTTCAAATTCAGCAGGACGTTCTGCTCCCGGGCGCTCGTTACAATTTTCTCGAGTAGCCTGAACTGCTTCTCCATGTATTCGTTGAATCCGGGGACGCTTGTCCATACGGGCTTAGTCGAGCGCATTTTATCCTTCAGTGGCGGGATGCCGAAGAGGGCATTAGAGTAGGCTTCTACCTCGATGTCGTCGAGGGAAAGGTCCCAGCCGAAGGTTTGCGATTCGGCCTTAGCCTCGTTGAAAAGCTCTATAGCAAGGTCGGAGTCGGAGTCGTAGAGAATCTGCTGGTTCATCTCCTCAGTGTGAGGCAGCAGGTTGGTAACGATAATGAAGCTTATGCCGTGCTGAGCCGCGAGGTCTACCAGTTGGGGCAACTCGGCGACGTTTCTCTTCATGGCAACGAACTCGAAGCCGAGCCTGGGGGTCTGACTTTCGAGCTTTTTCTTAGCCTCGTTCAGCAACTGGATACCCCGGAGCACCTCATCCAGGGTAGCCCCTTTCCTGATTGCGTTGAAGGTCTCGGCGGTTGCGCCGTCGATCGAGATGACAACGTCATCGATTCCTGAGGACACAAGCTGTTCCGCAATATGCCTGTTGATAAGCGTGGCGTTGGTGGTGAGGCTTAGAGTACCGTTTGGGGGGAGGTGTGCCTTGCCGAGCCGGATCATCTCGATGAGGTTTTCGTTCATTAGCGGCTCGCCGATGCCGATGAGATTGACTGTTTCGATTTCGGGGAAGACCGGCAGCAGGGCCTTGTAGGTCTCGAGGGTCATATCCCCTGTCTCTTCCTTGACTACCTCTCTAATGCACATGATGCAGTTAAGGTTACATCTCGATGAGACCTCGATATTCAGCTTCTTCGGAATGTCATCCATTACCGAGTTGCTCCACTAGTGCCGGTGGCAGAAAAAGACCGGAGTAAAATCCCTCCGGATTTCATTGTATCACCATTCCACCTCAGCCTCAACGAGGCTGGCGCTTGGCAATGGTGACGTGAGAAGCTCGCTTGCAGCGCAAGCGAGCTTCCTCCTTGCTTGACGCCTGTAGTAGCTTAAGTTCGTTTAGAGCCTTCTGCGCACGAGATACGAAGCAAGGAATTTCCTGTCAACGTTGGGGGTGCGGTACAACTGGAATATCATAGAATCTCGGTACATAAGCTCCAGGGGCCAGCCTTCCTCCCGTTCGATACCGCGTGAGCCGAGGAACTCGATAGCCTTCTGGCATGCCTCGATGGCGGCAGGGAAACAGTGGCGTGCAGCGAGGACGCCCCATTTGCCATGGCTTGCCTCCATATCGCCGGCATCCCAGAGCTTACAGGCCTTGGTGCAGATAGCACGCCCGGCCTCCGCGGCAACCCACATATCCGCTATGGGGAAGTGGATTCCCTGGTACTCGATGAGGGGGCGCTCCCAGCGTATGTTGGTCTGGGTGTACTCTACAGCGATTTTTATGGCTGCCTCGGTGACGCCGACAGCCTGGAAAGCCTGGTTCGCCATATGTTTGTTCATACCGTCAACCAGGGCGTGAATGCCTTTACCTTCGGGAGCTGCAAGGTACTTCTTGTGAACCTTGCAGTCTTTGAATATTACCTCATAGCGGGCACAGCCCCACCGCGCGCCCATGAGGTCGCCTTCACGTCCGCGGACGATACCTTCGGCATCGTCATTGACGATGAACAGGGAAAGGCCGCTGGTGCGCTTGGTAGGGTCGGTTTTCATCAGTGCCATATGCCACTGGAGGCCGAAAGGACCGGGGGTGGTCATTGTCATGAACCATTTGGGACCGTTAAGGACATAGTAGTCGCCGTCAAGGACAGCGTTGCCGCGCATCCCGCCCATGTCCACGCCGGACTCGGGGTCGGTAGCCATCACGGTGCAAAACCCCCCGTCCATCGTTCGCTTGAAATACTCACGCTTGGCGTCCTCATCCGGTGTCCATTTCTCAAGGATATGGACCCAGGGCTCGCCGTAGGCGAAGGCGTCATCGAGCCTGGGGGTGTAGCCTATCTTGGCTATCTCAGCCGAGAGCAGGCTGCAATCGAGAAGGTTCCACCCTGGCCCGCCGTATTCCTTGGGAATAGTCCTGCCGTAGAAGCCGGCGTTTATGATAGATTTCATCAGACCGTAGTAGACCTCCGACATCTCGGTCATCGCCAGTGAGCCGCCGAGGCGGTCCAATCCCCTGCGGTTGGGCAGCCACCATTCCTCGATAATATCCCTGGCCTTCTCCAGGTACTCGTACATCGTGGGGGTCCACTCTTCGGGGTGGTCATACGGGTCATAGATATTGAGCTTCATCAGGTCCATTTCGTATCGCCTCCTTAAGGTGTCTTGACCGTTGCCGACTCGGTATGCAGGTAAGACAACAGAACTAGTTTACTTGTTTTGCCTTGTTTGTGTCAAGGCAGGGCAATTGACATAATAATAACATTTTTTATCGATGATGTTGCTGCATTGCAAGAGTGCGAGAATTGACTTGCAAGGTATTAGTTGGTACAATTTTAGTTTGGGGTTAGTGCGCCCCGATTCCATTATGTCATGGTGAGACTAAAGTCACATACAGGCCATCGGTAATAGCTTAGAATGAATCACAACCGAAGATGCTTGGACAGTGAAAGGAGGCCCTAGATGGCTAAAACAGCGGAGAGAAAGACGGAGACACAGCGGATAGCGGACAAGGTGCGGTACAGGACGATGATGGGCCAGCGTACGGGCAGGGTCGAGGAGCAGGAGAAGCTGGGTAAAATAAGCGATATCCGACCGACGCTGAGGCTTGATGTCGAGCGTGCCAGGCACGTTACGCAGGCATATAAGGAGACAGAGGGCGAGCCGATTGTCCTCAGGCGGGCGAAGGCGATGGCCAAGCATCTGGACAATATGACGATATACATCAATGATTATGACCGCATTGCCGGTAATTCTTCACGTTCTCCCGACCACGTAATAAGCTATCCTGAGCTCTACTCCCGCTGGACAGATAAGGCCATCGAGATGGGCTACAAGGATATGGTGAGTGACGAAGAGCGGGAGGAGATGCACGAGATACTCAAGTACTGGTTCAATAAGTCGGTGCAGGGGGCGGAACGTTCTTATCTTGCCGAAGAGGATAAGCCCTACTGGTCCTACATGAACCAGGGTGTCTTTGTCTGGGTGCATGGCGCCCACTCTGGCCAGGTTCCGAACTACGAGAAGGTGTTTAAGGTTGGACTGAAAGGGATACTTAAAGAGGCGCAGGACAAGCTGGAGGAGGTTAAAGCCGACAGGGAGCTTGTACGTGACGACCCTAAGGAATTTCTGAAGCAAAAAGCGTTCCTGGAGGCAGTAATCATAAGCATTGAGGCTGCTATCAGGTGGGCACACCGGTATGCCGACCTGGCGAAGGCGATGGTCAAGGAGGAGAAGAGACCCGAGAGAAAGAAACAGCTGGAGAAGATTGCGAAGAGCTGTTCATGGGTTCCCGAGAACCCTCCGCGGTCATTCCACGAAGTCCTGCAGGCATGGTTCCTGCTCTTCCTGCTCGTGAGGGTGCTCGACATCCAGACCAGCGGTATCGGTGACAGGGTAGACTACCTGTGGTATCCGTTCTACAAGAAGGACAAGGAAGAAGGGAGGATAACACCGGAGGAAGCCAAGGAGTTAATGGAGTTCATCTGGCTCAAGTTCACCGAGTTGGCTGACTTCAATGCCCCCATTATGGGCAGCGGCGCCCATACCACGCCCCGCTATATAACGATAGGCGGCCAGGACCGTCTGGGGCGGGATGCTACCAACGAGTTGACCTACCTGATTATGGAAAGCGTCAAGTCGCTCGGTCTGGTAGAGCCGATGATGGTGGTCAGGGTTCACCGCAACACGCCGGATGAGTTCCTCTATCGCTTCACCGACATTATGAGGGAGGATGCCGGGCATTACGGCATCTTCAACGATGAGTTCATGGTACGGTGGCTGATAAGCAAGGGAATGCCGATTGAGGATGCCCGCAATTACGGTATCGAGGGTTGCATGAGGTGGGCTGTTATCGGCAAGCCCATGGGACACCGCGGCATCGCCGGCGTAGGATTTGCCCTGCCAAAGTGCCTGGAATATGCGTTAAATCAGGGCAGGGATGACAAGTTCTTCGGCGGCAAACAGGTAGGGCCAAAGACGAAGGACCCGCTGAAATTCAAGTCAATCGAGGACGTGATACAGGCGTATCTGGAGCAGGTGAAGTTCTTCACCGAGAAGATAGTGATTTACAGCAATATCACGGATGCTCTCGAGGAGGAGTGGCTGCCGCAGCCTTTCAACTCGGCATTGCTGGACGGCTGCATTGAGAATGCCAAGGATGTCAGGGATATCCATTACTGGCACAAGACCAATATGCAGCCTGTTGGGCAGACAACGGTCGTTAACGCCCTGGCGGCGATGAAGAAGCTGATCTTCGAGGATAAAAAGGTAACCATGGCCCAGCTATTGCAGGCACTCAAGGATAACTGGGTTGGCCATGAAGAGCTGAGGCAGATGTTCCTCGATGCTCCCAAGTTCGGCAATGACGATGACTACGTAGACCTCTTTGCCCGGGATGTACACATCAGGACATGCGAGACGATACACCAGTTTAAGACCATCTATGGATTCAACGTTCAGTCCGACGGCAGCGGCAGCGCCAGCTATTTCTCATTCAGCGGTCTTACCGGAGCCACACCCGACGGCAGGAAAGACCGCGACGTTTTCACCGATGGCACTGTCTCCCCGGCGCCAGGCACCGATAAGAAGGGGCCGACCGCAGTCCTGAGGTCGGTTGCCAAGATAGACCCGCTGCTGACCTTCAATCACCTGTTCAACCAGCGGTGGATGCCGGAGTTCCTCGAGGGTGATAACAGGTCGAAGTTCGTGGCTTATTTGAAAACGTTCATAGACCTCGGCATTCACCATATCCAGGGCAACGTGATTGACGATAAGGTTCTGCGCGATGCCCAGAAGCACCCTGAGAACTACGAGAGGCTGGTGGTGAGGGTCGCTGGCTTCAGCGCCTATTTCACCGATATGCACAAAGAGGTGCAGGACCAGATTATCGAGCGCACGAAGCAGCGGTTCAACTAAGACAGGCTACAGGCGTGGCTTGTATTTTGGGGAAGGGCGGCCGAAGGCGTAAGGCCGCCCTTCCCCGTTTTTGTAGCATTATGAGCGGTGCCTATGACTCGGCCTTCTTGAAGGCGTGCAGGGTGGTATTGTCGTCTATCTTCTCGAAGTCTACCTCGACGGGCATGCCGATGTAGACCTCCTCAGGTTCCATGAGACCGTGGGTTATCAGCCGTGGTCCTTCCTCGAGCTCTACGAGCAGCACCGGCCAGGGATAGGGCATGGTTGCATGCTGTATGGTATAGCTGTGCACGGTTCCTTTGCCGCTGCACTTGGTCCATTCATACTCGAATGAGTTGCAGTAGGGGCACATCTCTATCGGCCAGAAACGGAACTTGCCGCAGTCTTTACATTTCTGCAGCAGCAACTCGTGGCGCTTCAGGCCGTCGTAGTATTCCTGGTTTATAGGTCCCGGCCACGGGGCCAGTCTCGGTACCTCAGACATAGGACTTCTCCTCTAGGGTGAACGTAGAATCAATGCGCCGGTAGGGATGCCGCTGCCGGCGGTAACGAGCACATGTTTGCAGTCGGGCACCTGTACCGGCGAGGTGCCCCTTATCTGGCGCACGCCCTCGACTATCTGGTTCACGCCGTGGATGTAGGCCTCGGAGAGGCAACCGCCGCTGGTATTGCAGGGAAGCCTGCCGTCTATCTGCAGGGCGCCGTCTCTGACAAATGGACCGCCCTCCCCGAACTTGCAGAAGCCGAAGCTCTCCAACTGCATTATCACCAGCGGGGTGAAGGCGTCGTAGAACTGGGCGCAGTCGATATCCTCAGGCCCTATTCCCGCCTCCTTCCACAGGTGCGGGGCAAGGCGGGTGTATTCCTCCAGGTCGGCGATATTCTCGCGCTGATAGCTGGTCATCATCTCAATCCAGCTGCCCGTCCCCTGCTCCGCAGCCATGATATAGACCGGCTTCTGCTTCAGGTCTTTCGCCCTCTCCGGTGAGGTCACGATGAGGGCAGCTGCGCCGTCCGTCTCCTGGCAGTAATCGAACAGGCGCAGCGGGTAGGCGATCATTCGGGCGTTGGCGTGGTCCTCGAGCGTCAGGGGCCTGTCGTGCATCATAGCCTTCGGGTTCATGTTGGCGTGCCTCCTGAAGGCAACGGCAACCTCGCCTAAATCGGTGGTCTTGGTGCCGTAGAGGTGTATGTGTCTGATAGCCATGACCGCGACCATAGAGCCCGGTGCCATCAGGCCGAAGGGTATAGAGTACTGGAAGTGTCCTGCCATAGGCATCGCCGACGCCATTTGTCCGTAGCGGAACCCTGAGCGTTCATTCAGCGCCCGGAAGCATGCCACATACTTAGCCTTGCCCAGTGCCACCGCCATAGCCGCCATTTGCACGATACCACAGCCAGCGCCGCCGCCGAAGAAGACCTCGGGGAAGAACCTCAGGTTCTCGATGCCGAAGTTCCTGGCTATCTCGTCGACCTGGTTGCTGTCTACCGAAAACCTGACGATACCGTCGAGTTCCTTGGGACTTATCCCGGCGTCCTCACAGGCTGCCTTTATCGCCTCTAGCGCCAGGCGCATCTCGCTGCGGCCGGAGTTCTTGGAGTACTCCGTCTCACCGATGCCGACGATACAGGCCTTGTCTTTCAAAGAATCCGCCATTTTTCAACCTTCTAATGTCTTAGTATACAGCCGCATGTGACCCAGCAATAGCCACTAGCTGCCGGAACCCCGGGTAGGCAAGGCCATGGTGATCTGGGCATTACAGAAGGGGCCTTCCTGGGTCACGGAGTTGACCTGTAGTTCAACCAGGTGCAGGCCTGACAGATACCCTTCGTCCTCGCCCCCGATCCATTTCCTGATCACACTACCTGATACTGTCATCGTATCGCCAACACAGCAATTACCTTCGATGTTGAAACGGGTCTTCTTTAGTTCTCCTTCGGGACCGCTCCAGTCGGTCGCCAGCCTGGACAATATACCTTCGGAGTGCATAATATTAACGATCATATCCCTCTGCTGTGCCTTTAGAGCGAAATCTTTGTCATGGTGCATCGGGTTGGTGTCTCTCGTAGCCCAGGCACCGCCACTGATCTTGACCGCTGTCATTTGCATCGAGTAGGAGCCAATATCCTGCCCCTCCGTTACATCCTCCCAATAAACCGTATGATGAGACATCTTCAACTCCCTTCGCCTTGTTCTTTCGGTTTATACTTCAGCACAGTCCTGACCTCTCGTCCAACCATCTCACCCTTCTGGTTATAGTATGTTTGGGTCGTGGTGATGAAGTGCCCGTCCCCGATGCGTGTCCTCTTCATGTCGGATACGCTGTCGAGCTTCATGATGTAGTATAGCTGGTCACCGGGGCGCACCGGCTTGTGGAACTCATGTATCATGTCTGTGGCAATCCAGGTGTCGACGCCGGGGAGTTCGAGTTCCGCCATGGGCATCCAGGGAAACTCAGGGAATGGCCACATCCGGGGCATGCACCACACCATTAGCATCTGGGGAGGCGCAATGATGCCGCCATACTTGCTCTTCTTTGCGTACTCCTCATCGGTGTACAGGGGATTTGCGTCCTCCATCATTTCACAATAGTGCCTGATCATCGACTTATCAACTTCGTCAGGGGCATAGAAGGGCTCGGATTCCTTGCCTATCAACGCCAAATCCTTTTCACTTAGTGCCATTTAAGTTCACCTCCATGGGTATGGTTAATATAGTACTTCTCCGCCTTCTTCCTATGCATACCGAGACCGGCGGATTGATATTATTTCCCCTTCCAGACCGGTGGCCGCTTCTCCATGAATGCTTTTGGTCCCTCTTTGGCATCCTCTGTATCGAAGATAATCCAGGACTGCAGTCTCTCGATGGAGTATGCTGCATCGAGGGCAAGGCCTCGGAGCACGGATTCCTTTATCGCCTGCACCGCAAGCGGGCCATTGGAGCAGATTTTCTCGGCATACTGCATTGCTGTCGGCATGAGTTCCTCGCGGGGCACGACCTTGTTAATCAGACCTATCTCGTAGGCTTCCTGGGCGGTGAACTGGTTGGCGGTGAGCAGCATCTCCATGGCGCGGCAGTAGGGTATCTGGCGGGGGAGCCTCACCGTCGTGCCGCCACCGGGGAAAAGCGCCCAGGTGGGCTCCATAACGGCGAAAACTGCGTTCTCAGAGGCGACCCTGATATCCGTGCCGAGGAGCATCTCCAACCCGCCACCAAGACAGTAGCCGTTAACTGCTGCGATTACCGGCTTCCAGAGGTCGAACCCGCGGAGCACGGCGTTGAGGGGTCTGGTATCCGACTGGAGGTCCCTGAGGTCGGCCTCGGTGATTCTGGGGAGGAACGTCTGGAGGTCGCCGCCGACGGAGAAGGCAGTCTTGCCGGCGCCGGTGATGATGGCTACCCAGATATTGCGGTCGTCCCGGATATCCATCCAGGCGTCGGAAAGACGCTCCATCATTTCGTCGTCCATGGCGTTCATAGCCTGGCGGCGGTTCATGGTGACGATTGCGATATGGTCCTTCTTCTCATAGATTACTGCTGGTTGCTTCTCCTCTGCCATGTTTGCCTCCTGTATTTTTATAGTGAGACTTTTAGTAATTCCTGTGCCTAGCTCTCTACCGGCTTGAACTTGGGCAGGTACCAATCCTGGTCTTCGACCTTCTCGAAGAACAACTCGACAGGCATATCAACATATAAATCCTCGTTTTTGCAGCCTACTATATTGGTATGCATCCGGGGCCCTTCCTCCAGCTCCACGATGGCGACATGGAAGGGTGTATCAAAGGCTGGATAGAGCGCCTGGTGTGTGACTTCCCAGGTGAAGATTTTAGCCTTTCCGCTCGCCTTGACACGCTGGAAATTCGTGCTCATGCACCTGGGACAAAGGATACTGGGGGGAAGCCAATAGTAACCGCAGTCATCGCACCTCTGGATGAGCAACTCCTGTCTCTGGCAGCTATCCCAGTAGGGCTTTGAGTCTTCACTGGGCAACGGAAGCGGTTTAGGTATCTTGAATTCCGCCATGATTACCTCCTTAAGATCATGGTAGAGCAACTGAAGGTTGGAGGATACTCGTTGACCACGCCGCCGAAGCCGGTAACGTAAGCGGTCTCCGCATCCTTCACCTGCCTCTCACCACAATCTCCCCTAAGCTGTTGTACTGCCTCTATGATGTGGCCGAAACCGAACGTGTGGCCTTCTGAGAGCAGGCCACCGGCAGTGTTGCAGGGGAGCTCTCCACCGAGCTCTATCCTGCCGTCCTCGACGAATGGGCCACTTTCTCCTACTTTACAGAAGCCCCCCGACTCCAGTTGGACTATAAAGACGATAGTGTAGGCGTCGTAAAGCTGACAGATATCTATATCCTTGGGGGAGAGCTTTGCCATTTTATAAGCTGTATCGCCGGCCTTTGCCCATACAGCCCAATCGGATACATCAGGACGGCGCCAGGGACGCAGCAGCGGTGCTCCGTGGGCCTGGCCAAATCCGCTGATATAAACGGGCTTGTGCTTGAGGTTCTTAGCCCTCTCCGCTGAGGTAACTACTACGGCTGCACCGCCATCGGTCCAGGCGCAGCAATCGAACAAGCGCAGGGGCTCCACCACCCAGCGAGAATTCTGATGGTCCTCCAGCGTCATGGGCCTGCCATACATCTGGGCGTTTGGGTTCATGTTGGCGTGTTTTCTGCAGGCGACAGCGATTGCGCCGAACTGCTGGCTGGTGGTCCCGAAGTCGTGCATATGCCTGCGGGCTATCTGGGCAAGGAACGGTGTCGCCCCGATTTCTCCATAGGGCAGGGTAAACTCAAAGCCGGGAGGTAAACCGAGAGGGACGTCGATGGGATTGTTCTGCCAGCCATAGCAGCAGACAACGTTATTGCATATGCCTGCGTTGATTGCCATGGCAGCCATTTGTACTAGGATGATGGGTGTAGCGCCACCGGCATCTACCGTTGAGGTGAAGCCGGAGTGGATTCCCAGCAGGTCAGCCGCTCTTCCTGCAAAGCCATGACGCTCGCCCTGCTGTGACGGGTGCACAAGAAGAAGCCCGTCGATGTCATCCTTGGTGAGTCCGGCATCCTCTATAGCTCTCTTGCAGCCCTCGAGGGCGAAGCCCATGGTACTGCTTTCGGGGTTCTTCCGGGCGAGCTTGGTTATGCCAACTCCAGCTATGGCATATTTATCCTTCAAGCTCAATCTTTCACCTCCTTTACTGCGTCAGCGGGAAGTTCAGACTGCCAGCCCTTTAGCTTAGAGACAGAATCCTGGCGGCGTTCTCCCCCAGGATGGCGTTAACTTCTGCCTCGGTGAAGGTTATCCCCTCCGGGGCTTTCTGTGGCAAGTCCCTGATAATATCTGCGTAGGCTCTCGTGGACATGAGTGCGGAGACATAAGGATTGTCGGTTCCGAACAGGACCCTATGAGGTCCAAGACGGTCCAGGGCATGCCTCAGAACCTTGCAGAACTTGAGGTAATTGGCATGGGCTACATCCTGCCAGGCGGAGATGTCGGTCATAATGTTGTATCTCAACCCGGCGGTATAGAAGAGCTGCTCATGCCAGCCGAACGCCATGTGTCCAGCGGTTATTATCATATTGGGGAATTCTTGTGTCACATCGTCGAGGTGTATCGGGTCACCGTACTTGGCGCGCAGGGGGACAGCGCCAAACTGTCCTGTATGACATGTCACCGGGAGACCCAGTTCGTAAGCCTTTTCCAGAACCTTGTAGGTAACTGCATCGTTCATGAAAAAGCCTGTCTGTGGATAGAGGTTCAGGCCCTTGAGCCCCCATTCCTTGATAGCATGCACCAAGAAATCCGCTGCGTTTGGTCTACGGGCATCGACGGTGGCGTAGGCTATTATTTTATCCGGGTGCTTGCTTTGAAGGTCTGAGAAGGCCTTGAGTTGACCTTCGAGAGATACCTCAGGCTCGCCATACATGAGCCAGAAATCCATGGGCAACAGTACGGTCTTATCGATTCCATTGGTCTCCATGTCGTTGATTAATGCTTCTCCCTCGGGATCCCAAAGGGCGGGAATCATGGTCTCCATTACCATTTCTGGCGGCATTTCTATTCCCAGGTTCCTCATGCCGTTGATATACATACCGTTTACCGTTTGCCACCATCCCTCGGAGTACCATTCCCGTGCTGCTAAGTGATAATGGGCATCGATAATCATTTCTACTCCTTTCTCCTCAGGCAACCACCTATAGCAGGTCAGGGCCTGGGCAGACCCAGTCCTGCGATTGCGATGATTATCCTCTCTATCTCGTTGCTGCCGCCGCCGACAGCCATCATCAGGGAGAATTTATACTCCCACGCCATGTATCCGTCGTATGGAGCCCGTTTACCTTCCAGTAGAGTGCCGCAGGGGCCCATGATATGCACTGCCGTATTGGCCAAGCGCCGCTCCAGTTCGCTGGTGAAGGTCTTGGTGATAGATGCCTCCGAGAAGGGAACGATACCATTACTGAGAAGCCAGGCTACCCGATAGGCGAACAGGCGCCCGACCTCGAGGTCTATCGCCAACTGGGCTAGTTTCTGCCGGATGATCGGGTCCTTGCTGAGGGGTTTACCATTGCGCTCGGTCTTTTTGGCATACTCAACCACTTCTTCGAAGAAGCGCTGGTGCTGGGCTACCGTGCCTCCCATAAAGACCCTCTCATGGTCCAGAGCAGTGGTGAGATAGTCCCAGCCCTTATTGAGCTCTCCAACCACCGCAGTTTTGGGAACGCGCACGTCATCGAAGAAGACCTCATACTGCAGATAGTCCCACATGGTATCCATCTCTCTTACTGTGATACCGGGGGTCTTCATATCGACAATGAACATGCTGAGTCCCCTGTGCCTCTTGGGGGCGTTGGGGTCGGTTCTGACTGTCATCCAGGCGTAGTGGGCTTGGCCGGCAAAGCTGGTAAATATTTTAGAACCGTTGATGACCCACTCATCGCCATCGAGAACGGCTGTAGTCTGGCACGCCGCAAGGTCGGTGCCGGCGTTGGGTTCAGTGTAACCAAGGCAAAACGTTATCTCACCACTGAGAATCTTGGGCAGGTACTCCTTCTTCTGTTCCTCGCTACCGATGCGGATGAGGGTAGGCCCGACCATATTCTGGGCAAGAATATGAGCGCCGGCGGGCGCCCTGTGCCTCATCATCTCCTCGCCATAGACCAGTTGCTCCATGTAGGGGCGTCCACCCCCACCATACTCTTTCGGCCATCCTACGCCCAGCCATCCTTTTTTCGCCAGCTTTCGGCTGAATTCTCGGCTGAAAAGGTCATGGGGGGTGCGTCCCTTGTGCTCCGGCCCTAGCTCCTGGCGAAGGAATTCGCGAAGCTCCTCTCTGAAGGCTTGTTCCTCTGCAGTGAAACCGAAGTCCATAGCATCTTCCTTTCACGCCTTCGTTCTGCGGCTTAGAGGCCTATTTGCTGGGCAACGATTTCCTTCTGGAAATCGGTGTTTCCGAAGGCGACCTCTGTCGATTTCGCCCTGCGATAGTAGAGCCCGATGTCGTGGTCTCTGGTGGTACCTATAGCGCCGTGGCACTGCACTGCCCTCTCTGTAACGAAGAGGTAGGAATCGTTTATCCAGCCCTTTGCCACAGCGATGTCCATGGTAGCGGGAAGACCTTCCGCAAGCTTCCACGCAGCAAGGTAGAGGATGCTTCTGCTGGTGTCAACCTTGGTCCACATATTGGCGCAGTAGTGCTGGATTACCTGGAAGCTGCCTATCGGCTTGCCGTACTGCTCCCTTTCCTTGACATAGCTCAGGGTCATATCGAGGGATGCTTCGGCGCCTCCGACCATCTCGGCACATTTGGCTATCGTGGCATGTTCCAGGACTTTCTCAATGACGGGCCAGCTATTATGGAGTTCTCCGAGCATATTCTTCTGAGGCACGCTGACGTTCTCAAAGACAACCTCGCAGAGCTTGTCAGCACCGATGGTGGGCATTACCTCGCACTTAATGCCGGGGCTCTTGGCATCTACCAGGAACAGGGTGATACCCTCTTCAGGTGAGGAGCCTTCCTTTGTTCTAGCGACGCATATTATGCAGTCGGCGATATGGGCATTTTCCACGAAAAGCTTGGTGCCGTTGATGACGAAGCTGTCGCCCTGAGCCACGGCTTTCGTCTCCACTCCGACTGCACCATACAGTGCATTGGGCTCGCTGAGTGCCAAGGTGAGGATAAGTTCACCGCTTGCTACCTTGGGGAGGAACTCTTTTTTCTGTTCATCGGTGCCTGCAAAGAGAATTGGCAGGCTGCCCGTAACCACGGTACAGAAGAAAGGCCCGGGCAGGATGTTACGCCCCATCTCCTGTAGTAGAATGACGAGGTCCATAAAGCCCATCCCCATGCCGTCGTACTCTTCAGGAAGCACCAGCCCCATCCAACCCAGTTCAGCCATCTTGCGCCATAATTCAGGCGAATAACCCTTCTCGTCTTCCTCGAGCTCTCGAACCAGTGTTTTCGGGCATTCCTTGCTTAGAAAATCACGTGCCGATGTCCGGAGCATTTCCTGCTCTTCGGTTAAGTCGAGGTTCATAGCAGCCCCCTTATTCTAATCGTGGTTGAGCCAGGAGCGGTGACCGTCCCAGTAATCCTCTACTTCCACAACAGTTGCTGTGCCCTGGCCGAACCCGCCGCATATAGAGGCACAGCCGTATCTGACACCACGGCGGTTCATCTCATGGACAAGTGTGCCTAATACTCGAATACCGCTCGCTCCTATGGCATGACCGATGCAGAGTGCATCTCCGTTAACGTTCATTTTATCGTAATCTACACCTAGTTCTTTGCATAATACAATAGGCACAACCGCGAAAGCCTCGTTTGTCTCCCACAGGTTGATATCGCTTGGTTTTAAACCTGAGCGCCCAATAGCTTCCTTGGTCGCCAGAGTAGCGCTATAGCCCATAATGCTGGGGTCGCACGCAGCCCACCCTATGGATCTTATGGTGCACATGGGCACTAATCCCAGCTCCCTGGCTTTCTCCTTGGGCATAAACACGCCGGCACCGGCTCCGTCGCTTTGCTTGGACGAGCTGGCGGCAGTAACTTTCCCGTTTTCCTTGTAAAGTGTCGGGAGTTCACGCAGCTTTTCTATGGTTGTATCGGGTCTGACGTCCTCATCGTAGTCAACGATTTTCACCGTCCCATCGCTAAGCTTGCCTTCACATGGAATTATTTCATCTTTAAACCAGCCGTTCTTATAGGCTGCCGCCGCCCTCAGATTGCTACGCAGTGCCCACTGGTCCATCTCTTCTCTCTCGATATTGAACTTATCTGCAAGGTTTTCGGCGGTTATACCCATGCCTATCATGGCGCCTGTATCCACAATATCCCACAGCTTTGGATTGGGCAATCCGCGCGAGGTCGCGCCCGTGGCTATGGCTTCCTCCATCATCTTTTCCATATCCGTATCGAATGTCCAGAGGGGGATAGGGAAGTGAGAGCAGCTCTCGTAGCCACCCGAGATAACGATATCCTCTATACCCAGCTGGATAGCCATGATTCCGAAGTGAGCACCGGCCATGCTCGAGGTACATGCCCGGTCAACACTCAACCCCCGGGTCTCGAAGGGGCAGGTCAGCAGAGCGACGCTTCTTCCGGGGTTTGCCTGCTCTCCGGACTGGTTTGGCGAGCCCATAGTTACCTCGTCGATCATGGATTTATCCAGCTTTGTGCGCTTAAATAACTCCTCGATCACGATAATCGTCAGGTCATCTCCCCGCATGTGCGAGAAGAATCCCGGTCTCTTCTGACTCCCTCTCCCCCAGGGCGTTCGTGCGAAGTCCACCATTACTACTTCTCTTACTTGGGCCATTTAGATTTTCCCCTTTCGGTGATATTTTTAATCTACCAGCTTCTTGGCAACCCCAGTGCCAGTGAACAGACGAGGTTCCTCATAACCTCCGAGGTACCGCCGCCCATGTTCAGGCTGATTGATTGCAGGTATTCCTTCTCGTATTTACCGTTTAAAGGTGCCCATTTAGAGTACTCTACCTGTCCGTAGAGCCCCAGTATCTCGCAACCAATATAGCTGAAGCGCTGGTTTAGCTCAGTGGCGAGGACTTTGGCTGCTGCGGCATAGGATCCGGCGGCTATCAGGCCGTGTTTTTCCTGGTTCCAGACAATGAAGTAAGCAAAAGCACGACCCGTTTCGATATCAATGGCTAGCTGTGCAAGTTTATGCCTGATATGAGGATTCTCTGCTAGGGGCTTCCCCCCTCGTTTGGTCTCTTTACAGAACTCGACCAGTTCCTCCAGTTCCCGTCTCAGGAATGAAAACAATATGATCATCGAGCGCTCGAAGTTCGACATCATCTGTGAGGCGAGCCAGCCTTCGTTCTCTTTGCCTACCATGTTGCGTGCAGGAACGCGGACATCATCGAAAAATACCTCGTTGAACAGGTGAGAGCCCTCCAGGCTCAAGACTGGATTTATAGTAATGCCGGGGGACTTCATGTCGACAAGAAAGAAGGAAATTCCCCGGCTTCTCTTCTCCTCGGGATTCGTCCTGGCGATCATGAAACCCCAGTCGGCACGGTGGGCGCCGCTGGTCCATATCTTTTGACCGTTGACGACGTAATCATCGCCATCTCTGGTGGCGCGTGTGGTCAGGGATGCCAGGTCGGAGCCGGCACCGGGCTCGCTCCACAATTGGGTCCAGAATAGCTCTGCCCGCGCAATGGGAGGCAGGTGTTCCTTCTTTTGCTCGTCGCTTCCGCCATAGAGAAGCGTGGGAGCCAGCATACCTACGCCCCAGGGATCAACGCCTGCTCCTCTGTAGTACCCCTGTACCTCGCTGAAGATGAACTGCTCTATGAGTGGAGCATCCTGACCACCGTATTCCCTGGGCCATGCTCGGGAAAGCCAGCCCTTTGCCGCCAGCTTCTTGGCCATCTTTTTATGGAACTCCCAGCATACATCCAAGCCGAACATGGCCTCCATGGATGTTCCCCATTCTGGCGGCGCTTTTGCCATCTCTTCCCTGAAGAAGTCGTCGAATTCCTTTCGCAGCGCTTCTTGTTCAGGGTTGAATCGAAAATCCATAGTTACCTCTTTCCGGCTACCGGTTGCTTACGGATGTTTTTCATACGCTGTACGGCTATTATTTACCCTTGAATATCGGCTCGCGTTTCTCCAAAAAAGCCTTGGCAGCTTCCATGAAGTCCTCGGTCTTCAGCAGCTTGCTTTGAAGGCTGACCTCGTACTTCAGCTGCTCCTTAATGTCTGTCTCCGTCAACGCTCTGTTCATGGCTTCCTTAGCTATGCCCACTGCCAACGGTGGATTCTTGGCTATCTTCTCCACCAGCTCCATGGCAGTCTTCATCAGGTCGTCGTGGGGAACAACCCGGTTCACGAGTCCTATTCGGTCAGCCTCTTCAGCGTCGATAATGTCCCCCGTGAACATAAACTCACAAGCCCTGGGTAGCCCGATGACTCGGGGAAGTGTAAAGGAACAGCCGCTATCGGGAGCGACCGCTCTTTTAACGAATATTGAGGCGAATCTGGACTTATCGGAGGCGATTCTTATGTCGCAGGCCAGGGCAAGACCGAGACCAGCGCCAATCGCTGCACCGTTGATGGCAGCGATTACCGGCTTGCTCATACTCCTGATCCTGATTACCGTGGCTGCGAGGGTTCCCTCTGCGTACGTCTCGCCCTCGGAATCCTCAACTGCTGCCGCTGCATCTCCCAAACTGGAAAAAAGGCTGAGGTCTATGCCGGAGGAAAAATGCTTGCCGGCTCCTGTCAGGAGCACTGCCCAGATATTTTCGTCCTGGCTAATCTCTTTGAACGCAGCATCAAGCTCGTTCATGAGTTCTTTGTTAAAAGCATTACCAACATCGGGACGGTTAAGGGTTATGGTCGCTATGGCACCTTTCCTCTCCATGATAAGCGACTGATAAGCCATCTACCGTCTCCTATGTCTTTTTAATAAAGTCTATCTTCCTTTGAATACAGGGGGCCTCTTTTCCATGAAGGATTTGATGCCCTCCTGAAAGTCCTCAGTTTCAAGACAGATCCTCTGGGCAAAGGTCTCTAATTGTATGAGTTCCTCAATATCGCTGGTCAGCGCCTTGTTCGTAGCCCACTTGGTCAGTTCAATAGCCATCGGAGCTGCCTCGGCTATCTTCTTGGCCATATCCTTTGCTTCTTTTATGAGTTCATCATGTGGCACAACCTTGTTTACCAGACCTAGTCGCTCTGCTTCTTTAGCGTCTATTCTGGCGCCGGTATACATGAATTCAAGCGCCTTAGCCAATCCTACCAGACGTGGCAGGAAGTAGGTCAACCCATTGTCAGGGATGAGCCCCATACGGACAAAAACATTAGTAAACCTGGCCTTCTCCGAAGCTATGCGTATGTCACAGGCTAAAGCGAGAGAAAAGCCCATGCCGGCAGCAACACCGTTAACCGCAGCTATTGTCGGTTTCTCCAGCTTAGCCACTCTTAAGCCTGCCATGCCCATAGGTTCCTTCAGTTGCTGTTTGGTCCTTGGTGGAGCCTCTGCTCCGGGGACGGCCAGTGTCAGGGTCTCCTCGACATCAGCACCTGCACAAAAACCAGGGTCGGCTCCTGTGAGGATGAGTACCCTTATGTCGTCATCGCTTCGTATTTCCTCAAAAGCGCTGCTTAACTCGAACCACATTGTGGGGCTGACAGCGTTTAGCTTTTCAGGGCGGTTCAGTATCATGGAGGCAATGCCGTCTTCCTTTTTGATAATTATAGTTTCGTAACTCATTTGGCAACAACCCCTCCCTTCAACTTGCTCAGGGGTGGTAAACTCCTCATGTAAGGAGGAGGCAATATCTCATAGCACGGGCAAACTTGAGTGAGTCAGCCTGCAAATCGGGTGGCCGCGGCGGTCCACAGCCAACATAGCAATGGATGTTAGCCGTAACGCTATTGCAGAACCACTGACGCTGATTATTGCTAGAAAGAAACCCTTTCTATTTTATTAGCTATACGCTGCTTAAAAAGCCATTTCCGGCAGGGAGAGGGTCCCCAGCTCACGAATCTTTGCTTGCAGTTCTGGAATAGTCCATCTTTTTTGGATGTCGATAGAGTTCGCAAGATACCAGCCGTTGAACAGCTCCAGTTTACCTCCCCTGATGGATATAACCCGTCCAGTTATGTCCTGTGCTGCGTCGCTGGCCAGGTATACGACCAGTGGGGATACGTTCTCGGGGGCAAACTCATCGAACTGGCCCTCACCCGGTATTTCCGTAAAATATCCGGAAAGTGTAGTCATCCTGGTCCTGGCCATAGGGGTGACCGAATTCACCGTAACGTTGAATCGTTGAAGCTCCCTGGCCCAGATAAGGGTCAGGCATGCGATGCCTGCCTTGGCTGCGCCATAATTACTCTGTCCAGGATTGCCTATGAGGCCGGCGTGTGAAACGGTGTTAATTATGCGCCCGCCGCTTTCCAGCTTACCTGCTTTGCTCTGCTCTCTGAAATAGGCAGCGGCCCATCTGCCGCAGTTGAAAGTGCCTGTTAGGTGGACATCGAGTACGGCATCCCACTCCTCTTTTGACATATTGAAAATCATCTTGTCTCTCAGGAAGCCGGCGTTGTTGACGAGGATGTCGAGCTTGCCGAAGCTATTAACAGCGGTGTCTATAATCCTTTGTGCTCCCTCGAAATCGGTCACGCTATCGAAGCAAGCTACTGCATCCCCACCGGCATCCTTGATCTCCTTGACCACATCATCAGCGGGACCTTTAGCCTGTCCCGTGCCGTCCCATTCCACGCCGATGTCATTGACTACTATTTTGGCGCCTTCCTCAGCCATGGCTAAGGCATGGCTTCTTCCAAGTCCTCTTCCTGCGCCTGTCACGATTGCGACCTTGCCATCCAGAACACCCATATTTGTACCTCCTTTTTTATTGGGCTAGTAAGCTATTCCTGTTAGGGGGAGATGTTGTCCTTATTCGTGTTCGAGGGTAAAAAGAAGTTCTTCTTCGGATGTTGCTCATCCTTGAAGAACAGGTTTATTCTGCTCACTGATTCTCTTCTTTGATAAGGCATGCGCAGAAATCGCGTTTGTTATTCTATACTGTTTTCGCACGCAGTGTCAAGGTAAACACTAGGAGTGAGGAACTTCAGTTCTCTTAGAAAATGGATTCGATGAGGTACTCATCACCCCCTATTATATTTTCCTTCTCTAGTTCGGCGACCTCTTCGTCGGACATCCCCAGTATGTCTTTGAATACGTAGTCGTTATGCTCGCCGAGGCACGGCGGCGGCTTGCGTATGCTAAGCGGGGTTTTAGGCATCTTCCAAAGCATTCCCGGATAGAGATGGGTTCCCGCTTCGCGGTGACTTACTGCCTCGAAGAAACCGCGGCTCACCAACTGAGCATCGCGAAAAGCATCGCGCTGGCTTATCACCGGTCCCGCCGCTATGCCCTCTTTCTGCAGAATGTGCATCACCTCGTAGTTGTCATGGTGACATGTCCATTCCTCGACGAGCTTGTCGAGCTCATCCTGGTTCTCGAGGCGTCCTAAGGCCGTGGAGAACCTCTCCTCGCTGCACCAGTCGGGATTACCAAGGGCGCGGCAAAACCCTTCCCATTCCTCATCTGAGGATACGGCGATCGCTACCCAGTCATCATCGCCGCGGCAACGATAAACGCCATGGGGTGCCATATAGGGGTGACGATTGCCCATGGCGGTCTGAATCCTGCCGTTCATAGTATAGTCCATAACGGCATCGGCCAGATGCGGGACCACGGTTTCGATCTGGGCAAGGTCGATAAACTGTCCTTTCCCGGTGCGTTTACGGTAGTGCAGGGCGCAGAGGATGGCAAAGGCGGCTGTGGCGCCGGAGGAAGCATCACAGTGGAATAGCAGCGATTGGGTGGTTGTCAGGTCAAGGTCGGTATAGCCCGTCAGCCAGGTATGACCGGCTAAGGCTTGAAGCTGTGCCCCGAAGAGGGAGCAATACTTGTGAGGGCCGGTGCAGCCCAGCCCGGGCATCCTGAGATAGATTAAGTCCTCTTTAACCTCCTTGAGTGTATCGTAGGTTAAGCCCAACTTCTCCATGGTGGCAGGGGCGTTGCTTTCGAAGAAAACATCGCTTACATTAATCAATCTCTTGAAGACATCCTGTCCTTCGGGCCTGGTGAGATCCATACAGCAGCTTATCTTATTGCGACCCAGTGCGTGGAACATGGCGAAACGGTCCCAGGGTCTGTCTCCCGCCCAGTGGTCGAAGTAGGTTTGGATTCCACCTGTGCCGCCAAATGTTGCCCCTGTAGTGGGAACGAGGCCCTGAGGTGGTCTGGGCATATAGCCTCTCGTTATAGGGGGGAAGTGATGGACGGATTCCACCAGAATGAGCTCAGCTCCCAGGTCTGCCAGGAGCATGGTTCCGAAAGGCCCGGCGAATACCACCGGAATAGCAACGATTCTAACGCCTTCTAACGGAAGCTTAGCCATTTTCTTAACCTCCTCGATGGATACTGAGGGCTACGGGCTCAGATAACTCCGCTCTCACGGAGCTTCACCAGGTCATCTCTGGTATATCCCAGAATATTGCAGTATATCTCTTCGTTATGTTGCCCTAAGAGCGGAGCTGGGCTCCTGATTTGCCAGGGTGTATCGGACATCTTGAAGGGTGCCCCGGGATAGGTGACCTTGCCTGTCTCTGGATGGTCGATCTCGGTGAAATATTCCCTTTCCTTAAGATGTGGGTTCTTGAGTAGATCTTCGGGGCTGTTCACAGGAGCGCTCGCGATTTTGGCATTGATGAATTTCTCGAAGAGTTCCTCCTTATTGTGGTCGGCTAGCCAGGAGTACCAGATGGCATCGAACTCCATCCCTGCCTCCATACTGAAGATATTCTGAAACCTGGGATCTTCTAATAGCTCCGGCATCTCCATTGCCTGCAGGTATCTAGGCCACCACTGGGGCAGGCTGAGTGTGTTAATGAATCCGTTTTTACACGGGTAGACTCCTTGGGGCATGATGAGCATGCGCACTGCTTCTCGAGGCGGCGGCCAGCGGGTGGTAAGCACACCCGCACAGATATAACCCATAAGGTATATAATCCTTCTGTCGGCACTTCCAGCTTGGGTTTCCATAATAGAGATGTCTACATGCTGACCAGCTTCCTGGAGCTCTGCGGCGTACAGAGCACCCATCGCTGCTACAGCGCCGACAGTTCCCGCTTGATACTGGACGACATTGCCGCCGAGTTTCAGGGGTTCTCTCCCTGCAATTCCCGTAGAGTACATTTCACCGCCCATAGCATATTCGACTATCTCAGCTGCCTTGAAGTCGCGGTAAGGACCGGTCTGTCCGAAGCTGGAGATGGAGACCATCACTAGCTTGGGATTTATCTTCTCCATGGTTTCATAGTCAAGCCCCAGACCGGGCATAACGCGAGGTCTGAAGCTCTCTACGAGGATGTCCGCGTCCTTAACCAGCTCTTTGAGTATTTTTTTACCTTTCTCGCTCTTTAAATTGAGCGTGATGCTTTTTTTGTTGGTGTTGAGATGAAGAAAAGGCCCGCTCTTCTCTAGATGCGGGTCGTCTTTAAAGAAGGGCCCTATCCTCCTCGCCGGGTCTCCCTCTCCTGGCTTTTCTATCTTTATAACATTAGCGCCATAATCAGCTAGAAGCTTGGTGCAGTAGGGGCCTGCCATATACCAGGACAGGTCTATTACTTTGACGTCCGATAAGGCTTGCTCAGGCATTACATTCACCCCCCTTGAAACTCTTGATAAAAAGCTGAAACAAGGTCATTCGCACTATTCATGTAGCGGTTGCTTCCAAACCCTTCTTGAAAGCCTCGAGGTTTAACTCCAAACTCTTTGGAGCTATTATCTCTTTCAGGGCCTCTTCAAAAGAGCTGAGTGAAATAGGCAACATCCCGGAGCCAGCCAGTGCTCCCACCATCAGTACATTGGTCGGTAGAGGCGTTCCACCGTCTACAGATGGTTCGATAACCCTGACTTCGCCAGTCAGCTCTCTCAGCCCCCCCAGCACATCTTCAATAGGGGGATATGTGGCCTGCCCGGAGAGAACCCAGATAGGGTATATAGGCCTTGGGCTGACGATAACCCTGGTCTCGGGGTTGCCGAAATCGGCGATAACCCGCAATGCTTCCATGGGCTCCATTCCAATAACGATATCCGCTTGCCCCTCCGGTGTGAGCGGACCGCACTGTGTCTGTAGGGAGAAACGAACGTGGCTCAGCACGCCACCACCTCTTTGAGAGGCGCCATAGGTTTCACCGACGGTTACATAGAAGCCATCCTTGATCCCAGCTGTAGCTACGATTTGCGAAGCCAGGACATTTCCCTGACCGCCGACGCCTGTTATGATAAGATTCAGTGGATCCTTTTCCAGGGTCATATTTCAGTTCCCTTCAATTACGATTGCTCCCTGCGGGCATAGGTAGGCACAAACCCCACAGCCGGTACATACGATTTCATCGATCCTTGCCTTTTTAGTAGTGGGATCCCAGATTATGCCGGGACAGTTGAAGACTCTGCTGCAGAAGCGGGCACACCCGCACTCATCACCGATGCACTTATCCGGGTCGACGAAGACCTTTTTCTGCGGCCTTTCTTTAGTCTCCGCCAGGTGGCATCTCCGGCGGAAGACCATCACCTTGGGGCCGTCTTCCTGTAGAAGGTCACAAAGCTCCTCTATGGCTTCGTCGAGTTCAAACGGGTCTCTTACCTTAACCGGTACGCCGATAGCTCGGCAAATTCCCTCGATATCAACAACAGGTGCTGGTTCTCCCAGGGCGTCTATTCCGGAACCGGGATGGGGCTGAAAGCCTGTCATGGCTGTTCCGGCGTTATCAAGCACGACCATGAGAACATTGCTGTTGTTGAACCGTGCGTTGATAAGCCCTGGAATTGCGGCATGATAAAAGGTTGAGTCACCGCATACGGCGACAACGGGCCTGTTGAAATCGAACTGCCCCAGCTTGCCAAAACCGGTGGCCAGCCCTATTCCGCTCCCCATACAGTGGATTGTCTTGAGTTGAAAGTAGCCGGCTGGACCAGCTCCCATAGAATAGCAACCGATATCACCAGTAACGAACCCATCACGCCCATCCAGCTTCAGGGCGGATTTTATAGCCCACATAGAAGCCCGATGGGGACAACCGGCGCAGAAGGTAGGTATCCTGGGGGATAGGTAGGGTTGCACTAACTCCCGTGCCCGCTGGGCGTATGCCTCATCTCTGCCGCTGTATTCCACGCCCTTTATGGTTGCTAATGCCTTGGCTACTTTATCCTGGTTCATCTCACCGCATGCCGGTAGATGACCTGACTTGGCACCATAGACCTCAATCGGGCCCAGTGTCTTTGCCTGCTCTGCCAGGAGAACCTTTATGTTTTGCTCGAGGAAATCGTCCACCTCCTCAACGATGAGCAGTTCATTCGCTGGCTTCAAATGGTCGATGATGAATTTTTCCGGTAGAGGCCATGTGGTGCCTATCTTAAGAATCCCCACCTCGCTATCGAGGCCGAGCGCTGCCACGGCTTCTCGAGAATAGAACCAGCCAGTGCCGCTGGTGACGATGATGAATTTTGCACCTTCGGGACCAACATACCAGTTGAATTTTGAGTTCTCAAAGTCCTCCCGTGCCTGTTCCAATTTCTGATGCAGTGCGGCGTGCTGCAGGGCAACGAAGGCCCCGGCGATACTTACGCCCTCAAAGCTGGGTGACCTCTTCCTCTCTGGGAGTTCACCGAGCTCAACATTACCTCTGCTGTGGGATATTCTTGTTACGCTTCTAATTATGCAGGGTAGCCCGAGCCTTTCGGAAAGCTCAAAGGCGTACTTGGTCATTTCTCTTGCTTCATTGAATGTTGCGGGCTCTAGTAAAGGCAGGTCGGCGAACTTGGCGAAATTACGGCTGTCCTGTTCATTGGGGCTGGATATAGCTGAGGGGTCATCGCAGGCCACGATGACAAGGCCGCCCTTGGTACCGCTCAGATTGACAGTCATCAGGAAATCAGAGCATACGTTGACGCCGTTTTGTTTCATGGCCACTATGGCCCTTAGCCCGGTGAGGGAAGCAGCGGCTGCTGCCTCCAGTGATACCATCTCGTTGACTGACCACTCGGCGTAGAGGCCGAAGTGCTCCGCTACACGTGCTAGGGATTCTAGAATTTCGGAGGAAGGGGTTCCCGGATAGGCGGAACTGAAGTCAACTCCAGCTTCGATTGCCCCTCGAGCAATGGCTTCATTGCCCATCATGAGCACGCTCTGTCCGGGCCGGTCTATCTTTATTACCGACATGTGGTCTCCTAGCGGAGCTTTCTCAGCTCTGCATCGCTCAAACGCAGATACAGGAGATTATTCTTATCGCCTGTGCGTTTGACTATCTCGTCCAGTGCTCTCTTTTTCTTTAGCAGCGATGCTTCCCGTAGATGGCTCAGGTTTGCTTCAGGCAAAGGCTTGGTCTCTATTATGCCGTCCTCCTTTGCCTTATCGATAATCATCTTTCCCTCCGGCGTTCTGACTATCAGGGTATTCCAGTCGTCAACTCCCTCGACCATGCCTACCGAGAGGTCTGCGAACTCGGAGGTCATATCGAAGCAAATACCGCAGGTCGGCTTGACGAACTCCCTGATTTCGTCCAGAGGGAATTCCAGGGTGCCTGCTTCGGTAACAACCACCAGTTTGTTGGCTGGTGGGGGAGGGATGTCCAGCCGTTTGATTTGTGAAGGGTTGATCTTTCCCTTCAGGAATTCGTGGAAGCTTTTGTAGGATAAGGCCCAGGTGCAGAAAAGACCGATGGCGAGCTTGACTTCTTTTGAGCCGTTTTCGTGCTTGGATGCCTGCATCTTGCGCAGAGCTAGAATCTGGCATGGCATACCTACGATACCGAGTGAAACCGTTTGCTGTTTCATCGCCTCATTAAGCCGGGCAAGAGTTGCTGAGGCAATATAATTAGAGCCGGCGCAGCTTAGCACCTGGGAACTATCCTCCACCAACACCGACGTGGGCATAAGGCTTTCGTTAAAGGGTTTGGTGAGCACTGTAGCCCCTATCTCACCCTTGCTCATGGCATAAGCGGTCAAGGCGGAGACCACCCCGCCGTACTGGCCGCGGTTGCGGGTCTTGCTGTCCTTTGCCTGCGCCATCTCAATGGAGATATAAGGGCCAAGTGAGGAATCGGAGCGCTCCTGACCGAATATCCTTCGATCGAGTTCGGAGATATCGGTGAGGGTTCGAGGGCAAAAATCGTAGCATTTCCCGTCGGTGATGCCGCAGGGCTCGATGACCGCTACCCTGTCCTTGACTACCTTAATATAGGGACAGATGCCGACACATGCTCCGCAACTGGTACAGAGCCCTGCATTAAGAACCTCTTTTTCAAGGTCTGTAGAGCCTTTACCTGCTTCCATATAAAGTAATTCTGTCCTCTTCCAGCATAATCATGTTAAACATATAAGCGTCAGCTATCAAGTACCACTTTAGTACTACATTCAACAATGAATGATTTAAGAGTCCTTCCCGTATCTTTTTATTACTGCTTCGTTTACCTCTACACCGAGGCCAGGCTTCTGGGGAATGGTGACATATCCATCGTTTCCTATCTTTATAGACTCGGTTAGTATTGCGTCTCTTATATCAGTGGTGAATGGCGGGTCGCAGGGATATTCAAGATAGGGACAATTACTTAGCGAACCAATAAGTTGAAGATTAGCGGCGAGCGACAACCCGCTTCCCCAGCAGTGAGGTATGAGCATCTTACCTTTCTGTGCGGCCATTTCGCCTATCCTCTTCACTTGCCCGATGCCCCCTGAGAAGTGGACGTCAGGTTGAATAATATCGTAGCAGTCGAGGAGTTGCCCGAATCGCTCCTCTCCCTGTTCAAGCTCTCCTCCTGCGATTAAGATCTCCGCTTTTTCCTGGAGTTCTCTGATGCCATAAAGGTCGTGCATGGGAAGCGGTTCTTCAAGCCAAAGGCATTTCAATCTTTCCAGCTCCCGGGCAAAATTGAGGGCCTTCTTTCGTGACCAGAAAGGAGGCAGTGGATTCGGTGCTTGATTGGCATCCACCATAATCTCCATATCAGCGCCGACGGTCTCCCTAACCTTCTCGATTGCTTTTAAGTCGTTTTTAATGTTTCTATGATGCGCTCTCAGCTTGATAGCTTTGATTCCCTGCTCTTTGTATCTCCTGGCATCTTCGACATGTTTCTCAATTGATATTTTCTCACCGGTGCTTATATAGGCCTTGACTCGCTCCTGCGTTCTGCCCAGCAACTCACAGACAGGTTTATTCTTCGCCTTTCCCAGCAGGTCCCAGAGAGCAACCTCCACGCACCATAGCCTCGGCTCGAAGTGCCTGAGCATATAGAGCCCTTTGGTTATGTGGGGAAAGAGCAGTCGTTTCTTATAGGGAGTCGTGCCGGCACTCTTTTTGGGAATATTCATGCTTCTCATATTCTGAACGAATCTTTCGATATCGGCGATATCCTCTACCTGTTCCGGGATCAAAGGTTTTACTTTCTTATCAATGAATTTTTTCGTTCTCAGAATGCTGAAGGAAAGCACGGAGGAGTATCCTTTTATGCCTTCATCGGAGAGGATCTCTATCAGGGTGAAGGTGAAGTGTTTCTCGGTAAAGCCCGGTATCCATGCCGGATGGAAATAGGGCTTGGGAATGGGGATGCTTATCGAGTAGGTTTTAACATCGGTGATTTTCATTTAGGGTCTCTGAAAACGGCGGCTGGACATGCCGCGTTTGACCTTCATTTAAACTGGTAGTACTGCGTTATTACTGGGGGCGTTCAACGTTTTCTATTTCCAACTCCCGAATCTTCGCCGCTGTGGGTATACCGTCTTTGGTCCAGCCCCTCAGCTCGTAGTACTCGTCAATCGCCTTCTCCAGTTCTTCACCTTTGGGAACGTAGTTACCGGTTACGGGAACTGGCACCATCTCTGGTATGATATCATCTTTCCTGATCATACCGAATCTGCAGTTAAACAGCCGCTTCAAGTTGAACATTCTTTCCCCTGCCATTAGCAGTTCTTCTACGTCGAATTCTTGGCCGGTTATGGCGGATAGCATTGCGGCCTGTGTTTTAGGTGTTATAAAAGCCATCACGGTGAACTTACACTGAACCAGGGAATCGGAGACATCTGCGAGGTCTTGGGATACTTTCGTGTTGAGCGGCTGCCCTTCTAGGGAGTATTTTTTAACCCCTTTTCCACCTATATGAAATGAGGTGAATCCAAAGCCAACTGGCTCCGCCCATCCAATCCCATGCATGTGGCACGCTCCTCTTTCCGAAGTACCATATGCTATGGCTAAGCCGGGGAATGCCCTCGGATCATGCATGGGGAATGCCTGCCCCTTGCTGTGCATAACTATGTTTATCGAATCATGTCCTATTTTCTGCGCTGCAGGTATCAATCCATCTGCCAGCACATCACCCAAGCCTTCTCTCTTACCTATCTTGTCAACCATCGCGATTACGGCATCTGCATTACCCCATTCGAGGTCAATGCCATCTGTATCGCTATCTGCAATCCATCCCTTTTCATAACAACTCATTGCGAACGCAATTATGCTGCCGGTCTCGATTGTATCGATACCATATCTGTTGCACATATCATTAGCTTTAGCAATAGCGGCCATGTTATCTACCATACATAGTGTGCCGAGGGCGGCGCTGGATTGATATTCGGCCCCGTGCCCTTCGACAGCGTATTTAGCTGGTGATGTTACCTTCACTAGTCTGCCGCAACCGAGGGGGCAGCCGTAGCAATGGTAGCTCTTGGTCAGGATCTCGCGTTGCATCTTGGCGCCGCCGATATTGGCCGCTATTCTGGCGCATTCGCCTCTCTTAGCGTCGCCTCTGGCCCAGTATTTAAAAGGTACATCACCTATCGATTCCCATATATCCAGGAGTATCGCAGTGCCGTATTTGTTGTACATGACGGAGACCGGACCATCCTTGGCGAGTTTGGCAGTACCTCTAATAAGTTTTGACAGTCGTCCCTTATCCGCGATTGACACGGTCTTTTTACCCTTTACAGCAAGGGCCTTCAAGTTCTTGGAGCCCATTACTGCGCCGACACCACTCCTGCCAGCCGTTCTACCCATATCGTTCATAACACCGGCGAATTTAACCAGATTCTCGCCGCCTTGACCGATACAGGCTACTCTGACATCCCGGTCTTCCAGTTCATTCCTTATCTTTTCCTCTGTTTCATATGCATCTTTGCCCCATAAACTGGAAGCGTCTTTGATTTCGACGCCAGCATCTGTAACAAGCAAGTAGACGGGTTTTTGGGCTTTACCCTTGATGACAATGGCGTCGTAGCCCGCCCGTTTTAGAAATGGTCCAACCCAGCCTCCAGAACTGGCCTCAGCCCAAATACCGGTTAACGGTGATCTGGTAGCAACCTCATATCTGCTGGATAAAGGGATTCCGGTGCCTTGATATGGGCCGACAGCGAAAACCAATGAATTATCCGGCGAAAAAGGCTCAACGCCGGGTCCAACTTCATCATAGATAATCCTTGCCGCTAGGCCGCTTCCACCGATGTACTTCTGCGCCATTTTCTCGTCGAGCGCCTGTTCCTCTATCTTCCCGCTGGTCAAATCTACTCGCAATATCTTTCCCATATACCCGAACATCTCTATTCCTCCACCTCTTTTTTACCCAGTTCATTTACGACCTCAGGCTCGGCGAGAGTTTCGAGTAACACCCCTGTACTCATTACCACGGGCATGATTACATCTTTGACACCTCTGACTCTCATAACCTCCCTAAACAACCATAATCCCTCTGGTTCGATGCCCTTCATTATCGGTTTTAGCATTGTCATGACCTTGAGGGTGGTCACTCTTATAAGGGGCAGTTTCATGAGAAGGACGGTAATATCTTCGAGGGTCATCCTGAAAACGACTCTCATAATGACCAGTACAGCGCTCAGAACCCGACCCGTTATCCTTATGATTACTGTTAGCAATATCTCTGTTATGGGATTGCTTACGAGGTGTTCCAGCAGCAGGAGCAGGTAACGCCTGCTGGTAATCCACCGTGTCATTCTCTCCATCGTTGTCCTCCAAAAGATATTAGGTATCTTTCTCGGCAGGAGACCTCTGTGCTCGAGAGAGCAGAACCACTACCTTATCCAGGATCAGGTGGGCAACTTCATATTTAGGCATCAGGGAGAGTTGCTCAACCTTTCCCTTGCGGTCGATCAGGATCACACGGTTTGTATCTGTGGCAAAACCACTGTCCTCAGCGGTAATATCATTGACTGCGATAAGGTCAAGCTTTTTTTTCTTAAGCTTCTCGGTTCCCCGTACTATCAGGTCTTTGCTTTCGGCGGCGAAGCCGACCTTGATGATATTTCCTCTTACTTCACCGATAATATCCGGGGTCTTGACCAGCTCGAGAGTCAGCGTTTCCGACTCCCGCTTTATCTTATCCTTAGCAACCTTTGCCGGGTGATAATCAGCGACTGCGGCAGCCATTATCAGTACGTCGGCTGCGGCTGTAGCCTTGAGCACAGCTTCTCTCATCTCAAGTGCGGACTCCACGGGAATCACCTCAACACCTGCAGGAGGCGGCAGTTCCGTAACGCTGGTTACCAGGGTTACTGTTGCCCCTCGGTCGCGGGCTGCCTCAGCTAACGCATAGCCCATCTTTCCTGAGGAGCGGTTGCCGATGTAGCGTACCAGGTCAATGGGTTCTCGGGTCCCTCCGGCGCTGACCACGATATGCTTGTCAACTAGGTCGCCTTTTTTTCCCAGGGCCTGGAAGATGGTACCCAGTATTTCATTTGGGTCGACCAGGCGTCCCATGCCGACCAGGCCGGAAGCTAGCCAGCCATATCCCGGGCCAGCGATGATGAATCCACGGGAGCGCAGCTTGGCAAGATTCTCCTGAGTTATCGGGTTGCTGTACATCCCGGCATCCATCGCTGGCGCTAATATAATTGGTGCCCTTGTGGCAAGCACGGTGCAGGTCAAGATTTCATCGGCAATGCCTGCTGCAAGTTTGGCAATGGTGTTGGCGGTAGCAGGTGCGATAACTACGACATCAGCCCGTTCTGCAAGAGAGACATGCTCGATGTTGAACTCAGCAGGGGTCTCCCACATGTCGGTGATAACAGGTCTATGGGTAACGCTGCGGAAGGATAATGCAGAGACAAACTTTGTTGCTGCCTTGGTCATTACCACGTCAACAGCTAACCCTTTCTGGGTTAGCTTGGCGGCGATATCCACTGCTTTATAAGCAGCGATACTGCCGGTGATCCCCAAGACTACGTTTTTACCCTCAACCATGCTTTCTCCGTGAAATTGACTACCGTCGCAGATTAAGCTCGTATATCAGACTGAGTCCGATAAGCGTTAAATCGGGCTCCAGCGCATCTATAATCGTGGTCTCTTTGGCTATGATGTTCGCCAAGCCCCCTGTGGCAATCACCTTCGCCTTCCCTCCCAGCTCCTTTCGCATCCGTGCAACGAGTCCCTCTACTAATCCTACATAGCCGAATATGATACCGGATTGCATTGCAGCTACACTGTTTCCACCTATAGCCTTCTGCGGTCGAACCATTTCCACACGTGGTAACTTGGCAGCATGCTCGAAAAGCGCCTCTGCGGAGATTTCTATGCCGGGAGCAATGGCTCCACCCAGATAGTCTCCCTCTGCTGAGACAGCATCCAGGGTGGTAGCGGTGCCGAAATCTATGACTATCAACGGGCCGCCGTACAGCCTGTGTGCCGCAGCTGCATTGACCACCCGGTCAGCTCCTACCTCACGCGGATTATCGATTGAGATACGGACCCCGGTCTTGGTACCAGGGCCTACAACGGTAGGTGTGACCTCGAAGTAACGCTGGCACAGCTCCTCGAAAACCGCCACCAGGGGAGGGACCGAGCTTGATATGATGGCACTTTCGATATCTGAAAAGGCAAGACCCTTGAGGGGCAGCAGGTTGGCCAATACAGCGGCGTATTCGTCGGCAAGCTTGTGGACATCGGTACTGAACCTCCAGGTAGCCTTAAGCCTCTCGCCCTCGAAGACACCTAGTACTAGATTGGTGTTTCCTATGTCGGTTGCCAGCAGCATGATATCATCGCCTAAAACCGGTTCCCGGGAATGAAAAAGAGAAATCTTACAGCCAACTGAAAGGCGCAACCCAGCGTGGGGGCTATTATAGCGGAGTTTACCTAAAGTTACAATATGAGACCGGTTTACGCGCCGCTTTTTGAGTTTCAAGCTTGACAGGGGAATTCATGTACTATACACTACGCCATGACTACCTCGTAGTACTAGGTAAAGAGGTGAGAAAGTGAGATACGGACGTGAGCTCCTGAAGGGGAGCACCGAGCATTTAATACTTTCCTTGATTGGACAGGAGCCGATGTATGGCTATCGTTTGATTAAGGAGATGGAGAAAAGGAGCGGGGGATATTTCCGGTTCAAGCAGGGCACCCTCTATCCTGCTCTGCATAGACTGGAGAAAGATAAGCTTATACAGGGCAAGTGGGAGAGGCTTCCCAACGGGCAGGAAAGGAGATATTACTACCTTACCGAGTTGGGACAGCGGGCTTTAGATGAGAAGAGAGCCGAATGGGAGGGATTCTCGGCTGCGGTGAATCTGGTTATCGAACCGGCCAATTTAGCGGAGGTTTAGACTCAGTCCTATGCTACCTGAGCTTAGACGGTATCTAATAAACATCAGCTTGAACTCCAGACTGGACCCACGAGAGGATGGCGACGTTGTTCGGGAGTTACAAACTCATTTTGAGGATGAGATTGAAGAGTTGTGCGAGGCCGGTTTCTCCGATAGAGAGGCTGTAGATATGGCGACCAGGAGGTTCGGCAGTGCCAGGGATATCGGTCGTGAACTCTATGAGGTTTATAGCGGTGGAACATGGCTCCAGGCACTATTGGCGGGAGTACCCCATCTGCTCATCGCTCTTACGTTCGCTCTTCATCTCTGGCGAACCAGCTACTGGCTGATTTTTGTGTCACTGGTGATAGGTGGAGTGACTCTCTATGCCTGGCGTCGCGGACGACCGGGATGGTTCTATTCCTGGCTGGGCTATTTCTCCATGGTTTCGCTTGCTGTTGCTTTCCTGGTTATATTTGTTGCTGAGCGTGTCCTGCCGCCGCTGGTTCTGGGGAATAACGCACTCTGGGTAGTGATCGTGGTTTACGTTGGCGTTGCGCTTTGCTTAATGGGATATATTGTCATACGTGTGGTACGTCGTGACTGGCTTTTCGCTTCATTGATGCTACTGCCGTTCCCCGTGCTTTTTGTGTGGTTCGTCGCCCTGGAGCGAGATATGGGGCTCATGGACTACCCCAGGCATGGTTTCCAGGGAGGTGATTTGGAGGTAGCATTTACCTTCCTCGCCCTGGGTGGGGTTTCTGCTGCTTTCATTCGTCTCAAACAGCGGCACCTCAAGGTCGGTATACTGTCAATAGGGACACTGTTCATTCTAGCTATGATCTGGCGTTTTACCGAGAACGGCTTCCATCCCGTTATCTGCTTCTTGTTGGCGCTTTTCCTTACTATCCTCGTGATGAGTCCGGCGGTATTGCAGTGCAGAGTAAGGCGTTGGAGGGAGGAAGTCGAAGCTTCGGACCGTGCATTGCCTGAAAAAGTTTGGGAAAGACAATGAAGTGTTCTCTATGAACAAGGTGGCAGTCATTACTGAAAGCAGTTCCTGTGTTCCCCGGGAGGTAGCCGAACAATATGGCATACGTATACTACCGCTGCACCTTATTTTCGAAGATCGCGCCTATCTTGATGGAGTCGATATAACTCCTCAGCAGTTCTACAGGCTTCTACGAAAGGCGAAAAAACTGCCTACCAGTTCCTCTCCATCACCAGGTGAGTATTTCGAAGCATTCAGTGAGCTAGGGAAGAGCAGCAGCAGCATATTGTGTGTCACCCTTCCCCAGAATCTCGGCATGTCATTTGACGCTGCTGTGGAGGCTAAGGGTATGGCTGAGGAGAAGATGCAACAGGTTCGTATTGAAGTCTTCCCCGCTCGTTGCCCCTCCCTGGCACAGGGCTTTGTCGCTCAAGCAGCGGCTCGGGCAGCAGCCTCGGGTCATGACCTTGATGAGGTTGCACAGGCAGCCCGGGATATGATGTACCGGGTGAACGCGATCGCTATGCTGGACACCCTGTACTACCTGGCTAAAGGGGGGAGGATACCGAAAGCTGCTGCATGGGCAGGCTCTCTGTTCAAGATCAAGCCTATACTGGACGCAACCGAGGATATACATCTATTGGAGAGATGCCGTACCCGGAAGCGGGCGTTGAAGCGGTTGCTTGAGATTATGGGTGAGCGGACTGACGGTAAGCCGGTATGTGTAACGTTAATGCATGCCGATGCTCCTGAGGAGGCGGAACTGGTTCAGGCTGATCTCATGTCTCGGTTCGATTGCCGCGAGTTCTATGTCACAGATTTCACCCCGGTGATGGGCACACATACAGGGCCGGGGGCGATTGGCATAAGCTTCTATACTGATAACGCAGCAATGTAGTCGATGTCGCGATTCTAGATTATGAAAGGGGCTGGTTATCGACAGGGTTGTTGTTGTCACCGATAGCGTTGCCTGTCTCCCCAGGGAACTGGTGCAACGATACGACATCAGGATTGTGCCGATAAGTATTATTATCGAAGGTCGGCCATACCGGGACGGTGTTGACATAACGCCCCAGGAGGTCTACGAGCTGATAGCGAGCAGCAAGGAGCTTCCTACTACCACATCGCCATCCCCAGGGGACTTTCTTGAGGCGTATCGCGAGCTTGCCGATAGAGCCAGTGGTATTGTGTGTATCACCATTTGCTCGGAGATTAGCATGATGTATGATTCAGCAGTGCAGGCGAAGCAGATGGCTGAGGAGGAAATGCATGGTATCGCTATAAACGTCGTTGACTCCCGCACTGCCGGGGGAGCAGAAGGTTTTGTGTCGTTGGCGGCTGCCGTAGCAGCGGCTTCGGGAAAGAACCTGACGCAGGTTACTGAGGTAGCTGAGCAAATGATACCGCGGGTGAACATGGTGGCTGTGTTGGATACTCTCGAATATCTGGCACGGGCTGGTCGTATCCCCAGGGCAGCTTCATGGATTACCTCTATGTTGAAGATAAAGCCTATCCTGACGTTTTCCCAGGGCGAGATAAGGCCGCTGGAGAGGGCTCGAACAAAGCCGCGAGCGGTAAAGCGTCTGGTAGAGATTATGAGGGAACGGACAGGCAGCAGGCCGGTCCATGTCAATGTGATGCATGCCAATGTGCTGGAGGAAGCGGAAGCGCTGAAGAAGCAGGTGGAATCTGAATTTGAATGCGCCGAAATTTTTATAGCTGACTTCGCGCCGACTATGGGCGTGCAGGCTGGTCCCGGAGTGCTCGCTCTTGCTTTCTACAGCGAGGAGGACAACGATGTGGGATGAGTTCGGGGTGATTCTGGGCAGCTATATTCTGGGGTCTATACCATTCATATATATCATGGGCAGGCTTCAGGGCATTGACCTCAGAGAGTATGAAGATATGCATATCGCGCTCTGGCAAAAATTTGGGCGCACTCAGGCGTTTATCGGCACTTTCTCCGATTTTTTCAAAGGTATCATAGCTGTTCTTGTTGCACGGGAGGCGTTTGATTTATCTCCTGGCTGGGTTGCCTTCGCCGGGGTAGCTGCTGTGGCAGGGCAGATGTGGCCTGTATTTATGAAGTTCGATGGTGAAAAGGGTAACAGTATAGGGCTGGCTATGTCTGGCACTCTCGCTACGAAAACGATGCTTTTCGGTTTAATACCGATAGTCATTGGATTCGGGGTTAGAACGCTCCCCCGGTTCTTCGCACGTCATCAGACAATAGATGATCGGTTAAAATTCGGTGGTCCTCCGAGCCTGAGTCTGCCGCTGGGGATGCTGGGGGGTTTTACCGTAATGCCTCTCGCGGCATGGGGTTTGGGGCAGCCTTCTGAGGTCGTCATTGCCTTTGTCGGCCTTGTCGTGCTCATCATCGTGAGAAGGTTAACCGCCGGTTTGCGTGAGGACTTGCGGAAGCCTTTGGATAAAAGAAGCGTACTGTTAAACCGCTTCCTCTTCGATAGAAGCGAGGTTTAGCTAATTAACACCTTGCTTGCTATCCCACTTTGATATTCTTCCAATCACCATTTCTCCTTGTTTGGCTAAGCACCGTCGGGTTATAATGGGTTGATGGTTGCCGGGAAAGTAATCTCAGATGTGCAGAAGCTGAAGCAGGGATTGAAGGTATTGCCGGAGCCTGTGGCCAACCCCGTGTTTGTTGCTGTCAGCGGTCTGCCGGGTACGGGCAAGTCTTACTTCAGCCGCAGGCTGGCGGAGCTTCTCCCCAGTGTTATCGTGGAAAGCGATGCACTACGCAGGATACTGTTCCCCTCTCCAACCTACAGCGCACAGGAGAGCCAGCGCCTTTTTACGGCTTGCCATTCGCTCATCGAGGAACTCCTCAGCGGCGGGATTACGGTTGTCCTCGATGCCACCAACCTGATGGAACAGCATCGGGAGCGTCTTTACCGTATCGCGCAGCGCCTTAAGGTGAAGCTTATCATGATCCAGGTAGAAGCGCCCCGGGAACTGGTGCAGCAACGCCTTCAAGGCAGGTCTCGGGGGGTTGATGCTGAGGATAACTCCGATGCTGACTGGGGTGTCTATCGGAAGATGAAGGCGAGTGCGCAGAGGATTCGACGCAACTACTTCGCGGTCGATACATCGAGGGATATTGCCCCCGTTATCGACAGGATAGTGCGGGAAGCGAAGCGGTAAATGCTGTATGCTGCCTCCAAGCACAGCATTTCGCAGGGCAGCATTTTCCCTGCCGGTTGAATTCGATTGCCCCTCCGTTTCTTCTGTGCTATATTTAGGGAAAAGGCCATTATCATTTACGAGGGGGGATTGAATTGTTTGACGAGTTAAAGGTTTTCAGCGGAAATGCACATCCTGACCTGGCTCGAAGGGTCTGCGACTATCTTGGCATACCCCTGGGCCAGATGGAGGTATTCGAGTTCAGTAACGAGAATATCTTTGTCAGGGTCCTAGAGAATGTGAGGGAGCGGGATGTCTTCGTTATTCAGCCCATCAGCTCTCCAGTCAATAAGAACCTCGTCGAGCTGTTGATAATAATCGATGCCATGAAGCGTGCCTCAGCGGGCAGGATTACCGCGGTGATGCCCTACTATGGCTATAGCCGTACTGATAAGAAAGACCAGCCTCGCGTGCCGATCACAGCGAGGCTGGTGGCCGATTTAATTACGGTATCTGGAGCTGACCGTGTGCTGACGATTGACCTCCACGCCGGGCAGATTCAGGGATTCTTCAACATCCCCGTAGATGAACTGACTGCCCTCTATACCCTGAGCGACTACTTCCTGGAGAAAGCTCTAAAGAACCTGGTGGTGGTGGCTACCGATGTCGGAATAGCCAAGCGTGCGCGCGACCTTGCCGCACGGCTTAATGTGCCTCTGGCAATTGTCGAAAAGCGCAGGGTGGGCAATGTCGATAAGTCGGAGACCCTGACCGTCATCGGTGATGTCAAGGGCAAGCGCGCCCTGCTGGTGGACGACGAAGTTGATACCGGGGGCTCGATTGCCAACGCAGCTGTGACGCTGAAGAAGCACGGTGCCATTGAGATTTATGCCTGCTGCACGCATCCCATCCTCTCCGGGTCGGGGGTGAAGCGTATAGCCGAGAGCATAATCAAGGAGTTGGTGGTCACCGATACAGTCCCTGTACCGGAAGAGAAGAGGATCGATAAAATAACCGTTCTTCCACTGGAATCGCTGATTGGCGAGGCGATTCACCGCATTCACGCCGGGCTCTCAGTGGGTGCGATGTTCCAGTAGAGGCTGGAGGTGTTGTGGTGTCCCCCCAGGAAGACCAATACCTTTCCCCTGAAGACAAAAAAAGCTATGAAGAAGTGGTTGACTCGTGGAAAGACGAGGATATCGAGGCGTACCGGGATGTCATCGAGGCCAATGAGGATGAGCAGCTTCTCGGTGGATACGTTATGGTGGAACTGGACCCGCTGACAGCTAAAGATCTGGTAGATATGGCCCAGAGTCGGGGTATTGACCCGGGCCGGCTGGCGGCCGAGCTTCTACGGAATGCCCTCATGGGCGGCAAGTGACAATGATGTATGAAATTGATTATCTGGTGAGAAAGGGCTAAGGGCGGAATAAGGCATGTTCAAGCGCTTGGGGAGTATTATCGGCGATGCCAATGAGCGGGAGCTCAAGCGGCTGAAACCCACGGTCGAGGAGATAAATGACCTCGAGCCTGAGTTCGAGAAGCTCAGCGATGACGAATTGCGGGCGAAGACGGATGAGTTTAGAAGCAGGCTTGCGGATGATGAGTCGCTCGATGACCTCCTGCCCGAAGTATTCGCCGCTGTCCGCGAATCAGCCAAGCGCCGGATAGGGCAACGCCATTTCGATGTACAGTTGGTAGGCGGTGCTGTTCTGCACCAGGGCAAGATTGCTGAGATGAAGACCGGCGAGGGCAAGACGCTGGTAGCTACGCTGCCGGTGACCTTGAATGCCTTGACGGGCGACGGCGTCCACGTGGTCACGGTCAACGATTACCTGGCCAAGCGCGACACCCAGTGGATGGGGCCTATATACCATGCCCTGGGATTGAGCGTGGCGTGTATCCAGCACGACGCCGCTTTCATCTTCGACCTGGACTATGAGCCGGAAGATGCAAGCCAGAAGGAGAGCCTGAAGCACCTGCGTCCTGTTGCACGCCGACAGGCCTACGAGGCCGATATTCTCTACGGCACCAATAACGAGTTCGGCTTCGACTACCTCAGGGACAACATGGTGGTCGACCTTTCCCAGCGCGTGCAGCGGGAGCTCAACTACGCCATCGTCGACGAGGTGGACAACATCCTCATCGACGAAGCCCGCACCCCGCTCATCATCAGCGGTGCCGCCGAGGAGGCGACCAAGAACTACCTTACCTTCGCCAAGCTGGTCCCGCGGCTGCATCCCGAAGAGGACTACGTTCTCGAGGAGCGCACCCGGGCTTTAACCCTGACCGAAAGCGGCATCGTCAAGATGGAGCGCTGGCTGGGGCTGCCCAACCTCTATGACCCCGCGAACTACGGCCTGACGCATTACCTGGACAACGCACTGAAGGCGCATGTCCTCTTTAAGCGAGACCGCGATTATGTGGTCAAGAATGGCGAGGTCGTCATCGTCGATGAGTTCACCGGGCGGCTGATGTTCGGTCGTCGCTACTCAGAGGGATTGCACCAGGCAATCGAGGCCAAGGAAGGGGTGCAGATACAGCGCGAGAGCGTGACCATGGCCACCATCACCTTCCAGAACTACTTCCGTATGTACGAGAAGCTTGCGGGGATGACCGGCACCGCGGTTACCGAGGCGGAGGAGTTCGACAAGATATACGGGCTCGACGTAGTGGTCATTCCCACGAACAAGACGCTGATTCGCGATGAGTACCGGGACCAGATTTACAAGAACGAGGAGACCAAGTTCAAGGCAGTGGTCAGGGAGATAGAGGAGTTGAATAAGGCGGGGCGCCCGCTGCTGGTGGGCACGGTCTCTATCGAGAAGTCGGAAAAGCTGAGCGATATGCTTCAGAAGAGGGGTATTCAGCATCAGGTGCTCAACGCCAAGCAGCACGAGAAAGAGGCGGGCATAATCTCCCAGGCGGGGCGCCTGAGCGCTGTCACCATCGCCACCAATATGGCGGGGCGCGGCGTGGACATCATCCTCGGGGGTAAACCGGAGGGAAGGGCGCCTGATGACTGGCAGAACGAGCACGACAGGGTAGTCGAGCTCGGTGGGCTGCATGTCGTAGGAACCGAGCGCCACGAAGCCCGGCGCATAGACAATCAGCTCCGCGGCCGTGCCGGGCGGCAGGGCGACCCCGGCAGCTCTCGCTTCTATGTCTCGCTCGAGGACGACCTGATGCGCAGGTTCGGCGGGGACCGGGTCAAGGGGCTGATGGAGTGGGCTGGTTTCGATGAGGATACGCCACTGGAGCACGGCCTGATGGGAAAGGCGATTGAGAACTCACAGCAGAGGGTGGAGGCGTACCATTTCGACATCCGCAAACACCTGGTGGAATACGATGACGTGGTCAACAAGCACCGCGAGGTTATCTACGGGGAGAGGGAGAAGATACTGAGCGGTGCGGACCTCAAGGGTAATATCCAGGAGATGGTCAGCGACACGCTGAGCGAGCTTGTCCATGCCCATCTGCATGATGAGGACGGCCGTGACTGGGACCTCGACGGCCTTGTCGCCGGCGTCGGCGCTGTCTTCCACCTGCCCGCGCACCTCGGTAAGGATGAGCTTGCCCGGATGAGCCGCAGGGAGGTGGAGCAGGCGCTGCTGGAGTATGCCGGCACTCTCTACGAGGAGCGGGAGCAGGAGCTTGGAGAGCAGAATATGAGGGTTCTGGAGCGGCTGGTGATGCTGCGCACTATAGACAGGCACTGGGTGGAGCATCTCACCGCCATGGAGAACATGCGCCAGGAGATAGGGCTCGAGGCTCTGAGGCAAAGGGACCCGCTGGTTGCCTATAAAACGGGGGGGTACCGGATGTTCCAGGAACTCCTGACCGGTATCCGTCACGGGATTGTGCATACCATTTACCACGTCGGTATTGTCAAGCAGGAGAAGCCGAAGGAGCGGGAGAAGGTGCCGGTGGCGCAGAGGGTTGGAAGAAACGACCCCTGCCCGTGCGGCAGCGGCAAGAAATACAAGAAATGCTGCGGACGATAGGTTAGATGCTGGGGAGGGTGAAGAGAAGTGGAAAACGCGGCGGTTGCGCAGGTGTTTCGGGACTTGGCCGATGTGCTGGAGCGGAAGAAGGAGAACCCTTTCAAGATAAGGTCGTACCGGCGCGCTGCCGAGACTATAGAGGTCCTGCCTGTCCAGTTAGAGCAGGTGGTGAGTGAGGGCAGGCTGCGGGAGCTGCCGGGCGTCGGTGAGGCGATCGCCAGAAAGATTACTGAGATTCTGACCACCGGGCGTCTACAGAAGCTGGAGGAGCTTCGCGCCGAGATGTCTGGAAAATAAGAGATGGCAAAGCGTGAGTCCCAGCTTAAGAATGTAGCCTCCGCTGGGGATAGCGAGGCAATCAGGCATCTAAAGCAGGCTATCGCCGCCGGTAAGCCCTGGCATTTAGCGCTGCTGGAGGCCATCGGGCTCTGGACCTGTACCGAGGAAAGCCATAACGGGCACAGCTACTGCTACCTGCTCGATGGGGAGGCTTTCGACTGGCTGCTGCTCGCGGAGCGCCTCTGCCAGGAGATAGCGGATGTTGTCCCCGAGGAGGAGATGCTCGACCTCCTCTTCTACGGCAGGCTGCCCGGGGAGCTCTCCGACGACGAGTTCAGGGCGCTCATCGGTAGCGGTAAGTACCATGCCCATCTCAACTATCTCTACGGCGTCACCGTCGAGAGGTTTGTGCGTCTCGCCATAGAGGAGGAGATTCACAAGGAGTGCCACGGATACGTCTTCTCCGGCAGGGACGGAGGCTTCTGGGACAGCTACCAGCGACTCTATGGCGCCAGCCAGGAGACGCTCTTACAGCGGTTCAGAGAGGAGAGGGGCTATCCACTGTTAGATGGCCTCAACCTCGACCAGTTGGAGGAGTTCACCTACTGGTTGTTCAAGTACCGGCTGAAGAACTGCGATAAGGAGAAGGTGGCCAGCGACACCAGGAAGGGCGTGGAGCGCCTCAGGCGTCACAGCCCGGGCAGGAGCCTCACTGTCATCAGTGAGAACCCCTCGCACGTTATCGACCACGGCACCTAGGTGCTGCCAGGTCGGTCTGAAGCTGCAAACACTCATCTGGACTTGGCACGGCTGTAACTATGTGCTAAAATTCCTCTGGCTGAAAAAGGAGGAATCATGCCTGAGACCATGCTTGACGCGCACCGCGAGATATTCTTCGATATCGATTTCGGCTGGATCATTTACATACTGGCCTTTGTCTCGGTGGTGTATCTTATCTACGCCTTCTACCGCCGCTTCAAGCTGTGGAGAATGGGGCAGAAGGATGACACCTTCGCCAACATCCTTGAAAAAATAAAGAACTTCGTCTACACAGCTACCGTCGACGGCATCGTCCACAGGCGAATCCTGCGGGACCCTTACCCCGGGATAATGCACGCCCTTATTTTCTGGGGCGCCGCTCTTCTCCTGCTGGGGACCGCGATGGACGTCATCAGCCATTATATCGTCGAATTCCTCCACGGTAACACCTATTTAGCCATCTCCTTCCTCGCAGACCTCGGCGGCGTGATGATCCTGATAGGCTTGATTTTAGCTGCCTACAGGAGGTATATCCAGAAGCCGGACAGGCTGGATAACATCCCGGGCGATGCTATCGGCCTGCTGCTCGTGTTTATCATTGTGCTGACCGGGTTCATCCTGGAAGGGCTGCGCATGGTCGTCACCGCCGCCCATTTTACCGATTTACCGATAATGAGCGAATGGGCTCCGTGGTCCTTCCTTGGCTATGGCTTCGCCAAGGCCTTCGAAGGCAGCAGCCACCCGGTTGGCTGGTATCAGGGCTTGTGGTGGTTCCATTCGCTGCTTATCATCGGCGCGATTTTCTACATGGGGCTCCTCTTCCCCAAGCTGTCGCACCTCTTTGTCTCCCCGATAAACGCCTTTTTCCGGAGGACAGGGCCCAGGGGTGCGCTCAGGCATGTCGAGCTTGAGGAAGCCGAGACGTTCGGCGCCGCTAAAATCCAGGACTTCACCGTCAAGGACCTGATGGACCTCGATGCCTGCACACGCTGCGGGCGCTGCCAGGATAACTGTCCCGCTTATCTCAGCGGGAAGCCTCTATCCCCGAAGAAGCTGATACAGGACTTGAGGACGCTGCTGAACGAGCGGGCTCCCGCTCTGCTCAGCGGCAACCCCGGGGATAACGGGCGCCAGATGCTGGGCGAGGTCATAACCGAGGACGAGATATGGTCGTGCACCACCTGCCGTGCCTGCCAGGAGCAGTGTCCCGTTTTCATCGAGCCAATCAACAAGATAATTGAGATGCGGCGCAACCTGGTTCTGGAACTGACCCAGTTCCCCGAAACCGCTATGCAGGCGCTGAGGAGCATGGAGCAGCGGGGACATCCGTGGCGGGGCACCATGTCAACGAGAACGGACTGGGCGGAGGGCCTTGATATTAAGCTGCTTTCGGATGATAGCAATGTGGACGTTCTCTTCTGGGTTGGCTGCACCGGTGCGCTGGAGGAGCGGAATATTAAAGTTGCCAAGGCGGTGGGGAAGGTGCTGAAGGCAGCGGGGGTGAACTTCGGCATACTGGGTCCCGAGGAGAGTTGCTGTGGCGAGCCCGCCCGCAGAATAGGAAACGAGTACCTTTTCCAGTTGCTCGCGCAGCAGAACATCGAGATTCTCAAGAACTACGGGGTGAAGAAGATAGTTACCGCCTGTCCCCATGGCTACAATACGATAAGGAACGAGTACCCCCAGTACGGCGGCGAGTTCGAGGTCTGGCACCATACCGAGTTTATCCTCGAGCTGCTGAAGCAGGGCAAGTTGAAGCTTGCCCGGAGCGTGGACAAGAAGCTCACCTACCACGATTCCTGCTACCTGGGCAGGTACAACGACATATATCAGGCGCCGAGAGAGCTCCTGCACAGTGTAACCGGGGCAGCGCCCGCGGATATGGAGCACCGTATGAGCAAGGGTTTCTGCTGTGGCGCTGGCGGCGGCAGGATGTGGATGGAGGAGCAGATCGGCACGAGGATGAACCAGATTCGCACTGAAGAGGCTGTAAAGACCGGCGCCGAGGTGATAGCGTCAGCCTGTCCCTTCTGCATCCAGATGTTCGAGGACGCCATCAAGGCGCTGGAGAAGGAGGGCTCGCTCAGGGCGATGGACATAGCGGAGATAGTCGCCGAGGCGCTCGAGTATGGTGCGTACGAGGAGAATTCATAACCGTTCAGGTAAAGGACGAGGCTGTCAGGGCCTCGTCCTTTTTCCATACTTCATCCTTAAAAAATCGAGGATTGCCCGCAGGATGTAGTAAGAACCCCTCCATTGCCCTGTTATGCGCGAGTAGTCCCATATGACTTTGGGAAGCGTGATGAGGAAGTACAGGGCAGCCAGAGCGAACCGGGGCCTGGTGAGGTGCTTGTCCAGGAAGATAAAGTGGCCCCTGGTAGCGTAATACAGCGGCTGTCCCTTGAGCCTTTCCCTCTTCGCCTCGCCCCATCCCTTGTGCCAGATTCTGGACTCCGGCACATAGAGCACCTTATAGCCGCTGCGGGCCGCCCGCACACAGAAGTCTGCATCCTCCCAGCCGAAGAAGAACCGCTCGTCGAGCAGGCCCACGGTTTCCAGCACCTCGCGTGATATAAACATGAAGCACGAGCAAATCCAGTCTACCTCGGCCTGTTCGTCCAGCTGTCCCCGGTCAGCCTCACCGCTGCCCCTGATGGGGGTTTTCCCGGTGCGGTAGTCGATGATGCCGCCGGCGAACCATATCTGCTCGGGAGCCTCATAACAGTATATCTTGCCCCCGGCAATCCCTATCCTCCCGTCATTCCGGGCGACCTCAACCATCTTATCGAGAAAGTCGGGAGTAACCACAGTGTCGTTGTTCAGTAAGACGACGTAGTCCGCTCCCCTGTCCAGGGCGTCCTGTATCCCGATATTGCATCCCCCAGCAAAGCCCTGGTTTCGCTCGTTCTCAATCAGCCGTATGCTGTCGCCGAACCGCTCCCGCAGGAGACGGGCGTCATCACCGTCCGAGCCGTTATCAATGACTATAGTCTCGTGATTGGGATAGGTGGTATGCTTGAGGGACTCCAGGCATTCCGCGCTGTCGTTGAAGTTGTTCCAGTTGACCAGGACGATCGATACTCTGGGCGGCGGCATCAGCGGCTCCTGCCCTTTTTTATAGCCACGGCGATTATATATCCCGACGAGATATGCTCGTCGTTCCTGAACTCACGCACTCCGTATCTGCGCTCCACGGAGTTATCCGCAAGGGTGACGTCGCACTGTCCGTAGAGGCTGATGCTGCTGAAATACCTGCTGAGCAAACGTTGGAACTCCTCTGGCCAGAACTCCTTGACGTGGTAGGGATTCAAGGGCTTCGCCAGGTTGGGGGAGAAGACCCTCCTGTTCGGGGTGGAGCAAATCAGCAGGCCGTTCTGCTTCAGCACCCTATGGCACTCAGCAAGGAATTTCCGGTAGGTTCTTAGATGCTCCAGCGTCTCAAAGGATACGACTGCGTCGAAGGAATAGTCGGCGAAGGGCAGCGTCGCAGCGTTGCCGCATATGAAGCTTGCGCCCTCTCCAAACCGGTCCCGGGCATAGTTCACCGCCTCGAGGGATATATCAACGCCGACCGCTCTTCGTGCTCCCCCTTCCGCCAGGTAAGCTGCCCCGTAACCGGTACCGCAAGCCACGTCTAAAACGTCCTTGTTACCGGTCAGGTTGGCGGCGAAGATATACCGGTCTATATGCTCCTTGTAGATATCCGGCGGCGTCTTACCTGGCACAACACGTTCGCCGGTGAATTCCATATCAGTCCCGGTCATTTATACGACTCCGTCTTTCGGCTTGTCTTGCTGCAAGCATCTTATGAGATTTAACAACTGGCGGTATATCATAGTATTCGTGCTACCCGGCCCCGCACTATTGTATCACACAAGGAACAGGCGCGATTACCCCCGAGTTTGCAGAAGAAATGGGTATCGTAGTGGACAAAGTTGACAAAACAGTTTATACTTCAAAGCTAAGGGAATTCGGGACGTACTCGGTTAAGTTGAAATTATTAGATTGCATAGGGATTTGAAGGGGGTTCTCTATGGCAGATAAGAGGGTTAA
>DUEY01000050.1 GCA_011174795.1 Dehalococcoidia bacterium
AGTTTAGGCAGTTATTTTCCGTTCGCCCTGAGCCTGTCGAAGGGCGTTCATGGTTCGACAAGCTCACCACGAACGGTTTTAGAACACGGTACTTTAAAAATCATACCAACCATGACCGAACGGTATGGACCATCATGTTGGCTTGACAAACGGGCTACCAGGGTATATACAGGATGTTACCTCATTGCACCTTAGTTGATAGGTATACTGGCAGGTTCATACCTCAGGCATGACAGCATAGTCAATTCAAGTTGTTAGAAAGGGGAACTGCAACATGGCACCAAAGTCTATCTCACAGTTGTTTGATCTTACTGGCAAGGGAGCGATAGTAACCGGCGCCGGAATGGGCCTCGGCCAGGCTATAGCCTTACGGCTGGCGGAGGCGGGCGCGAGTGTGATGGTCACTGACATCAACATGGAGGCTGCAGGTACAACCGTGGAGCAGATTAGGGCCGGCGGTGGGACGGCGGAGTCTATCGAGGCTGATGCCGCCAGAGCCGCAGATGCTGAGAAGGTAGTGCAGGCTACGGTGGATGCCTTCGGTCGCCTTGATATCCTGGTTAATAACGCTGGTATCTTTAGCTTCGCGCCGCCGATGCAGATGCAGGAGGAGACCTGGGACAGAACACTCGACATAAACCTTAAGGGCATGTTCTTCAATGCTCAGGCTGCTGCAAGGGAGATGATTAAAGCCGGGCGTGGCGGCAAGATCGTCAATATGGCCTCGATGGACGGTGTACATCCCACGAGGCTGGAACTGGTACACTACAACGCCTCTAAGGGTGGGGTCATCATGTTGACCAAGGCGCTGGCTCTGGAATTAGGGCCTCACAATATCCTGGTCAACGCCGTTTCCCCGGGACCCATCATGACGCCTGGCTCGGCTGCAATGGCGGAGTCGCTTCAGGCACGCGGCGCGCCCCTCGATGAGCTTACGGTGCGCTTCTGGGAGCGCCTGCCCCTGGGACGCATGGGCGAGCCCGACGATGTAGCCACCGTAGCGCTCTTCCTGGCAAGTGCGGCGGCGGACTACATGACCGGCAGTATCGTGCTGGTGGATGGCGGCTACCTCTTGACCTAGGTAGCTGTGCCTGTCCACCCGGTCCAAGCTCTATTCACAAGAAGAAAAAGGAGGTTTTATATGCCTGACAAAGGGAGAGCGGCGATATACAGAGGCCTGGGCCACCCCATGGAGATTGTGGAATACCCCGTGCCCGAGCCGGAGCCGGGTGCTGTCCTGGTGAAGGTAAGAAGGGCCAATATATGCGGCTCGGACATTCACATATGGAGGGGCGATATCGACATCGCCGCCATGGGAGCGCCGCTGCCGATAATACTGGGTCACGAGACCGTAGGCACGGTTGCCCGGCTGGGCGAGGGCGTGGTCGCCGACTCGGCGGGTGAGCCCCTGGCGGTGGGCGACCGGGTGGTTCACCGCATATTCTATACCTGCGGGCATTGCCGTGCCTGCCTGAAGGGGATGGACCCGGCGTGCCCCCTGGCGCCGATAGCGGTGTACAGCCCCTGTGAAGAGTACCCTCACTTCCTCGGTGCCTATGCTGAATACTACTATATCCGCCCCGGTCAGAAAATTTTTAAGGTGCCTGATGACCTCACGGACGAAATGGCAGCGCCGGTTAACTGCGCACTCGCCCAGGTTATCTATGGTCTGGAGCGGGTCGGCTTTGGCTACGGGGAGACCATCGCCATCCAGGGTGCCGGCGGGCTGGGCATCTGCGCCACAGCGGTAGCCCGGGAAATGGGTGCGGAGAAGGTCATCGTCATCGATGGCATCGAGGAGCGTCTGGAGCTGGCAAGAGCCTTCGGCGCTGATGAGGTGATCGATATGAATGAATTGAAAACGCCCGAGGAACGTTTCATGAGGGTAAGGGAGCTTACCGGCGGCTGGGGTGCGGATGTCGTCGCCGAGCTCGTAGGATATCCCCACGTCATCCCCGAGGGCATAGACATGCTCGGCAACAGCGGGCGCTACCTGTCGATGGGCACCATCAGCCTGGGTATGACCTATGAGGCAGACCCCGCTCTCCTCGTTATGGGCAATAAGAGCATCGTGGGTGTCATGCTCTACGGTCCCGATACCTTGAAGAAGGCGCTCGACTTCCTGAGACGGGCTAAGGACAAATACCCATTTGATCGGGTTCTCTCCCGTCCCTACGCTCTGGAGGAAATCAACAAGGCCTTTGAGGAACAGGAGAAGGGGCTGGTCACCAGGGCCACCATCATTCTCTAGAAGAGGGGAGCAACCTCAGCCGGTAGCAGGGGAATGAGCTTGACAAGGACGGTTCTGCTCTATAAAGTGTCCATTATTCAGTTACATATAAGTTGCCGGTGATGCTCAGAAGGCGGGACTCATTATCAGGTGGCAGGACACGAAGTTAATCGCGGGGAAATACTCGAAACAAGGGGGGCACATGGCATACAGACAGCTGGGGGACTACGAGGTATTAGCGAATTTGGAAACTCCGGAATTCAGCCTCAGGGTGCTGAAGATAACGAAGGAAAGCGTCATCCAGCCGCATCATCACCACAGGACGACGCAGACGTACTTCGTCCTGGAAGGGACGGCGAAGGCAACCGTTGACGACAGCACAACGGAGCTGACCCGTTACCAGGTACTGCGGGTACCGGTGGACGCTGTTCATAGCCTGCGAACGGACAGCCAGGCTGTCGTGCTGAGCATTTCGGTACCTCCCCTCGAGGCCTCCGACCAGCACGTCGCCGCGCAGCGCTGACAACGGGCGCAGCGGTATCTTGTGTGAAGCATACTTTCACCTAACACCATGAGCGTACGTTGGGTGGAGAAATTGTCGGATTGAGCGTAATTTGTATTTTCAGGCAAAAATATACCTTTTTTAGACCAGTGGAAGCGCGACAAGGAACGACTGCCGTGCAAGTGGAAAGTCGAATGTAATACGAAGGAAAAGCTACGATAAGAATGGAAAAGCCAGGTGCGGTCAAAGTGATTGTCCTTGATGTAGATGGAGCACTTGTACAGCAGAAGAGATTGATAGAACAATATCAACCTGCCGTGATTCCGCTCCAGAATAAATCCGCTGCGCTGCGTTACTGGTGTCCGGTTGGGGAGTTGGAACAGCTCGGGCAGTTGCTCGTATCTTCCGTTGGAACAGTAAAAGGGAAGGTTATTTTCTATGGTTCAGGCGATTACCACCACCTGGCTTATCTGTTGATCAGCCGGCTAGAAGAACCGTTGACCGTTATCCAGTTCGACAATCACACCGATTTCTGGAAAAGCAGCCCCGGACGACTCCACTGCGGAAGCTGGGTGGTAAATACTCTGGAATTACCCCACGTCCGCAAAGTAATCCAATTAGGAATCGATGGAGATTTGAAACTGAGTAAAGACCTCCCCCTGCCTAACTTCCCGATGCCTATCGGCACATTAACACACAAGATGAGCTTGCTCCGCGACGGGAAAGTGGAGGTCTACCCCAACTCAATGCA
>DUEY01000051.1 GCA_011174795.1 Dehalococcoidia bacterium
GTCAGGGCTTCCTTATCGGTCAACGAGTCGCCAACAAGCTTAATGTGCCTCCCGATAGTGTGGTGCTCATCTATGACCCGTTTGATCACCGCCAGATTATCGGACATGCCTACCCCTTCCAAAACGAAGGCTTATAGCTCCACCATTATCTTATCATTTTCGACCTTCACATTGTATGTCGTGATCGGACGGGGCGGCTTGAGCGCCTTGCTTACCTTCGAAACGAGCCCCGCGCCCTTCAACCACCTGACCACTTTGCCGTCGCGGAGGTTGAACTGCGAGCCATGCCGGGGGCAGGTAACGACTGTTCCCTCAAGGGTTCCCTGAGACAATGCGCCCCCCAGGTGAGGGCACCGGTTGTCAGCCGCATAGTAGCTGTCCCCGACTCTGGCGATGAGAATTTCGCGCCCTTCGACTGCAACCGCCTTCATCGCCCCCTGAGGCAACTCTCCGTGTCTGCCAGCCTCTATAAAGGTGCCCATACAATAGTCCCTCGTCGCTGTTGAAGTATAAATCCTTTTTCTCGAAATACATTTCACGGATTGAGTGCATTCACAATATCACGGCTCAGCCCGGGAAACAGCGAGAGCCAGCTCACCCTTTCATTCTTCAACTGCTCTGATAGCTCCTCTATCTGGTCATCGTCGTAGAAATTCTTAAGGTCGAAGCGCTCGAGGTCCACTCCAGGGACTTCCAGAGGAACCTCGTAGCCCCAGAAATCATCCTTTACCCACTCTATATTATCTTTAGCTATCATCTCCAGTATCTTGACAGAGTCCTTGACGGTGATCTTCTGCCCCCTGACCATACCGCCCACAACCCCTGTGTTCAGGAAGAAGCACTGTATGTCGGTTTTCTTCCGCAGGATGTCGAGGAACATATTACCTTCCTCTGTCCGCGAACCGACGATAAAGGGATTTGTCCCGACTACCCTGAGCGATTTACCCGCTTCGGTCGGGTCGCCGGCCGAAGTCTCGACGGATTCACCGAGCATAAAAGCAGCAGCAGCCCATTCCCGGTTGAGGCGGGCAACGGGTGGCATAATATCTAGTCTCCTCGTAATGAAAACGATGACATCGACCCTTTCCAGATCGACCTGGTCGTCGGTGAATGCTATGTCCCTGCGCTTGACCATGGCCCGACCGTTGGAGGTCAGGCTGCTATCGAAGAAATCCACCTTCCCCGTCCCCGGTTGAACGAATACATTTTCCAGTATCGCCCTGGGACTCAAGGCAGCTGCATAAAGCAGGGGCTGGGAGCTTGGTTCCAGCCCGTCAGTCTTTATGTAGAACGAGTCTTCGGTGCCGACCGCGGTGCCGTCTGGCCTCAGTATCACCACGTCATCCTGGCGGATGATAACCGTTTCCGGGAAACCCAGCCAGTGAGAATGGCAGGAAAGTGATGTTTTACCCGTTCCGCTGAGGCCGAACAGCAAAAAACCAACGTCTTTCAGTTCGTTACCCCTGAATACCCTTAGCACCTTGCTTGCTGCGTGAAGTCCCAAATCCCCCTGCTTCTTAGCCCAGTACATTACCTGCCGCAGCATAGCCTTCTTGTTCTCTCCCTTATAATCACTGCCTAGAATTATGGTAAGGCCCCCGGCGGGAAAGACGAATACCTTCTTCTCCGCCCATTCCGGCACGGTGAGAGCTATGAAATCGGGCTCTTCCCCTTCCGATGGGAACAGGGTATTGCCCCACATTAAAGGCAGCCTGGCGTACTCGGCGGTGACATATAACCTGCAATGCCTTTTATAACCCGGCGTTGAACACATGACCCTGTCGAGCATTATGACTTCCTTGGTCCTGAGATAATCCAAGACATCGTAGACTAGGTCCAGGGCCTCGGGGTCCGGCCGGTCCAGTATCACCTCGGTCAATTTCGCCATCCGATTGCGCACCGATGTGGTGACGGAGAGGTTTCCGAACTCGGTGATAACCCCTCCGTGCTGCAACGCCCACTCGCGAAGGCTCTCCTCCGAAGGGTTATCTATGATCTTCCTGGGCCGGAATTCTTTCCCCAGTATCCTGTCCATTCAAAGCTGCTCCACATATATCGTATTCCTCTAGCGAGAGTATGCTAAATTATACAGAACTCAAATCGCAACAACAATAGGTAAGTTTCATTTCCCTTCAACAGGGCAGGGGAACAAAATATCGTTTTTCTCCGTCTTTAATTATGGAAGGCTGGAAAGACAGCAAATATCTCATTAAAATAGGAGGGACACAAATGAATAGGGTATTATTGATATCTCTTGCGCTGGTGCTTATCGGGGGTGCTGTTGGTGGAAGCGTGGCATGGGCGAATAGCGGCGCAGCGCCCAACGGTGGTGGAGAGGAGGTTTCCGTAGATGCGTCCTACGACGGCACGGAGGTCAAGGTCGCGGTCAGCGGTACGGTAATAGTGACGCTGGAGTCTAACCCATCGACGGGCTTCAGTTGGGCTCTGGCCGGGAACAGCGATGAAGGCGTGTTACAGGAGGTGGGGCACGAATATAATCCACCTGAGGGCGACCCCCCGCTGGTGGGAGCAGGCGGACACGAGGTGTGGACATTCCAGGCGCTTGAGAAGGGCACGAGCACAATCTCCATGGAGTACAGCCGGCCGTGGGAAGGCGGCGAAAAGGGAGTGGAGACATTCGAACTGACCGTGGTAGTCGAGTAGAGCATTCTTAAGGAATAGGAGTAGCCCGGGCGCAGCTAGAGAGCGCCCGGGCTCTTCAATATTTTCATTTGAAAAGCTATTCCAAAATGATTGACAAATAGGTTATAATCGCAACGAGTGAATATTACAGGAAAGGGAGCGTAAATATGAGAAAGCTGGCACTTCTAATAATTCCATTGCTGATACTCGCACTTTTTTTAGGTTCAACCGGCTGCGGTAAAGAGGAACCCGCAACCCCCACCCCGACGCCCACACCCACAGCCACCCCCGTGCCCACAGAGACACCCGTCCCGACAGCCACACCGGTTCCCACGGAGACCCCGGTGCCCACAGAGACACCCACTCCCGGTCCCACCCTGCCGCCATCCACGGACATGCCGTGTCGCTTCTACGGCGGAGTTCTGTTGGGCGGTGCCAGTGTGCCTGACGGCACGGTAATAAAGGCTATTATTGCGGGAGACGAATATGAAACGACAACGCCCGCAGCGTATGGGCCTTCAACCTACGCCTTACTCATGAAACCCCTACAGACATACACCGAAGGCACAGCCATAACCTTTATGATAGGTACCCATACGGCAGCCCAGACATCAGCCTGGGAAAGAGGGGGTAACATAAACCTGAATCTCACTGCAACGCCATAATTGTTACGAAATTGAGAGGAAAACCTATTGACATGAGTGCGATTGTCTGCTACTCTGCTTCGAGGAGACTGAAAGGAAAGGAGAGCGAAGATGCAAGCCTATTGTATGAAGTGCCGGAAAAAGGTGGAGATCAAGAATCCGAAAGCTATCACAATGAAGAATAAGAAGCCGGCAACTCAAGGCGTGTGCCCCAATTGCGGCACCAAGGTATTTAGAATCGGGAAGGCTTAATAGTTAGGGAAAGCTTACTAAGCAAACCTAACAGCGTTACTGCGCCCAAAGTTGAAGATTATCTTCGCGGTGGGCGCAGTTCTGTCTTCTGCATTCAGTAGAATGGCATGGGTATGGCCACGAAGCATTACTGAACATACTTTATAGTGGTATAGTCGTAGTAGGTTTCCTCGCCTGACCCCCTGCCGGTTACGTAGATGTTTTCTCGAGCGTCTACGGTTATTGCATACGCCTTGTCATGGCCTCTGGCCGGCCCGTCGTAGCGTGAGGCCCAGAGGTGATTTCCGTTAACGTCATACTTCACAGTGGCGTAGTCATACCGCACTCTATTGCCCCGGCTCCAGCCGGTGACATATGCATTGCCCCACATATCTATATCGATGTCCCGGGCTATGTCCTCATCATGTACTGGCCCGTCGTACCGTGCGACCCAGAGCCGCTTCCCGTTGGTGTCGTATTTCACGGTAGCGTAGTCCTCCCCGGTGCCGTTGCCCTGGCTCCAGCCAGTAACGTAGACATTCGCGGAGTCGTCTAAAACCATAGCCAGAGCACGGTCATTACCGCTTGCCGGGCCGTCGTAGCGTGCAACCCAGAGCTGGTTCCCGTTGGTGTCGTATTTCACGGTAGCGTAGTCCTCCCCGGTGCCGTTGCCCTGGCTCCAACCGGTTATGTAGACGTTGCCCCAGGTATCCACGGCTACAGCCTGAGCTTCATCCTCGCCTCCTATTGGGCCATCGTAGCGTGCGACCCAGAGCTGGTTGCCCGCACTGTCATATTTAATAGTTGCATAATCGGAGTAGATGCCGCTGCCTTGACTCCAGCCAGTTACATAAACATTCCCCCACCCGCCCACGGCTATGGCACAACCCTTGTCCTCCCCGTCTGACAGCCCGTTGTAATATGTTACCCAGAGCTGATTCCCATCACTGTCATATTTAACGGTGGCATAGTCCACCTCTGCCCCTTGACCCTGGCTCCAGCCGGTGACATAGATGTTCTCCAGGTAATCCAAAGCTATGCCATAAGCCAGGTCGTATCCGTTTGCCAGCCCGTCGTAGCGTGCGACCCAGAGCTCTTTCCCTGCAGCATCATATTTTAAAGTGGCGTAGTCCGACTTGGTTCCGTCGCCATTGCTCCACCCGGTGACATAGACATTACCCGAGCTTCCCCGCGCCATGTCCAAAGCCCAGTCCTCGCTGTTTGCCGTCCCGTCATAGCGTGCAACCCAGAGCTCTTTCCCGGTAGCACTGTACTTCATAGTCAGATAGTCGCTGGAAGTGCCATCACCCCAGCTATAGCCGGTAACATAGAGGTTGCCTTCCTCATCAACAGCCAGGGCTTGACCGCCGTCGTCGTCGGCTATCTGCCCGTCGTATATAGCAACCCAACCCGCATCTATCGAGTCCTCGCCGGGGCCGGGAACCAGTTGCTCGCAGCCGCTATAGGTTAACCCGAGAGCTAGCAGAGTGAGGATAAGTGCCAGGCTAAACCAGAATTTTCGCAATTTTCACATCTACATTCAAATTAGTGGACAGGAAAGGCGCTGCGCCTAGAACAGGGACTGCTGCCATAAGAATGCTATCAACATGAGCCGAGGCTGTCAATAACTTGAAAGCTGCGGGGTTCTTTTTAAAGATTTGCCTCATGACTGCCATTACCCTATAATTGGACTGACCGTTCTTCTCTACGCACAAGGAGCGATTCATCTCCTACTATTAACGGGGACTGGTGATGGGGAAGCAGACGCTCGGCTTCAATAAAGCCTTCGTTGAAATAGCGAAGGCGCTGAACTCAAATAGTAACACTGGCGAGAAGCTTCATCTCCTGGTAAAAGCCACGGCACGGGCCCTCGGGGTGCGGGGCTGCTCCCTGATGCTCCTGGATGCACAGAGGAAAAGGTTCTTTCACACCGCCTCGCAAGGGCTCAGCGAACGCTACCTCAGAAAGGGCTACCTCGAAGCGGGGAAAAGCCTCGCCGAACTCCTGAATGGAAAGGCGATGGCGATACTGGACGTTGAAACCGATCCCCGGGTTCAATTCAAGGAACTCGCCCTGCAGGAACAAATCTCCTCCATCATGAGTGTCCCCGTTGAAACCGGGGGAGAGATGGTGGGGATTCTCCGCGCATACAGCCGTATCCAGCGCGAGTTCACCGCCGCAGAAGAGCAGTTCCTCTTCACCGTCGCCAACCTCGCCGGCGCTGCTCTTGAGTCAGGCCGCACCAATGAAGAGGAGCATCCTACAGAATCCGGGCAAGAACCGTCACCCCGCCCCGCTCCTTTAACCTCCGAAATCAAGCCGGTCAGTTTCGCTCATCCCAGTGAGGAGGAGTTCGCACGGCTCCTCGACTTCTACCAGATAGAATGGGTATATGAGCCTCGCTCCTTCCCCCTGCAGTTTGAGGGAAGGGCTACCGAGATGTTCACCCCCGACTTCTACCTGCCTGCCCTCGACCTCTACGTCGAGATGACCACCATGAAACCGGGGCTCACGAGAGAAAAGAACCGCAAGGTGCGGCACTTGAGAGAGCTCTATCCCGATGTTAATATCAAGCTCCTCGCACGCCGTGATTACGATCGCCTCCTTGCCAAGTATGGACACGGTCCCCTGGCAGGGGCGAAGACCCACGGCGTGGGGCGAGTGCTGTTCAGCGACTCCCAGGTCCAGAAAAGGGTGAGCCAGCTGGCTAAGGAGATCTCGCAAGACTACGAAGGACGATATCCCGTCCTGGTGGGGGTGCTGAGGGGAGTATTCTGCTTCCTCGCAGACCTGATGCGGTACCTCACCGTGCCTGCGGATGTGGACTTCATGGCTATCTCATATTACCGGGGCGGAGATGGAAAGGCAGTGCGTGTTACCAAGGATGTCGATATAGACCTGGCGGGGCGCGACGTACTACTGGTTGAGGATATCGTGGATACGGGCATGACCCTGAGTTTCGTGCTGAACTATCTGAAATCGCGCAAGCCGGCCAGCCTTCAGGTTTGCACCCTCCTGGATAAGAGAGTACGCCGTCTCGCAGATGTCAGCCTGAAGTACGTAGGCTTCGAGGTTCCCGATGAATTCCTCATCGGGTACGGCCTCGATTATGAAGAGGAATACCGCAACCTGCCCTTCATCGCCCTGTTGAAAAGGGAAAAGCAGGTAAAGAAGCCAAAGACATAAAAAACCTCGGGTGACCTTCCCAGCCTCCGCGCCCCGTCCGCCCCCGGTTCCTTTCGCTTCCTACTCGTCCCCTTTATTGCGGACCGGACTCTTCTTGCTGGTTCACCCACCCGAGGACGAATGAGATTCTAGCACTTCCCCACCCTTTTGTCAAGCCCCCCAAACTTCTAGAAACACGCTATCCGTTCGTACTGCCCGCATGTCAGGATTGCCCTGGCGAAGTGACGTGAAACATCCTCATCATTTGAGACAAAAGTCACTTACAACAGTACCAGCGAGGGTTAGACTAGGGTTCTGAACGAGGCGGTAGAGCAGTCTCAGTTCGGTGGGAGGACAAAAGGGGGTGATGCTGCGATGTGGAGATTTAAAAGCTGTCCCAGATGCGCCGGGGATGTATTTATAGAGAAAGATATCGACGGCTGGTACGAGCAGTGCCTTCAGTGCGGCTATGCCCAACACCTCGGCAGCCTATATGAGCTCGGGAAGCAAGCCGGCGAGGTAAAGAAGCCGACCCTAGCAGGCGCTAAGGTGACTGCTGCCAAATAACCTCGATTCAGAGGGCGAACTTGCGTGTTCGCCCCGGCATAATATCACATAACGTAGGGGCAATTAATGAATTGCCCCTACATAGTTTGACGTACTCGCAACAAACGGTTTGGAACTTTCTGTGCCCCCGTTGCGTCTTTATAGTTAGAAGGTGGTAAAATCGACACACGAGGGGGAGCCATGAAAATGAGGAGTTCCATATCTACAGTATCTATAACCTTTTTGCTTATTCTGGCACTTATAGCTTCGGTAATCCCCGGGTGCAACCCGTCAGTGGCGGGGGCCACGAGCTATTTAGCGGTAGTGCCCAAGGTCCTGCACGCGGGCGGCCAGGAGGCTGTCTCAGTCGCCCTTTTCAGCGAGGAAGGGCTGACTTCGGGTAAGGTCGAGGTGGCACTGCTCAGCGACGGCGAGGAGATCGTCACCGTTGAGGGGACTATCAAGGGCAAGGGAACGATACAGTTCCAGGTGCCCGATGTCGAGGAAGGCAACTACGAGATCGTGGTCAAAGGGGAAGGCTTTGAGGACAGGGCGAGCGTAGCGGTGGAGAGAAGCTTCCTCATCTTCCTGGAGACAGATAAGCCCATCTACAAGCCCGGCCAGACCATACACATGAGGGCGATAACCCTCGACTCCGACCTCAGGCCGACGGGCGAAGCCGTCACTGTGGAGGTGCTCGACGCCAAGGGGATAAAAATCTTCCGCACCGAGCTCACTACCGACGAGTACGGCACAGTGACCATCGACCTGCCCATCTCCGATGAGCCGAACCTCGGGATATGGAAGATTGAAGCCTCATCGGAAAGGGGAGATACCCAGCTCGATGTACGTGTCGAAGAGTACGTTCTGCCGAAGTACGAGGTTACGGTCGAGCTTCCCCGGGAGTGGTACCTGGTAAATGAGCCCATCGAAGGTAGTGTGGTGGCAGAATACAGCTTCGGCAAACCGGTGAAGGGCGAGCTTGTCATCACCGCCTCAAAATATGTCGGCGAATGGAAGGACTACGCCACGTTCACTACGGAGATCGACGGCGAGGCGGAGTTCGAGATACCGGCGGCGGAATACGTAGCGGGCGTGCCGGCGGCAGGGGGTCTAGGCAATGTCATGCTCGACGTAACCGTCAGGGAGACCGCCACCGGCTACGAGGAGAGCTCCAGCCAACTGCTCACCGTATCCGCCTCACCACTGAATATACAGATAATCCCCGAGGGAATAGTATACAAGCCCTCACTGCCCTTCAACTTCCTGATAATCACCGAGACGCCGGACAACGAGCCCGTTGATACCACCGTCGCGGTGAAAGTAACCTACTACGACGAAGAGTTCGAGGAGACCGGCGAGAAATATGATAAATCGTTCGATACCACTAACGGGAAGGCGCTGGTCGAGATAACCCCTCCCGAAGGCAGCATAGCCCTGGAGATAGAGTGCTTCGAGCTTACGCCTGATTCCTCAACCCCGCCGGCACAGGCCACCAAGGTGGTAGAGGCGGGCTATTCGCCCTCGGGCAACTTCATCCACGTGGAGCAGGTGAGCGAGGGCATTCCCGAGATAGGCGAGGATATAATATTCAGGGTCTATTCTACCGAGGAGGCCTCCAACTTCTACTATGAGGTTGTCTCGCGGGACAAGGTGGTCTTCACCGATTTCACGAGGAGCGACGAGATATCCTTCGAAACAACCCCGCAGATGACCCCCTCCTCCAAGCTGCTGGTCTATCAAATCCTGCCCAACAGCGAGGTGGCAGCGGACTACATCCCCTTCGAGGTAATCGCCGAGTATCCGCACAGCGTTGAGGTCGAGTTCAGCGAGGAGGAGGCCAGACCGGGTACAGGACTAAAGATAACCATTGAGACCGAGGGTGAGTCCAAGGTCGGGCTCGTGGCGGTGGACAAGTCGGTGTTCATCCTCGCCGAGAACAGGTTGAACCTGCAGCAGGTCTTCGCAGCGCTCGAGAAGCTGTACATGGAGCCGCAGGTCGAACTCCACGAGGTCTCAATCTACGCGGGGATAGACACGCACGGCGCTCAGGATGTTTTCGAAGACGCCGGAGTGGTTGTGCTGAGCAATAACGATATACCGGAGGGTAAAGAGTATAAGAGCGAGTGGGGATGGGGTGGAGGAATTTGGCGCAACGGGGATGTCATCTTTTTTGACGAGGCCGGGATGGGCGTGCCCGTTCCGGAAGCCGCCCCGTCAGCGATAAAGGGTGCCGAAGAAGGGGCGCTGGCCGAGGTCGAGAGGGTGAGGCAGTACTTCCCCGAGACCTGGCTCTGGGAGGAAGTAATGACCGGCTCCGACGGCAAAGGCTCCCTGGATGTCGAGGTCCCTGATACCATCACCACCTGGATGCTGCGCGCCGTCGCCCTGTCCAAGGATAAAGGTCTGGGCATCGCCGAAGCCCAGCTCACGGCGTTCCAGCCGTTCTTCGTCAGCGTCGACCTTCCCTACTCGGTGATCAGGGGCGAGGAGTTCCCCGTCAGCGTGGCGGTCTACAACTACCTCGACCAGTCGCAGAGCGTGCTGGTGCAGATAGAGGAGGAGGACTGGTTCGAACTGCTGGACGAGTCCGGTAAGACGGTGGAGGTAGGGGCGAACGATATCGGCGGCGTGGAGTTCAGGATACGGCCGGAGGAACTCGGCGTCGGCGAGATAAAGGTGACCGCCCGGAGCGAAGAGGCGGCGGATGCCGTGATCAAGACGCTCATTGTTGCGCCGGAAGGCGTGTCCCGCGAAATTGTCGAGAACCTCGTTCTCTCCGCCGGCAGCACCGAGGTTGTAAGCACCTCGATACCGCTCTTCGTGGTCGAGGGCTCGGGCAGGGCCTACATAGCGGTGACCTCGTCCTATCTCACCCAGACCATCGAGGGGCTCGAGGAGCTGATACAGATGCCGTTCGGCTGTGGGGAGCAGAACATGATGATGTTCGCCCCCGATGCCTACATAACTAAATACCTGGAGGAGAGCGGACAGCTCAAGCCGGAGATAATGGCCAAGGCGGAGCTGCTGATGATAACCGGCTATCAGAGGGAACTCACCTACCGCCACAGCGACGGCAGCTTCTCCGCCTTCGGGGAGAGCGACGAGGAGGGCAGCCTTTTCCTCACCGCCTTCGTCCTCAAGTGCTTCGCCCAGGCCGAAGACCTGATATACATAGATGACAGCATCCTGCAGGAGGCGAAAGAGTGGATCGTTGACCACCAGAACGTCGATGGCTCCTTCGATACCGTCGGCTTCGTCTGCCATGAGGAGATGATGGGCGGCGTCGAGGGTAAAAACGCCCTCACCGCCTACGTAGCTATTGCCCTGCTGGAGGCAGGCGAGAAGAATGCCTCCGCGAAGGCGGTCGACTTCCTGGAGGGCGAGCTTGACGGGATAGACGATGCCTACACGGCAGCTATCGTGGCCTATGCCCTCGAGCTTGCCGGCAGCGGCAGCGCCGGCGATGCCTACGATAAGCTGATGGAGTTCGCCGTAGCGGACGAGGACGGCCTGCACTGGGGCGACATAGATGAGCCCCTGCCCCTCGAGGAAGAGCCGATGCCGCGCTATCCTATAATGCCGAATAAGAGCATAGCAATTGAAGCCACCGGCTACGCCACGCTCGCCCTGATACAGCACGGCGATACATTCAACGCCTCGCGTGCCGCGAAGTGGCTGGTATCCCAGAGAAACGCCTACGGCGGCTACGGCTCCACCCAGGATACGGTGACCGCCCTCCAGGCGCTTACCGAGTACGCCACCGACGCCAGGGCCGACGTCGACTTGACGATAGCCATCGAGGCTGGGGCAGAGGAGCACGAGGTCACTATAACTCAGAGTAACTACGATGTCCTCCAGATTGTGGAGGTCCCCGTGGATGAGGATATCGAGATAAGCGTGGAGGGTGATGGTGAGGCCATAGCCCAGGTGGTGACGAGGTTCAACCTCCCCGAGGTAGAAGAGGCAGGGGAAACAATCTTCGACATCAGCGTGGAATACGATACCACCCAGGTCGAGGTCAACGACCTGGTCGAGGTGTCAGTAGAGGTCGAGTTCAACCCGCCATTGCTGAGGGAGGGTGAAGAGATAAAGGCGGAGATGGTGGTCCTTGATATATCGGTGCCCACCGGCTTCACGCCCGTCACCGAGTCCGTGGCCGCGGTTGTCGCGAGCGGGGAGAACATCAAGCGCTACGAGGTCGCCGGCAGGAAAGTCATATTCTACATCGAGGATATGATGGCGGGAGACAGCCTGTCCTTCAGCTTCGACGTGAAAGCTATGTACCCTGTGAAGGCAAAAGGCGTAGCTTCACACGCTTACAATTACTACCAGCCGGAGATGAACGGCGAGACCCTGAGCGAGGATATAGTGGTCACGGAGGGGTAAGCGCCCTTAAACCGACAGTAAAACAGCGAGGCCGCCTAAAAGGGGCCTCGCTCTCTTTTGCCGAAGGGTCACTTGCGCAAACCGCTGCGCTTCCGTAACCGCCCGAGTGCCCTGATAACCGTGCTCCTGTTACCAATTATGAAATGCGCGAGGCAAACCGAAATCCAGATAGTGAAGGGAACAGCTACAATAAGTGCTATTATTTGAACGATACCGTCCTGTGTAACCGATGCCCAGATACTCAGGCCGGTAACGATTGTTCCCGCAGGTGACGGCCTTAAAGCTAGCACGTTATCGCTCTTTCTTCCCCGTTCAAGCCTATCTGCTGCCTAGAAGGATACACGGTTAAAGACAGCCAATCAACCGAAATCGGGCTAGCGCCACCTTGACAAGTTGCGCGTCTTTGCGTATAACAGGCAGGTATGAAGATATGCCTCCTCACCTACAGGGGGAACATGTTCTGCGGCGGGCAGGGTGTCTACGTCTGCTGCCTCGCCGATGCGCTGCAGAAGCTGGGGCACGAAGTCCAGGTTATCTCTGGCTCCCCTTACCCCACACCCCCCGACGGTGTGAAGCTGCATAAGCTCGAAGCGGTCAATCTCTACGACACCAACGACTTCTCGCGGCTATCGAGCCCCTTCAGGGTATTCGAGCCCATCAACCTCTATGAGACCGCGGCGGTGCACATCGGGCTGTTCCCCGAGATATTCGCCTTCAGCATGAGGGCATACCTCAAGCTGAACCGCCTCATGTCCCGCGAGCGGTTCGACATCATTCACGATAACCAGACGCTGGGCTACGGCCTGCTCCTGGCCAAGAGCCTCAGGGTGCCCATCGTCGCTACCATACACCATCCCATCACCATCGACCTCGCCGCCTCCCTCGCGGAGGCGCCGAACTGGCGCATCATTATGAGGTGCATGCTGTTCTACTCCTTCCTTATCATGCAGGGCGTGGTGAGCAGGAGGATGGAGCGGGTGGTAACGGTATCCAGATCCTCGGCGGAGGATACGATCCGCGCCTTCAAGCTGCGCCGCGACAGGGTAAGGGTGGTGCCTAACGGCATCGACACCGGCATCTTCAGGAGGCTTGACAACGTCGAGCGGGAGCCGAACAGCATCGTCATCGTGGGCAAGGTCGAGGACAGGAAGAAGGGCGTTCCCTTCCTGCTCGAGGCGGTGCGGCTGCTCAAGGGCGATGTCGACGTGAGGGTGAACGTCATCGGCAAACAGGAGGCAGGCGACGTGCACTGCACCAGGCTGGTACGGGAGCTGGGCATCGAGGACAGGGTCACCTTCACCGGGCATGTAACCACCGATGAGCTGGTCAGGCTCTACTCATCGGCGGAGATAGCGGTTACCTCCTCGCTTTACGAGGGATTCGGCCTGCCCTGCGCGGAGGCGATGTCGTGCGGCACGCCGGTCATAGCCAGCAACTCGGGCGCGCTGCCCGAGATAGTGGGCAGCGACGGCGCGGGGATACTGGTCCCGCCTGGGAACCCGCCCGCGCTGGCGGCGGCGATAAAGCGCCTCCTCGAGGACAAGCCCCTGCGGCAGCGGATGGGGGATGCCGCTCGGAAGCGGGTCGAGGAGACCTTCAGCTGGGAGGCCGCTGCAAAGAAGACGCTCGAGGTCTACGACGAGGTCCTGTAGCTTAGCATGGGCTGCAAGCAGAGTGCTCCTTCATAAGAAGTATTCCCTTAAATCAACTTTGCACTATCTATCATAATAACGGCCTATAAAAAAATTGATGCGCGCGGGTATTGACAAATAGGAAACATTGTGTTATCTTTTTCTTTTGCGGGGTGAGTCCTTCTGTTTTTTCCAGCTTTATCTCCAATTCAACTAACTCCATGACTTACTGCATTGCGGTAGTTTTATAGCTATTTACAGCCAGCTTCCCGTACTGAGAGGTGTCTAACTATGACTTTGACCTTACGCCCTAATCTGGGCACGAGAAAATCCTACGCCAGAATCCCCCACCTCCTCGATACACCAAACCTCATCCAGATCCAACAGGAGTCCTATCGCTGGGCCTGCGACCCTTCCATCGGCGGCGGGCTCAAGGAACTGTTCGACGAGATCTCACCTATCAAGGACTTCACCGGCAACCGCTACGAGCTCCATTTCCCCAGCTTCGGCTTCGGCGACAGCGCCGAGATGCCCAAATTCAAAGATGCGGCTTCCTTCTGGAAATATATGTGGGACGCCGCCAAGTATTCTGAGCAGGAGTGTTACGAACGCGACGTAACCTACGCTGTCCCCCTGAAGGTAAAAGTGCGGCTGGTGATAAAGGATGCTGCGGCAAAGGAGGCCGGGGAGGTCAAGGAGCAGGATGTCTTCATGGGTGATTTCCCCCTGATGACTCCCAAGGGCACCTTCGTCGTCAACGGAGCCGAGAGAGTGGTGGTGAGCCAGTTGGTTCGCTCCCCCGGTTGCTACTTCACCCTCGACGAAGACCCGGCTACCGGCCGAAAGCTCTGTGCCGCAAAGCTCATACCCAACCGCGGGACATGGCTGGAGTTCGAGACCAGCAACCACGACCTGATATCAGTCAAGGTTGACCGCAAGCGTAAAATACCGGTTACCACCCTGCTGCGAGCCATCAGCGACGCCGAGCATGACTACAGCACAGACGATAAACTGCTGGAACTCTTCGCCGACGTGGACAATGACCCCGAGCACCTGTATATCGTCTCCACCATCGAACGTGAGCCAACGGTCAAGAGCAGCGAGGAGGCATTGATAAGCCTGTACAAGCGGCTCAGGCCCGGGGACCCTCCCACGCTTGAAAACGCACGCTCGCTGATAAACTCCCTTTTCTTCAATCCCCGCCGCTACGACCTGGGAAAGGTCGGGCGCTATAAGCTGAACAAGCGGCTGAACCAAGACCAGTCGAACAACCAGAGGATTCTCAACAGGGAAGACATGGTGACCATTGTGCGCCAGATCATAAGGCTCAACAACGGGGAGGGCGAACCCGATGATATCGACCACCTGGGCAACCGCCGGGTAAGGGCGGTGGGCGAGCTATTGCAGAATCAGATACGTGTCGGTCTGCTCCGCATGGAGCGGGTGGTGAAGGAGCGCATGAGTTTGCTGCCGCCGGATACAGCAACCCCCAGTACCCTGGTTAACAGCCGCCCCGTCGTTGCCGCTATCAGGGAGTTCTTCGGCAGCTCCCAGCTCTCCCAGTTCATGGACCAGACCAACCCTCTGGCCGAGCTAACCCATAAGCGCCGGCTTTCGGCACTCGGACCGGGAGGTCTGTCCCGGGAGAGGGCTGGCTTCGACGTACGCGACGTCCACCTCTCGCACTACGGCAGGATTTGCCCCATTGAAACCCCCGAGGGCCCCAACATCGGCCTCATCGGCTCGCTGGCCACCTATGCCCGGGTCAACGAACACGGTTTTATCGAAGCGCCCTACCGAAAGGTGATAAAGGAGCTGGCTAACAATGCCCCTGACCTGCTGGGCCGGACAATTGCCGAGGATGTATCCAATACCTCCGGCAAAGTCGTGGCAGCGGCGGGTACCGTGGTCACCGAGGATGTCGCCCGCAGGCTGGCAAAACTCAAGCAGCAGCAGATTAAAATCAAGCCTTTTGTTTCCCAGGAGATCGTTTATCTCTCCGCCGACGAGGAGGAGAACTATATCATTGCTCAGGCTAACACCGTTCTCGACGAGAACAGCCAGTTTATTGAAGAAAGGGCCGAGGTCAGGCATGGCAAGAAGTTCCTGATGGAGCCGCCGCATCATATTGACTTCATGGACGTATCGCCGAGGCAGATCGTCAGCGTTACCACCTCGCTGATACCCTTCCTGGAGCACGACGATGCCAACCGGGCCCTGATGGGTTCCAACATGCAGCGCCAGGCAGTACCTCTGGTAAAGCCCCAGTCCCCCCTGATCGCCACCGGGATGGAAAGGGAGTCCGCGCGCGACAGCGGTCAGGTGCTTTTCGCCAACAGCACTGGCGAGGTAACATCGGTCTCAGCCAGCGAGATAGTGGTGCGGGATGATAAAGGTGCGGAGCACCGCTTGCCGTTATCGAAATTCGCCCGCTCAAATCAGGGTACCTGCATCAACCAGCGACCGGTGGTGAGCAAAGGTGACCAGGTCAAGCAGGGCCAGATCCTGGCAGACGGCTCGTCCACAGAAGGAGGAGAGCTTGCCCTGGGACAAAACGTCCTCTGCGCCTTCCTGAGCTGGGAGGGATACAACTTCGAGGATGCTATCGTCATCTCTCAGAGCCTGGTCAAGGATGACCGGTTCACCTCGATCCATATCGAAAAACACGAGGTCGAGGCTAGGGATACCAAATTGGGCCCCGAGGAGATAACGAGGGATATACCCAATATAGGTGAGGAGAGCCTGCGCCACCTCGATGAGGAAGGCATTATCCGGATCGGCGCCGAGGTTGGTTCCGGCGACATCCTGGTAGGGAAGATCACCCCCAAGGGGGAGAGAGGTCTCACCGCTGAAGAGAAGCTCCTGCGGGCTATCTTTGGAGAAAAGGCCCGGGAGGTGAAAGATACCTCCCTCAGGGTACCACACGGTGAGTACGGCAAGGTGATCGCCGTAAACGTGCTCAAGCGCGATGACAACCACGACCTCCCTCCAGGGGTCAACCAGATGGTGCGAGTTTTCGTAGCTCAGATGCGAAAGGTCTGCGAAGGGGACAAGATGGCCGGGCGGCACGGTAATAAAGGGGTGATCGCCCGCATCCTTCCCGAAGCAGACATGCCCTTCCTGCCCGACGGCCGCCCGGTTGAGATTATACTCAGCCCGCTGGGGGTTCCCTCCAGAATGAACATCGGGCAGCTTCTGGAGACTCACCTGGGCTGGGCGGCAAAGAGCCTCGGCTTCAAGGCGCTGTCACCAGTTTTCGACGGTGCCCGCGATGTCTCTATCGAAGAGGTCTTAGCGAGGGCTTGGATAGCGCGCAAGGCAGGAGCAATCAGCTGGGAGCATAATGGAGAAGATGTCATTCATATAGAACAAGCCAAGGCATGGCTCGCCGAGCGCGGTTACGACGGAGAGAAAGTATTCGCTGATAAAGACACGGGCGAAGCAAGGCAGGTCTGCCTGCGACTGTGGCTGGAGGATTTAGGTGTCGATACGTCGACCATGAGCGCCGAGGAGGTGGATAATTCGGTCGAACGCCTTTACCGGGATAAGGGACTCTCACCACCGGTCTTCGGCAAGATGTTGCTCCGTGACGGGCGTACCGGCGAGCCACTCGACCAGCCGGTAACGGTGGGCTATATCTACATGATGAAGCTCATCCACCTTGTTGAGGACAAGATACACGCCCGTTCCACGGGACCTTATTCGCTGATTACTCAGCAGCCGCTAGGCGGCAAGGCGCAGTTTGGCGGGCAGCGCTTCGGCGAGATGGAAGTATGGGCGCTCGAAGCCTATGGAGCGGCCCACAACCTCCAGGAGATGCTCACCGTAAAATCCGACGACGTGGTTGGAAGGGTTAAAACCTACGAGGCTATAGTCAACGGCGATGACATACTGGAGGCGGGGGTGCCGGAATCGTTCAAAGTGCTGGTCAAGGAGTTGCAGAGCCTGGGACTGGCTATCGAGGTTCTTAACGAGGATGAGGAACGGGTAACCTATCTGATGGAATCGGTAGCAGAAGCACCGAGGCTGGGGATAAATCTAGCAGGTTTCGAAGGGAGTGAGTAATGCTTGAGGTAAATGACTTCACGACTGTCCGCATCTCGCTCGCCTCGCCGGAACAAATCAGGGGATGGTCCTACGGTGAGGTTACCAAACCCGAGACTCTCAACTATCGCACCTTGAAGCCGGAGAAGGACGGCCTTTTCTGCGAGAAGATATTCGGCCCCACCAAGGACTTCGAGTGCTACTGCGGCAAGTACAAGAAGGTGCGCTACAAGGGGATTGTCTGCGATAAGTGCGGCGTGGAGGTGGCACGCTCCAAGGTCAGGCGCGAGCGTATGGGGCATATCACGCTGGCAGCTCCGGTAAGCCATATCTGGTTTGTCAAGGGGACTCCCAGCCGCATGGGGCTGCTGCTCGATATCTCTCCCCGAAATCTGGAGCAGGTAATATATTTCGCCAAATTCATTGTGACAAGTGTCGATGAGGATAAGAAAGAGCAGGCTATACAGCAACTCCGCGATGAGTTCGCCCAGGAGGTAGCAGAGCGGGATAGGCTGCTGGCGGAGGGGCTCGATGGATTGAAACCTAAAAAGAAGGCAGAGCGGGACGAGGAGAAGATACAGCAGGAAACAAACCGCCTGCAAGAGCAGTACGAGGAGGAGAAGAAGCGGCTCGAAAACGAGTTCAGAGCGCAAATCGAAGACCTCGGTGAGCTCACGCCGTTGAATCTGCTGAGTGCGGGTAAATATCGCGAGCTCAAACAAAAGTGGGAGGACCTCTTCAGCGCCGGAATGGGCGCTGAGGCCATACTCGAGATACTCAGCACTATCGACCTTGAATCGATGCGCCAGGACCTCTACCAGGAGGCCGCCCTGACCTCAGGGCAGCGGCGCAAGAAGGCGATCAAGAGGCTGAGGGTCGTCGATGCCTTCCGTAAGAGCGGAAACAAGCCGGAATGGATGATCCTCACCGTGCTACCGGTTTTGCCTCCGGAACTGCGCCCCATGGTCCAGCTCGATGGCGGCAGGTTTGCCACCAGCGACCTCAACGACCTCTACCGCAGGGTTATCAACCGCAATAACCGCCTGCGGCGGCTGCTGGATATCGGTGCGCCAGAGATTATCATTCGCAACGAAAAACGAATGCTGCAAGAAGCGGTCGATTCCCTGATCGACAACGGGCGCCGGGGCAGGGCCGTGGTTACAGGGAACAACCATAAGCTGAAGTCGCTCTCGGACATGCTCCGGGGCAAGCAGGGAAGATTCAGGCAGAACCTGCTGGGGAAACGTGTGGACTACAGCGGGCGGTCTGTGATCGTCGTCGGCCCCGAACTGAAGCTCAACCAGTGCGGCCTGCCCAGGAGGATGGCGCTGGAGCTGTTCAAGCCTTTCATTATGCGGCGGCTGGTTGCCCGGGGACTGGCCCTCAACATAAGGAGCGCGAAGCGAATCGTGGAGCGTGGCAAACCAGAGGTCTGGGATATCCTCGAGGAGGCGGTCAGGGAGCGACCTGTTTTTCTCAACCGGGCACCGACACTGCACCGGCTGGGGATCCAGGCGTTCAACCCGGTGCTTATCGACGGCAGCGCTATCCAGATTCATCCCCTGGTCTGCGTCGCCTTCAACGCCGATTTCGACGGCGACCAGATGGCGGTCCACGTGCCGCTCTCCAGGGCAGCGGTGGAAGAGGCTAATAAAGTTATGCTCAGCACCCATAATATGATGTTGCCCAGCTCCGGCGAGCCTGTAGTGGCGCCTACGCTGGATATCGTTCTCGGCTGCTACTACCTGACGATGATCAAGTCCGGTGCCAAGGGCGAGGGAATGCGCTTCAGCAGCTTTGACGAGGCCAAGATAGCCCATGAACTGGGTATCATAGAGCTCGGCGCCAGGATAGAGGTCAGAGACAAGGCGAACGGTGCTGAGCGCCTGAAGACCAGCGTTGGTCGCATTATCTTCAGCGAGATCCTGCCCGAGGAACTCGGCTTCCGCAACCAGACCATGGATAAAAAGGCGCTCAAAGAGATCGTCGCTGACTGCTACCGGCTTCTGGGGAATGAGAGCACCGCTAACCTGGTGGACAACATCAAGGAGCTTGGTTTCCGCTACGTCACCAAGTCTGGCACTACCATCGCTATCAAAGATATCGAGGTGCCGGAGCAAAAGGCGATGATACTGGAGGAAGCCGAGCGCAAGATTGACGAGAGCGAGAAGCAGTTCCAGCGGGGATTAATCACCGAAGACGAGCGATATAATAACGCGGTGTCGGTATGGACACAGGCTACCGAGGAACTTCAGAGCACCCTCGAGCGCACTATGGACAAATCGAGCTCGATCTACATGATGGCGTCCTCTGGCGCCAAGGGTAATATTTCCCAGATACGACAGATGGCCGGTATGCGGGGCCTGATGACAGACCCTTCCGGCAGAATTATCGACCTGCCCATCAGGGCCTGTTTCCGGGAGGGGCTCGCGGTGCTTGAGTACTTCATCTCCACCCACGGCGCCCGCAAAGGCCTGGCAGACACAGCCCTGAGGACATCCGACAGTGGCTACCTTACCAGGAGGCTCATTGATGTATCACAGGAGGTGATTGTCAACGAGGAGGACTGCGGCACGATTAACGGCATCTGGCTCTCCGAGACCGAGGAAAAGAGCATGCTCGCGCCGCTTGCCGAGCGCATCCTAGGACGGATCGTCGCCAGCCCCGTTGCCCATCCCGAGACAGGAGAAATCATCGTCGACCGTAACGAGGAAATCGATGAAGAAAAAGCCGAGCAGGTCATTCAAGCCGGTATTGATAGAATCTATGTGAGGTCACCGCTCAGCTGCCAGTCGCGGCGGGGTATTTGCCAGTTGTGCTATGGAAGAAGCCTCGCTAAAGGGCATCTGGTCACCCTTGGAGAGGCTGTGGGAATCATTGCTGCACAGAGCATCGGCGAGCCGGGAACACAGCTCACGATGCGTACGTTCCACACCGGCGGCGTTGCCGGACTGGACATCACCAGCGGTCTTCCCCGCGTGGAGGAACTGTTTGAAGCAAGGTCACCCAAGGGACAGGCTGTTACCTCAGAGATCGAGGGAGTGGTCGAGATAACCCGTGCCGATGACGGAAGGAAAATCAAGGTTATCAGCTCCGAGTCATACCGTGATGAATATTCCGTGCCCAAGGGCTACGAAGTAATGGTGGAAAACGAACAGGAGGTCGATGCCGCGACCGTACTGGCACAGCCGAAGGCTGCCAAGAAAGAAAAAGAGGCTGCGAAAGGGCCTCCACTCGTCGCCCACGTTGGGGGCAGGGTAGAACTCGCGAAGAACAAGATATCTTTATTGTACGAGGAACGGGAAGAACGCGAGTACCTGATATCCCCCATGACCCCGATTCTGGTGGAGGATGGCGCTAAGGTCGAGGCCGGCCAGCAGCTCACCGAAGGTCTGGTTCATCCCCAGGATATCCTGCGCATAATGGGCCGCGAAGCAGTGCAGCGGTACCTTGTCGATGAAGTGCAGAAGGTCTATCGCTCACAGGGTGTGAACATCAACGACAAGCATATCGAGATAATAGTGCGTCAGATGCTGCGCAAGGTTAAGGTAGATTCCCCCGGCGACAGCGGACTCCTGCCCGGCGAGCTGATCGACAGCCTGTCGTACGAGGATATCAATGCCAAGGTTCTTTCCGAAGGGGGAGAGCCGGCAACGGCGCAGCCCGTGCTGCTGGGAATCACCAGGGCGTCGCTGAACACCGACAGCTTCCTGGCGAAAGCCTCCTTCCAGGAGACAACCCGTGTGCTCACCGAGGCGGCGGTCTCGGGAAGCACCGACAGGCTCACCGGTCTGAAGGAAAACGTCATTATCGGCAAGCTTATCCCCGCCCGCAGCGAGATCTCAAAGGCTGCCGAAAGGCTCCCTGAGCCGCCTCTGCTGGAGGGCGAACTGGAGGCAACGGGATTCGGTGATCTGGACACAGAGATTGAAGCTATGGCGGAAGCCGCGCTGCAGGACGAGACGGGTGTCACGGCAGAAGACAAGGTTGCAGCGGAAGACCAGCCGGAGGCTGCCGTTGAGGAGGTGGCGGAAGCGGAGGCTGAGGGACAGCCTGAAGCCGCGGGAGAGGAAGAGCCCCGAGTTGCTGTAGAGGAACCGGAGGTAGAAGAGGTTGTAGAGGATACTTCAGAAGCAGAGACCAACACCGAAGAGTAAACGTTCAGCATTTAGCTATCAGCTTTAAAAATTCAACAGGGGCGACCCGCTGGGTCGCCCCTGACGATTAATGCCCCCTTTGACGCAGTAGCCGCAGCACGGTAAAATGAAGGGCGATACCTGAGCTTTTTCTATTCGAGGTAACACTCTGATGACAGCACGTGGACAAAGCGAACTCCCCACAGCCTACGACCCCAAGCAGGTCGAGGCCAGGTGGTATCAGTTCTGGCTCGAGCGAGGCTATTTCACGCCCGAGATCGACCACGAGCGGGAGCCCTTCACCATCATCATGCCGCCGCCCAACGTCACCGGCGAGCTTCACCTGGGCACTGCGTTCACCGCCATCATAGAGGACACCATGATCCGCTGGCACCGTATGAAGGGCGAGCCAACCCTGTGGCTCCCCGGGAGCGACCACGCCGGCATCGCGGGACAGAACGTGGTGGAGCAGCTTCTCGCCGGGGAGGGGCTGTCGCGCCATAAACTGGGACGCCAGAAGTTCCTCGAGCGGATGTGGGAATGGATGAACAAGTACCGCGGCATCATCGACGAGCAGCACAAGCGGCTTGGCGCCTCCTGCGACCCCACCCGCGAACGATTCACCATGGACCCCGGCCCCAGTCGCGCGGTGCGCACCACCTTCTTCAACCTGTACAGCAAGGGCCTGATATACCGGGGTGAGCGCATAATCAACTGGTGTCCCCGCTGCGCCACCGCGCTCTCCGACCTCGAGGTTGAGCACAGGGAGATGTCGAGTCACCTCTACTATGTGCGCTACCGGCTGGAGGAAGGGGATGACCAGTTCATCACCGTCGCCACCACCCGCCCCGAGACTATCCTCGGCGACACCGCGGTCGCAGTCAATCCCGGCGACGAGCGCCACAGAAACCTGCTCGGCAAGAAAGCGGTCCTCCCCGTGCTGGGGAGGACGATCCCGATAATCGCCGATGACGCCGTAGACCCCGAGTTCGGCACCGGGGCGGTGAAGATAACGCCGGCACACGACCCCGTTGACTTCGATGTCGCCCGGCGTCAGGGCCTCGACTCGATAGACATCATGAACCTGGACGCTACTATGAACGAGAACGCGGGGCCCTATAACCATCTCGACCGCTTCGAGTGCCGCCGCAAGCTGCTCGACGACCTGGAGAGGGACGGTCTGCTGGTCAAGATCGACCCCTACGTTCACTCGGTGGGGCACTGCCAGCGCTGCCATACCATGGTCGAGCCCCTGCTCTCGAAGCAGTGGTTCGTGGAGACAGCCCCCCTGGCTAAACCGGCCATCGACGCCGTCGTCAACCGCCGTATCGAGATTATCCCCGAGCGCTTCACCAAGGTCTACCTGAACTGGATGGAGAACATCCGCGACTGGTGTATCAGCCGCCAGCTCTGGTGGGGGCACCGCATCCCCGCCTGGTACTGCTGCACCTGCGATGGCGATAAAATGAATATACTACCCAGGGAGGAATTCTCCCTTGAGAAGGGCTTGACCCGCCCCTGGCACCTGTACAGCGAGCTCAGGGAGGCAGGGATACCTCACCAGGAGATCGTGGTCAGCATAGACTGGGTGGTAATCGACCTTCCGGCGCAGCCTATAGTAGCTGTGGAAGCCCCGGAGAAATGCCCGGTGTGCGGCGGCGGCGACCTGCTCCAGGACCCCGATGTCCTCGACACCTGGTTCAGCTCCGCCCTCTGGCCCCACTCCACACTGGGCTGGCCCGACGATACCGACGACTTAAAATACTTCTACCCCACGACGGTTATGGAGACCGGCTACGACATCCTCTTCTTCTGGGTGGCGAGGATGATCATGATGGGGCTGGAGAACACCGGCGACATTCCCTTCCA
>DUEY01000052.1 GCA_011174795.1 Dehalococcoidia bacterium
CATCGCCGGCATTCGCTTCCAGGTAGTCGACTATAGAAGATCCTCCTGCGCTCCAGCCGAGCGGGTTCTCCCCGGCAGCGGCTATCGCCATAACCGCCCAGGCCGAGGTCACGAAATCGCTTATACTGCCGTCACCGGCCTGCTGTCCGCGAAGATAGTTCAGGGCACTGGCGACCTCGGTGTCCGACGTCTGCAACGGGTAAGGCGCATATGCCAGCGACATGGGACCAGCGATCACCGTTACTACAAGCGCCACAATCAGCACTATACCGAGCAACCTGGTACCTATTATTCTTTGCATCCGAATCCTCCACATTTTCCTTATCATTTGAATCGCCATCGAACTAACCAACACTTCATCAGGTAATTCCGCATTATTGTAGTAAAGTACGCTATAGTGGATTATAATTCGGAATTCTGGGGATGTCAATGCCATGTAGGGCTAATTTGCGAAGGAAAGGTCAAGGGGCGACCCGTCGGGTCGCCCCTCCATAATTATGAATCTCTTATATTTGCTTATGCTTTACGCACGTCCACGATTTCGTACTCTATGCCCTTCTCCTCCAGCCTGGCCAGCAAATCCGAGGTTTCCTCCTCCACGCAGACCACCGCCGGGGAGAGCCCGCTTCGCGCCGCCTCGACAACCGCCTCCTTAACGCCATACAAATACGCGGGTTCGATGCCCACCTTCCGCAGAGCAACCAGGGCCTCTATCCCCAGAGCGCCAACCAGCCGCTTGCCTTTAACGACCTTTTTCAACCTAGTGAGGTCAGCCTGCCTCGAACCGCCCTTCTGGATTCCGGGCAGCCTCACGATAGCAACTTTGCCCACCTTGAGCGGCACGATGCCGTCTATCTTCGAGATGCCTATGTCCTCGCCCTTGCGCGCGCCGGCTACAGCGACCCCTCGAGCCTGAACGCTCAAATCATCCGTAGCGTACAGCAGCCCGTCTCGCATCATCAGCCCGACCTTCTGACCATCGCCTATATCGCAGTCCGCCACCGCGGCGCAAACCGATACGCCGGCTATGGCCTTCTGTACAGTCTCAGAATAGCTCTGCCACTCCCTGAGCCCCTTAATCATCCAGTCCACACCCTCCCTGGTGACGCTGTATTTCGACCGTCCCTTCGAGACGAGCCAGCCGTCCTTCACCAGCTCCCTGACGTAATCCGAGACAGCTTGAGGGCTGAGGTTCAGCCGCTCAGCGATGTCCCTCTGCTGTATATCAGGCTGGTTTGCGGCTACCTCTACCAGAATCTGGAACTTCGTCGCCAGGTTTATGCTCCGCAGCATCTGCGCCATGCCTGAACCTCCACCAGGGCGAATACTCAAACCAGTGCAGGGGTAGTGTAAGCCATTCAACTGGAAAAGGAAAGGGCGCCTTGCGACAGCAAGAGGTGAAAAGGCTGAGGGGCTTATCAACAAGGCTTCGGGAAGGCGGTGCTGCTCTCTAGAGCTTCACCACTTTCGCGGTATAGACATCGGGGATATCCAGAAGCTGCTGGCGCACGTCCTCATTTATCTCCTCGTCAAGGGCGAGCACCATCAGCGCACGACCCCGGGGCTCGAGCCGTCCCAGTTGCATCAAGCTGATATTAATATCGGCATCGCCGGTTATCATACCCACCGTGCCAATCATGCCGGGGCGGTCGAGATGGTCGCTGAACAGCCAGTAGCCCCCGGTGGGGACGATATCAATCCAGTAGCTGTTGACCTGGACGATATGTGTCTCCCCTCTCATCAGCGTGCCGGCGACCGTGGTCGTACCAACGTCGGTGGTGACCTCGACAGAAATCAGGTTGCCATAGTTCTCACACTGCGTGGTCTTCTGCTCGATGACCTTGAGCCCGCGGCTTTCGGCGATGACGCCGGCGTTCACCTCATTAACCCGCTCATCCGTGAACGACTCCAGGAGCCCTCCCAGGGCCGCTGCCTTGATAGCAGCGGTATCGTAGTTGGCAATCTCACCCTCGCACTTAATGACGATAGCGCTCGTGTGGCCGTCCGCAAGCTGAGCACACAGCCTCGCCACATTCGCTGCTACAGGCAGGAAGGGAGCCACGACAGGGGCAGTCTCCGGGGTCATGGCTGCCACGTTAACTGCGTAGAAAGCCGGCTGCCCCTTGAGCACGGCTAGAACCTGTTCCGCCACACCCACCGCCACGGTGGACTGCGCCTCCTCGGTCGAAGCCCCCAGGTGAGGAGTTACGACAACCCTATTGCTCCTGAGCAGGACATTGTCCTTCACCGGCTCCTCGGCGAAGACGTCCACAGCAGCGCCCGCCACCCTGCCTTCCTCGACCGCCTTGTACAGCTCCTCCTCGTCCACTATCCCCCCCCTGGCGACATTTATAATCCTGACCGTGGGTTTGACCAGAGCCAGCTCCTTGCTCCCGATCAACCCTTTCGTCTTCGCTGTCAGCGGAACATGAATCGTGATGAAGTCGGACCGTTTCAGCAATTCCTCCCACGAGACCAGCTCCACGCCTAGATGCTGGGCATGCTCCACAGAGACAAAGGGGTCATGTGAGATGAGCCGCATCTCCAGCCCCTTGGCCATCCTAGCTACCTCGGAGCCCACACGACCGAGCCCGATGATACCCAGCGTCTTGTTGCGCAGCTCAGTGCCGATGAACTCCCCCCGGTTCCACTCACCTGCTCTCAGCCTGGTACAGGCTTGAGGCACATGGCGAGCCAGAGCGAGTAACAGCGCCAGGGTATGCTCAGCGGTGGAGACAACGTTTCCCGCGGGTGCGTTGACCACCACAATCCCGTGCCTGGTCGCTGCCTTGAGGTCGATATTCTCCACACCGATGCCGGCGCGGCCGATGACGCGTAGTCTCTCCCCCGCCTCGATAACCTCGGCGGTAACCTTGGCCTCGCTGCGAACCACGAGGGCGTCGTAATCCCCGATGATGCCAGCCAGCTCCTTGGGCTTGAGCCCCAGCTTGACATCCACCGTTGCCTCGGAGCTCAGGACTGCTATCCCCTCATCTGCAATGTTATCTGCAACCAGAATCTTCCAGTTCATTGTACCAATCCCACTAAGTCATCCTAAGCAGGCACCTTATATCCCACCTTGGGCAAAGCCAGGCGCAACTGTGCTATCACATCATCGATATCGGCCTCGGTGACGAAGCCGAGATGCCCGATACGGAATATCTTACCCATCAGGGCGCCCTGCCCGCCAGCAAGGACTATCCCGTGCTCGTCCTTCACAATACCGACCAGCTTCTTGGAATCAACCCCATCGGGCGACCTAACCGCGGTAACCGTATCCGAAGCACAGCTCTCCTCGGCGAAAAGCGAGAGTCCCAGCGACCTCAC
>DUEY01000053.1 GCA_011174795.1 Dehalococcoidia bacterium
ACAGGACGGCGCCTGCCGCTAGAGTCGGGCTCACCCAGCTCCATGCGGATGGACTCCAGCTTCAGCTTGCCGTTATACCGGGTGAGCTTCGAGGGAGCGGCAAGATAAACGATTTCGATGTCTTCCTCTATTGCCGCATCGACCTCTTCGGGATTGGCGGGCATCTCGTTCCGCGTGCGGCGGTAGAGGATAGTTACCTTCTTTGCCCCCAGGCGCAGGGATACGCGGGCTGCGTCGATAGCTACATTACCCCCGCCGACCACGCACACCGCTTCGCCCACGTCTATTTTCTCGCCGAGGTTGACGCGTCGCAGGAACTCCGCCGATTCGATAACCCCCGGCAGGTCCTCTCCCTCTACCCCCAGGCTCATCCCCTGGTGGGCGCCGATACCGAGGAAGATTGCCTTGAATCCCTGCTTGAAGAGCGAGTCGAGCGTCTCGACCTTTGTGTTCAGAACGAGCTCGACGCCGAAGCTCTTGATATCCTCTATCTCCTTACTGAGTATGTCGCGCGGCAGGCGGTACTCGGGGATACCTACGCGCGCCATGCCGCCGGGCTCGGGGAGGGCTTCGAAGACGGTGACCTTGTGTCCCTGCTTCGCCAGGTAGTAGGCAGCGGTCAACCCCGCCGGCCCCGCTCCAACGACCGCCACGCTCTTACCGGTTGGTGGAAGCCTCTTGGCTCGCTCCTTCCAGGAGTCGTCGCCGTTGTCGGCGGCGAAGCGCTTCAGCATACGGATGCTGAGAGGCTTATCGACTTCTTTTCCACGCTGGCAGGCCTGCTCGCAGGGATGGACGCATACCCGCCCCAGAGAGCCGGGGAATGGCACCCTCTCCCTGATAACTGCCAGCGAGGCGGATGGTCTGCCCCGGGCGATAAGGCGGAGGTACCTCGGTATATCGATGCCTGCGGGGCAGGCCTTATGGCACGGGTAGGCGAACTCGATCGCTCTGACGCCTCTGATATCCTCGCAGACACGGACGCAGCGCTCGCAGAGAATGCACAGGTTATTGTCACGGACGAAGAAGGGGCTGTCCTCTCGAACGGGAAGCTTTTTCGGGATATAAGGCGGCAGCTCATCCATGCCCACGGAGTCGACCGCTCTCTGCAGCTCACAGTTGCCGTTCTGGGGGCAAAAAACACAGCGCTCGGTTACTGCGACGTGGCGCAGGCAGACATCGAAGGGGGAGCAGCGCTCCCTGCGATGGCAGTCGAGGCAGGAGTTAGGGTGCTTGGCGAGGATGATCTTGAGGCTGTTACGCCTCATCTCCTGGAGTCGCGGGGTACTGGTCTGCACGACCATCCCGTCGGTCGCGGGGGTGATGCAAGCCAGTCTGGGTTCAGCGCTCCCTTCCACCTCGATAACGCAGAGGCGGCAGGCCCGGTCAGGCTTCTCCTCCGCCAGCGGCTCCAGGCCCGGGTAAGAGCAGAGGGCGGGGATGTAGATACCGGCCGCTTTCGCTGCCTCGATGACAGGCGTGCCCTCCTCGACCCTCACCTCTTGGCCATCGATGGTAAGAGTGACCTCTTTCATGATGTACTCCGTTATTGAACTGGATATCTATCTCTAAAGGTAAAAAAATAGTGGGGGCCCGGTCAGCACCCGATTGAAAATGCCGCAGACCTCTCACCAATCTTCACATTAACAGCGAACAGCACCCCTCGCTCCTTCCTTTAGGGTGCCACCACCTCAATCAGCTTCGCTACGCCCTTTAAAGCTTGGTTCAGTATATCCAGAAAAGGCGCACTTTTCAAGGCTCGCCCGCTATCAGCCTGCTGATATCCCTCCCCAGGCGGACACTGTAGTTCATACCCCGGTCCTCGGGGTATATCTGGGTGGTGTTTGCCAGGTAGAGACCATCGATGGGAGTACGGTGCTCGGGAATTTGCTGGGAGTAGTAGGTGCCGACTATCGGCTGGCCCGCGTCGTCGGAGAACCGGTAGCGTTCCTCGATCCAGCCGGGCTCGAACTCCGGGTTTATCCGCTTCAGGTTGGGGAGGAATGCCTCCTGCAATTCATCGATGCTCGCCCTGTAGAGAGGGCTGTCCTTGGAGAGGTAGTTCGATATGTAGAGGATGTGCTTGCCGCTGTAGACAGAGCTGTCCACGAAGTTGGTGTGCTCAACGGCGGCGACGAAGGGAACGGTGGGATCGCTGATGTTGAGCCAGTAGATAGGCGACAGCGACCTGTTCAGGATGAGCACAAGGCATACTGCTGCCTGGTACCGCATATTCTTGAGTTTCGCTGCATAGTCCCCCTCGAGCTGAGGCGCGATATCGAGAAAAACCGGCGACGGCACGGTGGCGATAACGGCATCGAAGAAATGAAAGCCGGCGGCATCTCCCTTGACCTCCACCCCCGTTACCCTCCCCTCCTCCACAGCCACCCTGCTTACCGGAGAGTGTGTGTGAATCGTACCACCCGAAGCCGTGATGCGCCGGGCTAGGGCATCGGTCAGGAGTCCGAAGCTCCCCTTGAGGTAGCCGAGCCTCTCACCGCCCGTCCCCTTGCCACGCGAGGAGAAGCGCAGGTGAATCTTGCCCCAGAACCAGACCATGCTCACCTCAGCGGCGCTCTGCCCGAACTTGCCCCGCAGCAGCGGTTCCCAGAGCACGTCGTAGTTACGCTTGCCCGCGTACCTGATGATCCAGTCCTTGGCCAGGGTGCCCTCGAACCGCTGCCAGTTCTTGTACCA
>DUEY01000054.1 GCA_011174795.1 Dehalococcoidia bacterium
TCGCACTGCGCGCAGACCTCGAGGCCGTGTTTCTTCACACAGCATGTTATCAGACCGCAGGACGGGTGTTTGTTGAAAAAGTCGGTTCCGCAGCAGCCGGGACACCTTGAAGCGCCGACTGTGTAGTATCTCGGACACAGCCCGCAGTCGAGGCCGCAGCAGCCAAGAGTGGGATAGGTCTTGACCGGCTTCTCGCTCATTTCACCGCGCTCCCGGGGCAGGCAAGCCTCATTTTACAGTGAGCGCATGATTTCTTCCTGCCGATGCTTCCGCTATACATGGATACCAGGAGCAGCAGTATCAATATCACCAGTTTGGGAACGGTAAAATCCCTGACCAGCGCGATGATAACCAGGACAAGCGGTGCCAGGCTCAAGAGACCATAGGTCATGGGCGCGAGCTTGACACCGATGCCTGTGCCGAACTTATCGATGCTGCCCTGCCTGAAAAACAGGGCGCAGAGCTTGCCCCAGCCGATGGGGCACCACTTACCGTAGTAATAGCAGTTCGTGCAGACCAGCCACCGCAGCACGCCATAGACCATAATCATTGCGATAGCCAGGTATATCCAGGCCGCCAGCGGATACAGTAACCAGCAGGCAGCGGTGCCCAGGCCAACCCACAGCATCATCATGAGGTTGCCCAGGATTACCGTCGACTTGGGGCTTTTTTCAAGCCCCTGTTCGTAGAGTTGCACCTCTTTATCCATAGCCGGTTATCCTCCACTTCTTTACTCACAAAGTGGTTTCCTCGCCAGCTTCAGTATCCGCCCTGCGGGCGATGGAAGAAACCTCTATCTCGCAAAACGGTGCTCCCTTCATCATGCTCCTCAGTATTTTCACCTCCCCCTCAAGGCCGCAACCCTCTAACCATCCCTCATGTCGACAACCGCAGGCGCACTCGTATGTTCCGACGACACCGGCCTTCTTGACTTCCTCAAACACGAAACACTTCCGGATAATGGCTTTCATGGAATCCACACCGGTTTCCGTGGTTTCAGCTTCAAGCATCTGCGGGGCAAAGAATGTCTCACAGGCAATTGCAGCGAGTTTGGCGAAATCCTCGGCATTTTCGGCGCCGCTAATCTGCATCGCCTCCAGCATTCGCTTCATCTCCGTCTTGCCCATCGATTTTACGGTAGCTATATTCAGCTTGTTAGCCACATCGAATCCGCATTCCACCCCGACCTTAAGGAACCACCGTGCGTCGTGAGCGTGCCAGTTCTCACGCATCATACGCTCTTTTACTTCCGGGGGTAATCTCTCCCTCAGCTCCTCTGGCTCCATACCCGCAGGTTCTCCCTCGAATTATATCCCAGCATCATATATTCAAACAGGTATTAAATCACAGAAGTAGAACCGGCTATCCCGCAGCACCACCCTGCCCTTCCTATACGGTATGCGCTCGCGGAATACCGGGCCTTCAGAGACGAATGAATGAAACTCGCCGTTCTCGCCGCAGGGGTCTACAGAATCGGGAAGCTCCGAGAGGAACCGCTCATCGTATACCCTGCCGGCGAACTTTTTACCCAGAGCTGTGGAGTCAACGCAGGTAACCACCGCCTTGAAGCCCAGCTCTATGAATGTGCGGGCAAGCTCAGCGGTATCCCTCTTCCACAGGGGGAATAACCCCCTCATCCCTACCCTCGCCAGATTACCCTCGCGGTACTTCCTTACGTCCTCGAGGAAGATATCCCCGAAGACCACTGAAAACACACCCCGGCTCCGGTAACGCAGGAGTGTTTCATTCATCCTGGATTCGTACGCTTCGTTGGATGAATCCGCGGGAATGTAGACCTTCTCCAGAGGGAGGCGCAGAGACTGAGCCTGCTGTTCGAGGAGGGCAGTGCGGACGCCATGCATACTGACCCTGTCGTAGTTCTCCGTCACCGTTGTGAGCAGCGCCGCTATCTCGTAGCCCTCGGTCATCTCCAGTTCATAGAGGGCAAGGGCACTGTCCTTGCCGCCGCTCCAGGTGAAGAGGACTTTTTCAACCATTCGCCTGTTCAGGTTACCTGTAAAAGCGCCTGAAAGCAAGGGGGCGCGCTGTGTAACACACGAGGTAAGGCTTCAAACCGGTCCCGCCAGTGTCCCCCCGAAAACCTGCCACGCCAGCGCCGATTTCGCCGTCAGGCTCAGGATCATGTACACCTTCTCGCCGAACAGGTAATCCCTCCAGGGGCCCACCTTCTTGTACTGAAGGAGCATGTTGACGGCGAAGCTGCAGAAGAATACAAACAGGATACCGAGGATGAAGTAGACAAAGGTCGGAATCGTCTCGCTGCTGGAGGAAAGCGCCCTGAAGAAATACCACGCTATGATTATCCAGGGGACGATGCCGGCGATACAACCGAAGACGTAGGGGGTCCACTTTGTCTTCTCCGCGGTTTGATTGTAGAGCTCCATCATCAAACCGAAGAGGTTCATCGTGGCGGTCAGCGTGAACATGAGGATCAAGCTCGGTACGTCGAATACGCCGCTCAGGAGCGCGATGAGAACAACCATGAGCGAGGCGCTGAGGGCATACTCATACCATCTGAGATAGTTGATGTTCTTCCTCAGGTTGCGCACGTACCAGGGGAAGAATACCGGCGACGCCATGATTGTGTGTGCAGCAGCCGATATCAACAGGAATATGGCGACCATGGGGCCGAGGGGAAAATCTATCAAGCCCCTCGTTGTCGTCTCCAGCGTCTCGGTAGCAGGCGTCCAGGTGAGAAATGAAGTGGTTCCCGTTACGGTATAATCGTTGCTCAACAGGAATATGACTATCGCCTGAGCTAGGTGCAGCACCGCCATTGCCGCATTGAACCGCCTCAACCCCCTGAACTTGTAATCGTTTTCCATATCCCACCTCCTGTCTCCTTTATTGCGGGCATATTACCCCAGCGAGGAGGATTTGTAAATAGGGGAGCCGCTTCGGCGGATTACTACGGCGGGCTAACCGAGCTTGACAGCCCGATGCAGCGGGCATATCATCAGGCGTTGAGGAGGAATTCAGCAGGTGATAGTCAAGAAGCTGAGGGACATAGTGGGAAGCGACTGGGTGATAACCGATGAAGAGCGGATGACAGACTATCTCACTGATGAGACCCCCATCGAGATGCGGCCCCAGCCGGCACGGGAGCTGGTCCTCGTGAAACCCTCCGACTCGCAGCAGGTCAGCGCAATCCTTAAGCTGGCAAACGACGAGAGAGTCCCCGTGTTCCCTAGGGGCGGCGGGACCGGCTTGTGCGGCGGCGCTATTCCGACGGAGAACGGTATAATCCTGGCGCTGGAGAGGATGAAGGGAATCCGCATAGACAGGGATAACCTTATGGCAATAGCGGAGGCGGGTGTTACGCTCCGCGAGCTTATAGACAGGTCGGAGGAGGCGGGGTTGTTCTTCCCGCCGCATCCCGGCGACGAAAGCGCCCAGGTGGGCGGTCTTGTCGCATGCAACGCCGGCGGTTCACGCGCGGTGAAGTACGGCGTGATGAGGAGCTATATCAAGGGCATCGAGGCAGTACTGCCCACCGGCGAAGTGCTGAGCATGGGCGGGGAACTGCTCAAGGACAACACCGGGTACGATTTGATGCATCTGATAATAGGCAGCGAGGGGACTCTGGCGATCGTTACGAAGGCGACCCTGAGGTTATTCGCACCGGGCGCTGCCAGCGCAACCATGGTCATACCCTACGACAGCCGCCACGATGCGATCAACACGGTGCCCAAGATACTTCAGAGCAGCATCATACCGCTGGCTATAGAGTACATGGACCGCGGTATAGTCGAACTCTCCGCCGAGAACCTGGGTCTGGAATGGCCATCCAAAGCTGGAACTGCCTACCTGATGGTTATACTGGAGGGCAAGAGCAAGGAGGAGGTAACCTCGCTTTGCAGGGACATCTCCCAGATATGTGAGAAGTGCAACGGCCTTGAGGCGGTCATCGGGCAGACGAAGAAGGAACAGGACAGGGTTCTGAGAATAAGGAGCAATATATACCTGGCGCTGAAGCGCGACCTGGTCGATGCTCTGGATATAGCCGTGCCTCCAGCGAGCATGGGTAAGCTCATGGACGCCATAGACAGAATCGCGCAGAGCTTCGGCACGACCATCCCCATGTGCGGGCACGCAGGTGACGGCAACCTCCACCCCACTTTAATGAAGGACCTGCTCGGCGGGTGTGATGACAGGCTCAA
>DUEY01000055.1 GCA_011174795.1 Dehalococcoidia bacterium
ACGTCAAGTCAGCACGGCTCTTACGTCTTGGGCTACACACACGCTACAATGGGTGGTACAAAGGGTTGCTAAAGAGCGATCTGGAGCTAATCCCATCAAAGCCATCCCCAGTTCGGATTGGAGGCTGCAACTCGCCTCCATGAAGTTGGAGTTGCTAGTAACTGCAGGTCAGCATACTGCAGTGAATACGTTCTCGGGCCTTGTACACACCGCCCGTCACGTCATGAAAGCTGACAACACCTGAAGTCGATGTGCTAACCCCTTCGCTTGTCGAAGGGGAGGTAGTCGCCCAGGGTGGGGTTGGTGATTGGGACGAAGTCGTAACAAGGTAGTCGTAGCGGAAGCTGCGGCTGGATCACCTCCTTTCTAGGGAGTCTCGAGGCGCAAGCCTCAAGAATCCTAGGTCGATCGATGGAGCTTGCTCCATCGCAAACTTAGACTAAGTCTTCCTTCCGCTATCCAGGGGTTAAGGTGCTTTTTATATAGGGGAATATAACGGTATTATCGTTGATTAAGGCAGTGCGCCCGTGCTATAATCAGCAGCGTAGACGGGCGGGTAGCTCAGGGGTTAGAGCACTACTCTGATAAAGTAGGGGTCGAAGGTTCAAATCCTTCTCCGCCCACCAGAAACTGAATTAAAAAGACCCGCTAACTGTGGCACAAACATAATGTTGTTGTGCACGGAAGCGGGCTATTTATTATCGGGCGGAAGGACGGTCGTTCGGCGAGGAAGTATCGGTGGAATCCTGGCACGGGGGTATCGTGGGATTCTGCGCCAGATAATAGCCCATGGCTACAAGCACGCAGAGCGCAGTCAGGGGACACTTCGCGCTGCAATACCTGCAATAGGCTACGGTTATTTCCCCCAAGCACCGGGGTGCTTGATTCAGTGGTCCTAACTCTTGCCTTGATGCCATGTCTGCTGAGTTCCTTTGCAGGTCTGACCGGCGCCGATATCAGTCCGCAATATCATACTAAAATTACGGACTGGTATGTTTATACCACTTTTAACTATATTTGTCAAGCCCTGATGCAGAGTCCGCAAACAGTCCGCACGTCTTGCTTGATGAACGAATGGTATGAAGGCTAAGCTGGTTGTGGTATCTCGGGATGTGAATGAGGCTGGACGAACTGGGGAACAGGTATAAAAAGTCGGGGAGACAGGATTTGAACCTGCGACCCCTTGCACCCCATGCAAGTGCGCTACCAGGCTGCGCCACTCCCCGATACTGGACTAAATATTAAGCTTGCGGACGTATATTGTCAAATACACAGATTCAAGTTTTTCTTAGGTATTATAATCTCTCCTTCCTCTCTGTCGCCAATAGGCTCCGTTCTATTGGTATCATATAGGTAAGCTGTAAAGGCGGCGATAATTGCATCTTGCTTGTCGTGATTTAGATTAGGGTATTGTGCCATATTACCAACGATGCAGGAGAGGAGTGCTTGAAAGAACTTACGTCCTTCTAGTGTAGTCTTTTTGTAGGGAAAGCTTCCTTTGCTCTTATCGATGAATTCTGGCCAGAGCCTGCGCTTGGTGGCATAGGGGTAGACTTCTATTATACGAAATCCCCGATGTTTGAGTTTTTCGCTCAATTCCATAGCTCGCTTTATCATCCCTTTGATAAACGATCTTTTGGTAGTATAGTAGCTCCAAATACCTTCCTGCCTAAGGTCTCGTTCGCATTCTCTGCCTTTTTTATCAGAGGTAGGTTGGCAGGAGCAGTTATCCTCCTCAAGGCAGCATGCGTTTAATCCACTCGGAAGACTCAGGGGAGAGTCAATGCCTATGACATCTGGGCGGTCGCGTTCAATGGCAGCTATGATGTCATCAACTTCTACTAATGACTCAAGGTGGATGATATTCCGGCTGTCTCCGAGCAGGGCGTAGGCGCTCTTTTTATTAGGTGAGCACGTCAGGTCAATGCCAGCAAAGATAGGCACTTTAGCTAACCCTTTTGGCTATCTCTCTGGCGGCTACCACTCCTGAGGCTGCAGCTTGGATGAGTCCTCGACTGACACCGGCGCCATCGCCTATGGCGAACAGGTTAGTGGTCTCGGTCTCAAGGCTCTCGCTGAGTTCCAGAAGCGACGAGTAGAACTTCACCTCGACACCGTAGAGGAGGGTATCCGGAGATGTTATACCAGGCACCATCTTGTCCATGGCGGTCAGCATCTCGCTGATGCCCTTTAAGAAGCGGTAGGGCAGTACGTAGCCCAGGTCGCCGGGCGTGGAGCTCTTCAGGGTAGGTTCAACGGCTCCGTCTTCGATGGATATGGAGGTGGAGCCGTGGCCTTCGTTGAGGTCTCCCCAGCGCTGCACTATAACACCGCCGCTGATGATGTTGGCCAGACGGGCGAGGTACCTGCCGTAGGCTATTGGCTCGCGGAACGGCGGGGAGAAGTTGGCACTTACTAGGAGGGCAAAGTTGGTGTTATCTGTTTTTCGTTGGGCGTAGCTATGGCCGTTGACGGTTATCACCGGCTCATCGCCGCCGGTGGTCTCCATAGTAACCTCGCCAGCGGGGCACATGCAGAAGGTGCGTATCCTGTCGCCGAACGTGGGCGAGCGGAACTCGAGCTTGAGCTCATAGAAGATATCGGTCAAATCCTTGAGAACGGTCAGCGGCACCTCAACTCTGACTCCGATGTCGACGGGGTTGTTGTGGAGGGTTAGCCCGAGATGAGCTGCCTCCTTTACCAGCCAGTCGGCTCCTTCCCTGCCGGGCGCGATTATCAGGTAGCGCGATTCAATCTGCCGCCCGTTATCAGTCTTGATGCCCTTTACCACGCCGTTGTGGACGAAAATAGAGGTGGCTGCGGTCTCGGTTTGGCTCTCGATCTTATCAGCCAGGAAGTGGTGTATTTTTTTTAGAACCTCGCGGCACAACTCCGTCCCCATGTGGCGGACGGGGGTGGGAACCAGCCTCAAATCGGCTTGTTTTGCCTTTTTTGCTAGTTGATCAACCTCAGGACCGACACCGTAGACCTCCTTCGAGGCACCGAACCTGAGATAAATGTCGTCGACATAGCGTATAAGCTCGGCTGTCTTATCAGCGCCCAGGTAATTCTCAAGCTGACCTCCTATGTGGGGTGACAGCGTTAGCTTGCCATCGCTGAATGCCCCGGCGCCTCCCCAGCCGCTTACCAGACCGCATGGTGAGCATGGGGGGCAGCTGAGCTCTTTACCGATAATAGGACATTTACGGTGGGGGAGGTCCTTACCTTTCTCCAGGAGTAGAATACTGAGGTCGGTTGATTGTGTCAGTTCCAGAGCAGCGAAGATACCTGCCGGGCCGCTGCCGACAATGACTACGTCGTATTTGTCTCGCATCGACTTAACCAAACAGGCATTCTACAGAGGAAGGAGAGCCTTGTCAAACTTCGGTGCGTAGTTGATTACCCATTGCTAGGGACATGATAGCGAGGCGAGGCTAAATTGACCTACTGTTCGGTACGGTGTTAAAATGAAATCGGGAGGAACGGATGCCAATTTATGAGTACGTATGCTCCGAGTGCGGGCTTAAGTTCGAGTTACTGCGTTCTATGAACCAGGCTGACCAGGGAGCACCTTGTCCGCGCTGTAAAAACGGTGCTCGCCGCGTTCTATCCTCCTTTGCCGCCTTTTCCAGAGGTTCCGGCGGCGAGTCCGCCCCTGTAGGCGGTGGCAGCGCCTGCAGCACCTGTACCGCTACCGATTGCTCCAGTTGCCACTAGAGCCTATACCTCTCTCGTCCAATCAGATTGTGTTGTGACAGACTCGCCTTTTTGCTTCCATCTAAGCACCGCCAGAAAAACGCCGGCAAGTATGGCGATGAGGATTGTCTCACCGAGCACCACCGCTGCTATGAACAGGGCGGCGTCATTGAAGAATGCCTCAGGGAACATCAGGACAAGGTTATCTCCTGGAGCGAGCTGCCACAGGTTGTTGGTGAAGCTCACCTTGTGGAAGCAGAGAAAGAGCGAGTCGAAATCGATAAGCGCCCAGAGTCCGAGGACGGCGAGCACGATAACAGTGACAGCGCTTCCCTGGATAAGCCGTTTAGCGAGAACTCGCCAGAAGGAGCCGCGGCGCAGTGCGAAGTTGATGACTATGTAGGCAACGATGAAAGAGAGGGATGCCAGCAGTAGTTTATAGTCCAGTTGAATCAGACCCTTGACATCTTTCATGTGGGCTACTTCGCGCTCGCTGAAAAGTTCGACGTCAAGGTATTCCTCGTCTGATTTGAAGTAGGTGATTATCTCGTCGGCGACGTCAAGAAACTCTTCTTTATCGAGTCCCGTTCCGATGCCCACGGGATAGTGGTTGTAGTCATACTCATAGAGACGGATGTCATTGGCGGTAAACCACGAATTGGTGGTGAGAAGCAGTATCGGTACACAGATGATGAAAATTAGACCGGCTATCGCTGACAGAATTTCCTTCAAACGGGCCTCTTCTTTTTCTGGTATCAGGTGTATGGTAGTCGAGTGTCATTTACCTTGTCAAGGCAGTGGGGGCACTATATAATGGCGAAGGTAAGCGGCTGTGGTGATATGAGTAAGGAAGACACCTATTCCGTACTGGCGGAAAGGCATGGCTATCGAGATTCGGTTCGCTATCGTCGTATTCTGGAATACCTGATGACGCCGCAGCAGGCAGAGCTCGTCGCTCTCCTGCCCCTGAAGTATGAAGAGCTGGCGCACAGGCTCGGTATCGATGTGGCGAAGGTGAAGAGCGAGCTCGAAAATTTGTATAGCAGGGGCGTCATCTTCCCTAGGAATCCCGAGAACCTGGAGGAGGCGAGCTTCGCCCTCGCCGTCGTGCAGCTCCATGATATTACCATGTGCTCCTTCGACGTCGACCCGGTTCGTGACAGGGAGCTGTTCGAGTTGTGGGACGATTTTTGTGTGCAGGAATGGGACCCGGACCAGGTCGCGAGCTGGGATAGAGGTGAGCAGCCGCAGGGGAGAATCGTCCCTGCTTACCAGGCTATCCTCGACAGCCCTGAGATACTGCCCTGCGAGGACATGAGGGAAATTATAAGGTCGGCGCGCTCCCTTGCTGTTACCCATTGTACCTGCCGCAGGCGGAAAGGGGCGGTGGGCAATAACTGTGATAAATCACATTCTATGGTCGATATCCAGTTCAACATAAGCGCAGAATATCTGATAAGCCGTAACGCGGGTACAAGGCTTTCTGCCGATGACGCCTTAGCATTGATCGATGATTGTGAGGAGTTGGGGCTCATCCACACCTGTGAAAATTCTACAAGGATGAGGCCACGCTGGGGAATGTGCAACTGCTGCACCGATTGCTGCATGATATACCAGCCCCTGAACAGGTTTCAGGTGCCGGTTACCAAATGTGTCGCCAAGAGCAGGTACGAAGCGCGTGTTGATATCGATATCTGCAACGGGTGCCAGGACTGCGCAGATTGGTGCCCTTTTGATGCTATAGAGATGGTGAAGACGGAGGGCTCCAAAAAGTACAAGGCTTCTGTAGACCTTGAGAAGTGTATGGGCTGCGGCGTCTGCGTGCTCAAGTGTGAGCCTCAGGCGTTGAGTCTGAAACTGGTGAGACCTGCGGAGCATATCCCCGAGCCGCAATTCTAGGAGCAAAAGGCAAGGCAATGGAAGAAGACCTGGGAAGGTTTGAAAGCTTGGAGCGAATCGTTGCCCGTCTGCGGGCACCCGATGGCTGCCCCTGGGACCGGGAGCAGACCCATGCTTCGATCAAGCCCTATCTCATCGAAGAGGCCTACGAGGTGCTTCAGGCTCTGGATGATGAGAACAGTGAAAAGCTCTGCGAGGAGCTCGGTGACCTGCTTCTGCAGATTCTGCTGCACGCCCAGATGGCGCGTGAAGCAGGTGAATTCGATATAGATGACGTTATTAGGGGCATCGCCACCAAGCTCATCCGCCGCCATCCGCACGTCTTCGGCGACTCGAAGGCTGGCAACGCGGAGGAGGTGGCGCTTGAATGGGAAGTGCTGAAGCAGGAGGAGCGCAGGGAAGGCGATTCCCTGCTTTCCACTGTGCCCAAGGGGATGCCGTCGCTGAGCTACAGCCATTCCATCCAGCGCAGGGCTGCCGGGGTCGGCTTCGACTGGCGCGAGTTAGAGGGTGTACTGGATAAGCTGATCGAGGAGGTGCGGGAGCTAAAGCGGGCAAGCACGCTGCAGCAGAAGGTACATGAGTTTGGGGATATCCTGTTCGCTCTAGTCAACGTTGCCCGCTGGCAGGGAGTGGACCTCGAGGAGGCGTTGCGCCTCGCCAACGAGCGGTTCTGCCGGCGTTTCCGCTATATGGAGGAGAGCTGCCGTGCACGGGGGAAATCACTGAGCGAACTCTCATTCGATGAGCAGAACGCTCTCTGGGATGAGGCTAAGGAGAAAGCTGAAGGCTGAGCAGCGTTCAAAGCCTCGAGCCTGTATTCTTTTCGACCCATTTCTTTTCGAATTTCTTGCACCGGCTGGCGTCTGTCTCAGGCGTCATTTTAGTAGCGCCGCACTTTTTTGCCTGACACCGGAATGCGCTGGTCCCTTTCGGGTTGGGCACAAGAAATTTACAATCTCCACAGGTCGGCATATGGTTTGCCCCTTCTCTATCGTCTTAGTGGTCGGCTTATACGCCTTCGGCTATGGCACGGGGTGTAGTTGCGAATACAGTGACCTTGCTTGGCTCGCTGAGGAGCGCCTCTACCTTGCCGACAAGTTCCGTTCGCTCGGGGCTTTTCTCCCAGTTCTTCCAGTCACGCAGACTTTCCCAGGTGCTGATAACAAGGTGTGCACCCGGGCGGTCAACTGAGAACAGCGTCTCACCTGAGACGTATCCGGGCTGGCGAATCGCCCGTGCCCGTAGCTCCTTCAGCAATTCCGCCAGCTCGCCCTGGTTATCGGAGCTCACCGTCCGCTCCATAATCACTTTTACAGCCATGGCGTCATCCCCCTTTGACGTTGCAGAATATTCAGCTCATTTTGATGTGACAATTATAGGTCAATAGGCGGTTTAGGCTTGAATCATAACACTTTAGAGGGCAGAAGTGCAATATCTGTCTCGTGTGCAGGGATGAAAAGTCGGGGCGAGAGGATTTGAACCTCCGACCTCAGCGTCCCGAACGCTGCGCGCTAACCAGGCTGCGCTACGCCCCGATGCCACGATTATAGCCCAATGGATTCGGGTTAGCAATGAGAAGGCTGTCCGCAATTAAGGCGATGATTTACATCTGTTTCGGCATATGATAAGATTAAAAACGGCATGCAAGGCACATCAAACCTGGCAAAGGAGTAAGAATGTCCGAGGAAAAAGAGACCAAAGCGAAGAAGAAGAGCACGAGCATCGACCCTGCTGTATTAGAGATGATGGAAAAGGCAGAGGCTGAAGGGATATCAACCGCTTTCAGCCGTGCCGACGAGACGAAGCCCTGTCCTATCGGGCATGAAGGCAGTTGCTGTAAGCACTGCCACATGGGGCCCTGCCGCCTGACGGGCAAGACCACCGTTGGCATCTGCGGGGCTACCAAGGAGACTGTAGTAGCTAGGAACTTGGCTCGCATGACTGCTGCGGGCGCAGCGGCTCACTCCGACCACGGCCGCGGTATGGCGATGACACTGCTGGCTGCGGCAGAGGGCGAGGCGCCGGACTACCAGGTGAAGGATGAGAAGAAGCTCAGGGTGGTAGCGCATTACCTAGATGTCCCGGAGCAGGGGCGGAGCAAGGAAGAGGTCGCTGTCGATGTGGCCAAGGTTGCCCTCGCTGAATTCGGTCGTCAGGAAGGCGAGCTGCTCTATGTTAGAAGGGCGCCAGCCAAGCGGCAGGAGATATGGCGCAAGCTGGGCATCGTTCCCCGTGGCATCGACCGCGAGATCGTGGAGACACTTCACCGGACACATGTTGGGAATGACCAGGATGCGGAACACATTCTCGATCATGCTATGCGCAATGCCCTGGCAGACGGCTGGGGCGGCTCCATGCTCAGCACCGATATAAGCGATATAATTTTCGGAACCCCGGGCCCGGTAGCAGCCAGCGCTAACTTCGGCACCCTGCGCGAGGACGAGGTAAATGTCGTCATACACGGCCATGAGCCAACACTATCCGAGCTCATTGTGGCAGCAGCCGATGATCCTGAGATTGTCGAGTATGCCAAGTCTAAGGGGGCCAAGGGGATAAACCTGACCGGTATCTGCTGTACCGCCAACGAGATTTTAATGCGCCAGGGAGTGCCCTTGCTGGGCAACTTCCTTTCGCAGGAGCTGGCTGTCCTCACTGGCGCGGTGGATGCCATGGTTGTGGATATTCAGTGCATCTTTCAGGGACTGGTGGAGGTTGCTGAGAACTATCACACCAAGATTATTACTACCTCAGCCAAGGCGAAGATAACCGGAGCCATGCATATAGAGTTCCACGAGGACAGGGCTATGGAGATAGCCAAGCAGATACTGTGCACGGCGATCGATAACTACCCCAACAGGGGCAAGGTATACATTCCCGATGTGCAGGACCGCCTGGTTGCCGGCTTCTCACATGAGTACATTTCCTACATGCTGGGCGGCAGCCTGCGTGAGTCCTTCCGACCTCTAAACGACGCTATCATGATGGGGCGCATCAGGGGGGCTGCCGGCGTTGTCGGCTGTAACAATCCCCGGACGACCCATGATGACCCGCACCTCTACGTTGTGAAAGAGCTTATTAAGAACGACGTGCTGGTTGTAACAACGGGATGTAATGCTATAGCCTGCGCCAAGCAGGGGCTGCTAACGCCCGAGGTCATGGATCACTGTGGCGCCGGGCTGAGGGAGATATGTCAGACGATAGGCATTCCGCCGGTGCTGCACATGGGCTCCTGCGTGGATAACACCAGGATACTGACCGTGATTTCCCAGTCTGCGACAGAGGGTGGACTGGGTGAGGATATCAGCGACCTGCCGGTTGCGGGATTTGCTCCCGAGTGGATGTCCGAGAAGGCGATATCGATCGGGATGTACTTCGTCGCCTCCGGCGTCACCACCTGGATGGGAGGCACATCTCCAGTGGCAGGTTCTGAAGAGGTTGTCCGGATTATCTCCGAGGGCTGGAAGCAGAAGGTAGGCGCTGCCTACTACTTCGAGCCCGACACCGAGAAGGCGGTGAAAGAGGCGCTGGAGCATATCGATGCCAAGCGAAAGGCGCTCAAGCTTGAGGAGTACAGCCCGAAGAAATACGCTCAGAGCAAGACCTACCTGCCGGGCGACTATTTCGCCCCCGAAAAGCACGGCGCCTATTCTCTGAAGTAGGTTAGAAACCAGGTTTCGGAAATGGAGAAGGGCTCAGCGTTAGCGCTGAGCCCTTCCTTCGTCTCTATTACTATATGGAGAGGTTGTTATAACGGTGATATATATAGGTGGAAGGTTATAACAGGGTGATTTACGGACCGGCCCTTGTGCCGCTCCAGTCGTTCCACGGTCCCGTAGTGCCAGTTCGCCATTGCCCGGTGAAGGACTGGCAGTCGGAAGACATGGTGAAGATGAACTCACCGGCATCATTCGGTGAGGAATAGGTTGGCTCAACTCCCCAAAATCCTGTTACCGTATTTCCTGATATATTACCCTGTATTTGGCCATCTCTCCAATCGTAAAATCCTCCAATTTTATATTCTATCTGGTATACAAAGCTTAATTGAGCGGCGGTTGAATCGAAGGTTGTATCCCAGGTTCCCAGCCAGCTGCATTCGACAGGTGCTGGGGTTGAGGTAGTGGCTGTGGGTGTGGTTGTGGGTGTTGAAATAAGTTCAGCGGTAGCAGTCGGAGTACGAGTTAGCGTGGGAGTAGGTGCAGTAGTAGGTGATGCATCGCCATCTTCAGAAGCACACGCTAGTATGGCTATCATCATCAAGACGAGTGCCACGGAAATGAGCGGTATACATATACGTAGCCTTCTCATGGTTATTGCTTCTCTCCTGAATGTAGCTCGATTTCTGCTGCGCGTGATACCTCGTTCATTGCCTGCCTATCTAGGTACACGCATCGTATCACACAGAATAGGATGGAGGCAAGACACGTGCATAAGAAGGGTTTATAATGGCCCTGTAGCGAAGGAAAGCTGTGAAATAGCAATATGCTCATATTTGGACACACCGGGCTGACACTGGGCGCGGCGGTGCTGTTAAACAGCGCTCTTTCTAGGCGCTGTCATCACGTGGCAGAACAGAGTAGTGAAGGAGAATATTCCCCGGATTCACTTGTAATAGCGGAGGCGCAGGACGGCGCCTCCGTAAGCATGGAATCGCGGCTGATTGCACTGGGAAGGCGCATTGATATCAGGCTCCTGCTCATTGCCTCGATTCTACCGGACATCGTAGATAAGCCCCTGGGGGTATATATATTCAGGGAAACGTTCAGCAGCGGCAGGATATTCTGCCATACGCTTCTATTACTTGTCCTTATCACCATTGCCGGCATCTGGCTCTACAGGAGCAGGGGAAAGCTGTGGCTGCTGGTAATCTCGTTCGGATTTCTGACCCATCTCATCTTCGATCGCATGTGGGGTTGCAGAAACGCCCTGTGGCCGGCCTTCGGGCTCGCTTTTGAGCGTGAGGACCTTACCGATTGGGAGGTAAGCAGGTTTTCCGACCTGGTTAGTAGACCGGATGTGTATGTGCCTGAGATTATAGGGGGGATCGTGCTGCTGTGGTTTTTCTGGGTGCTGCTGCGCAACAGAAGCTTCTGGGCGTTTATTAAGAGCGGCAGGGTATCGTAATATCAGCACCTTTCACATGCTGTACTGTTCTCGAAGTACCTTCCCCGCTTTTTAAACCTTTTTACGGCGACGGGCTTTGGTATCGGTCTTTTTAATGCTTTCCCTACCCTCTGCTGACCACCTCCGCGTAAGCTCGTAGCTCAGGTCGGTGAACTCCAGCTTCGTGTCGAGCGGTCTCCTGAGCCAGTCTCTGTAGAAGGTATCCAGGTCGGGCAGGAAATCGAACACAGCAGGGTAGCCGAAGGGGACGGTATCAACCTCCAGTTGAATGCCGCAGCCCGGGCAGTAGTGCTCCCTCATCTCGCAGTACCCGGGCTCGGGCTTGCTGGGATAGGGGTATATCTCGTCCAGCTCTGCCTCCGTGTCGCGGACGTGGATGAGAGCCTTGAGCTTCCAGTTCTCGCGGTAGTCTCCGAACTCATAACCGCAACTGCATTTAACTATCCGCTCCTTCCCCTTCTGCACTATGTAGAGCTCGTCGGTCAGGGGGAGCAGTATCCTCTCCTGCCACGGCACTTTCTCCTGAAGCACAGCTACATATTTATCGAACCTGTCGTTGTCCTTGTAGCCGCTGATTATCGACTTCAACTGATTCCAGGGCAGCTTTCCCTCTATCAAGTCTCGTATTACTTCCTTGGGATACGAGATCTCCGGCATATCAGCCCTCCTTAAAGGTAAAATCCTGCGGCAGTTGCCAGAAAGTCCTGAACTCCCCCGGCCACCTTATGCCCTTGGCCAGGGAGCCGTTATACATCTCCTTAAGCATCGGCGGCAGCTTCCCTGCGATGATGTCATCCCGTCGCGTGTGCCACCACTCCTTCGCCGGGATACCCTTGGCCAGCCGTTCTTTCCTCTTCTGCTCCCTCAGTTTAACCGTCTTCTCCTCATCTATTACCCATTCCTCAGCCTGCTCATTGAACGTAGCATCGACGCAGTAGATACGGCGGCAGCGGTCGATGGTTACCACGCCGCTGTCGAGGTCTTCCTTGACCAGCGCGGTGTCCCTCTTTATCGGGTCACCTACACCCGAAGCGCCGCCTGCCATATAGCACTGGATGAAGTCGCCGTGCTTGGCGACTGTCTTAACATAGGCATTACCCATCGGGATAATGAGTTCGCCCTTGATGTTCTGCTCCAGGTCGCCAACGCCCGGGTATCCCTCGCCGTGGGCTAGGGGTTTCCTCTGTGCTATCAACTCCATGGCATTGGTGTTGTGGAGTATCTTCCCGAAGCCGCCCTGTCCCGGGTAGCCGCCGAAGACGCCTGAGTTACAGCCGATTTTCTCACAGTGGCCTGCCGACATGGTGTCCAGCGATAGAAGGTCGGTCTTGTAAACCATGTAGGTACCCATTATAGAGCGACCGCTGCGGTATTTTCCCCAGCCGCAGGTATCGGGGACGAACTTTCTTCCCATCCAGAGCAGGGGAACTACCAGCTCCCAGACCTCTGAGTTGCCCATATCGGAGTCGGGGATGAAGATGAGGTCGGAGAGAACGCCGTCCCTGATGGCGAAGGCGCCGCTGCCGAAAAAGCCCGGGGGCTCCATCATCTGGAATCCGAAATCCATACCCCAGTGGCTCTTGCCCGCAAGTGCGCTAACGCCGCTGGTGCCCATGCCCATGGGCGTAGGTGAGCGGAACTCCTCGACGAAGCCTCGGCTGAAGAAGGCGCGTGACTGCTGTCCCATCCAGATTGCGCCTCCCATAATAGACCAGGAGAAGAACATGCCCGAGGCAACGTTAGGCGAGCTGGGGTTGACGAAGGTGTCGTAGGGGGTATTCATGTCTACGGTGAGCAGCGTCCCCTGGTTCGATTTCCCGGTATACGATATGGTCGGGGAAAGCATCAGGCAGGCTGCACCCATGAGAGCTGACGGCGATGTATTGCTGGAATGCCATCCCCAGGGGCCGGCGCCGTCGAAATCGAGGTAGTAGCTGCCGTCGGGCTTGATATAGAAGTCCCAGGGGACTAGCGTTATGGTGTCCCTGGAATGGTGCGGCGGCG
>DUEY01000056.1 GCA_011174795.1 Dehalococcoidia bacterium
CCCCTGGCACTCTTGTTGTACACCTAGAAGACATATGTTAGAATCCGAGGCAACAGAGAGGAGGGGTCAGCCATGAATCCTATATACAGGGTATTTGGACGGGTTTGCGAGAATTGCCCCGTGTGCAACCTTGCCAGGGAGAACCCCAACGGCATGCTGTACAAGATCATGAATTCGCCTTTGCATGGAAGCTGGTGCCCGGCATGGAAGGGATACAAGAAGCTGGAAGCTGAAGGACAGTTGAAGCGACAGCAAGGCGAGAGAGCTAACAACACACGTTCATGAAGCGCTACCCGTGTATCTTCGTCGCAATAGGCGCAAGGCGCTCATGCCTGATTTTACCGCACGCACAATTACCGGGGCTGGGTCATCCCAGGCCAGAACCGAATGTACCTTCCCGGGCTTCAATGACTTGACTATCTCCCCGATACCGACTTCCCTCCGCTTTATATGCGTTAAAAATGGCAGAAGGTCAACGAAATCATCCACCCAGATAACACCGCTGCTGGGAGCAGCAATATCAGGCACATCGTATCCACAGGCATCCCTATATGCAATATAAGGAATATCCACACCGCATGCGGCTGCCAGTCTATGCTGAAGCGTTACCCGGGCGTTTACCTCCAGAAACTTATACTCACCATCCCTCGGGTCCTTTTTCAACTCTACCGATGCCATGCCGCAGTAGCCTATTGCTTTAAGAAATTGGAGACCGCGCTCCACCGCTTCCCGATGCCAGACACTCTCGCAAAATGTGCCGGAGCCGAAATCCGTGGGGTAGTATCTTATCTTGTCCCAGCCACAAACCCCCAGCGGCTCCGATTCCCCGGGTAAGTAGGTGAAGAACTCGTATACCCCCCTCCCGGGTATTATCTCCTGTATCACGACATCTATGCCCCTGCCTTCCAACCGGTCAACTGCCCGCCCAAGGTCTTGAGTCGAATTTACCACAAAGCATTTCAGCCCGAATTTCCACTGAAAAGTCGGAGAGTAAGAGGGCTTGACAATGTAGGGATAGGCTATCTCCCGCCCCATCACCCTCACCTGGTCAAGATTCTGCGGGAACCAGGTTTTAGGATGGGGAATACCCATCTCTGCCAGCAGTCTATAGAAATTCCTCTTGTACACCAGCTTTTCAACCGTATCGAATTCCGGCATGGGTACATAATAGAACTGCTCCAGTTCACGCTTATGCCTGGAAAGGGCCAGCACATCCCCGTCGAGGGTGCAAATTAATACCATCTTATTATCGATTCGTCCGCCGAAATCGAGCAGCACACGTATGAACTCATCCTCCGATTCATCTGCGCTGGGGCACTTAATACGCTGCTTTATGTACCTGGAATAGCTCACTATAGAGCGTGGCCCTGAATCGAGGTAAACCACCGGGATACCACGCCTGCCGAAACTCCGTACAATCCCCAGGCTATTGGGGGTCACCCCGCCGGTTACCACGACCCCTGCTGGCTCTTTATTATTAGACCGCATCCCGGTGACCAAACTCATCTTTCATAATTACTGCCGTCTCCCAGTGAGCATTTTAAGCAGCAGGCGCCATGCATTAAAGCCCGAATTAATTGCGTAGACAATAAATGGAGCGGGGTCATCCCAAGCTGCCACCGAGTGCACCTTGCGGGGATGCAACGCCTTCACCAGCTCCCCTATACCAATCTCCCTCCTTTTTAAATGTATCATAAAAGACAGAAGGTCCATGAAGTCCTCCACCCACAGAAGACCTTCCCGTTGAGCCGGGGTCTCACTCACATCCTCTCCACAGGCGTCTCGATAGGCGATATAAGCTGTATCCACGCCGCAGGAAACTGCAAGCTGGTGCTGCTGTATCACCCGCGTGTTTATCTCTATAAACTTGTACTCACCATCCCGGGGGTCTTTTTTCAACTCAGGCTCCCCAAATCCATAGTATCCTATATCCTTTAGGAACCGGATGCCCTGCTCCACCGGGGATGACCGCCACATGCTCTGGCAGAATGTGCCCACGCCGAAATCAACTGGGTAGTATCTTATCTTGTCCAAACCACAGATCGCGAGCGGCTCCGATGCCCTGTTGAAATAGGTCATAACCTTGTATGTCCCCCTGCCGGGGATTATCTCCTGTATCATTACCTCCAGTTGCGTACCCTCCAGCCTGTCAGCTGCGCGGTCGAGGTCCTGCTCCGAGTCGACCACAAAACATTTCACGCCGAATTTCCGCCGAAAAGCCTTGGAGTAGACCGGCTTGATAATGTAGGGATAAGCTATCTCCCGCCCTATCTGCCTCAGCTCAGTTAGGCTATCAGGGAACAATGTTCGGGGATGCGGTACCTGCATTTCAACCAGCAATTTATAGAAGCGCCTCTTGTTTACCAGCTTTTCAACTGTATCGAATTCCACAACGGGAACATGGTAGAACTGCTCCAGTTCGCGTTTATGCTTCGCCACAGCCAGCACATTATCATCTGCGGTAGGGACTATCATCAGTTTTCCGGGGCTTTCCCTCCCGAACTCCAGCAACGTGTTTATAAACTCAGACTCTGACTCATACGGGCTCGGACATATCAGGCGATGCTTCACATATCTCGAGTATGTGACCATGGAGCGCGGGAAGGGGTCAACGTATGCTACGGGGATACCCCGTCTGCCGAAACACCTCACCACCGCCAGGCTGCTGGTGCCGCCCTCTCCGGTAACTAATACCCCTGCCAGTTCTTCGCTGTGAGACTTCATCTGCTCATCACCACAAAACCGAATTTACCGATAGCCTCTATATGCAACCGTCGACTAAGCGAAGCATAGTATACCCACTGCCGAGGTGTCAACAATCCCCTAAGAACTGTGGTAGAATCTTGGCAACGCAATTAAAATAACCTGCAACGGGGCGAAAGGGGAGGTAAATGGAGAGATGGCTTCTGACCGTGGAGAGCAATTGCGCCGACCCCTCGAGGGAGAAAGAGTACAACGACTGGTATGACACTGTGCACCTGCCCGATATCCTGGAGACGCCGGGTTTCGTTCGCGCTGCGCGCTACGAGAACAGCAGCCCCGGCGAGGGACAGGCGAAGTTCCTTGCCACGTATGAGATCGAGACCGAGGACATCGGGCAGACTCTGGCGGCATTCGACAAGACCGTGAACGCAAAAGCACAGCAGGGGCGCATGAACGACCTGGTGATGGCCATCGGCGGCGGCCTCTACCGCCAGATAACCGCTCCCGTGGAGAGCAGGTAGCTGCAATAAATAACGAAGGGGGGAGCCATGGCTCCCCCCCCACTGAAACAGTTTCCCGTTCTTTTAATCGTTCCTGGGTTCGCCGTATTTCTCACGCAGTACCCGCTTCAGCACCTTGCCGGTAGAGGTGCGGGGCAGCTCATCGACGAAGGCCACATACCTCGGCCGCTTGAAGCTTGACATCTTCGCGCGGCAGAACTCTATTATCTCCTCCGGAGTCGCCGTCTCGCCCTTCTTGAGCACCACGATCGCCTTGGGTTCCTGACCCCACTCCGGGTCGGATACGCCGATGACCGCGGCGTCGTCTATCTTGGGATTTGAGTACAGCACGTCCTCTACCTCCTCGGGGGAGATATTCTCCCCACCCCTGATAATCATGTCATCGCCGCGTCCTGCCAGGTAGATGTAGCCCTCCTCGTCCATATACCCCTTGTCGCCGGTGCGCAGCCAGCCGTCCGGGGTCAGCGCCTTCGCCGTCTTCTCCTCGTCCTTCCAGTAGCCGCTCATCACCCTCGGCCCCTTGGCCCATATCTCGCCCACCTCACCCCTCGGCACCTCGTTGCCCTCATCGTCCACTATCTTGATCTCCACGTCATCCATAGGCCTGCCTATGGATGACTGAAGCCTCTTCAGCTTCTTCGCCTTCTCCTCTTCGGTCCCCGTAATAACGTGGTCCTCGGGCCCGAGGGCAGTTATGGTGGAGGCAGTCTCCGTCTGGCCGAAGGCGTTGATGAACATCACGCCGGGGAAGACCTCTATTGCCTTCTTTATCACCTCGAAGGGCATAGGGGCGGCGCCGTAGGTTATCACCTTGAGGCTGGAGAGGTCGTATTTGCCGAAGTCGGGATCGTCGATGACCCGCTTGAGCATGGTCGGCACCAGCATCGCCCGGTTAGCCTTCTCCTTCTGCACCA
>DUEY01000057.1 GCA_011174795.1 Dehalococcoidia bacterium
AAGGTGATACTCAGCAAGAACGGAATCCAGCCTCTCTCCCGGGCTGAAGTAGGTTCTGGCCAGGCGTTTTAACTCCTCGCCGATGACCATTCGTTTTCGCTCAACCTCCTGGTAGCGTTCCTCCGGAATGAGTCCCAGGCTATAACCAATAGGCGTCAATCTCAAATCAGCGTTGTCCTGACGCAATAATAGACGATACTCAGCCCGCGAGGTCAGCAGCCGATAGGGCTCAATGAGTTCCCTGGTCACCAGGTCATCGATCATCACTCCTATATAGGACTGGTTGCGGCGCAGAATAAGAGAAGGTTCGCCTTTCACCTTGAGCGCCGCGTTGATACCTGCAACGAGGCCCTGCCCGGCCGCTTCCTCGTACCCCGATGTTCCGTTGATCTGGCCAGCGAAGAACAGGCCCGGAACGATCTTTGACTCCAGTGTGGCCAGTGTCTGGCTTGGGGGTACATAGTCATACTCTATTGCGTAGCCCACCCGCATCATCTCGGCTTTCTCCAGGGCAGAGATTGAACGCAGCATTGCCAACTGCACGTCTTCAGGGAGGCTGGTATTTGCACCCTGGACATAGACCTCATTCGTCTGCCATCCCTCGGGCTCGAGGAAGAGACCATGCGTCTCTTTATCCGCAAATCGGACTATCTTGTCCTCTATCGAAGGACAGTAGCGAGGTCCAACGCCGTTGATGAATCCGGTGAATAAGGGCGCACGATGAAGATTGGAACGGATTATCTGGTGAGTCCTCTCATTGGTGTAGACCAGATAGCAGGGAAGCTGCTGCCGCCACTGGGCTGGCTTCTCCTGAGGATACACCGGATTCGGAGGGGATGTGTAGGGGGCTTTGCCAGGCGGGGTGAAGCTGAAGTGAAGAGGTGAATCGCTCCCCTGCTGAACAATTGTCTTGCTGAAATCAATGGTCCTGGCATCGAGACGGGGTGGGGTACCTGTCTTCAGCCGTCCCAGAGTGAAACCCAGCGTTTTCAGGCTTTGCGACAGCCCGTAGGCAGCAAACTCTCCCGCTCTTCCTGCGGGATATGCAGTATCTCCTACAATCACCCTTCCCGCCAGCGAAGTTCCCGTGGTTACGACCACGGTCTTACCCTCGTAAACCCAGCCTGTATTGGTCACAACCCCCAGAGCAGAGACTGCCAAGGGCTGGAGTTCCTCAACCAGCGCCTGTTTGACATCAAGGTTCGATTGCCTCTCGAGGGTGTGCTTCATGGACAGGCTATAAAGCCGTTTATCCGCCTGAGCGCGCAGCGCCCGAACCGCAGGCCCTTTACCGGTATTCAACATCCTTATCTGGATAAACGTCCTGTCGATATTGCGCGCCATCTCGCCACCGAGAGCGTCGACCTCCCTGACTACCTGTCCCTTGGCCGGTCCCCCGATGGAGGGATTGCAGGACATAAGTGCTACATTATCCAGATTCATAGTAAGCAGAAGCGTATGGCATCCCATCCTGGCTGCTACCAGCGCTGCCTCACACCCTGCATGCCCGGCACCTATTACTATAACGTCATACATCTTCCCTGACTTTAGAATTCTAACACCGCGGACTCCCTCTTGTCGACTTAGGGTTAATACACACCAGAGAGACGCGTGTAAGCACCTTGCGTTGACCAAAATAGCACTTTATACTCTTGAACATGCCCAGAGAGCGGACGTAATAATCAAGGAGGAATGCCATGGGCGGCAAGCATAATGTCGCGGATGTTATCAACGGAAGTACCTTTGTGGTATTTCCGCAGTGGACGTGGAGAGACCAAAAAGGAGAAGTCGTGCGCCCGACAGGCTATCATGCCCCGGAATACGGGAGCGAGGCACGTATCGCCAAGGAGAAGCTTTCCAACCTAATCATGAATAAGGAAATAGAAATAGGAGTCATACACCGGGTCGAAGGTGTTATGCTTTTCTGCGACGTGTATTTCCAGGGCAAGAACCTCGCCGAATACTTCCCTGAGTATTGATGTGCGCCTGCCTCTGAGAAGAATATCACCCACTACCGAATATTGACAAAATACCTATTATATGTTAAGTTCTTCCCAACTGAATAGGATATCGGCTGAGAACAAGAGTAGTACGCTTCCAGCGAGGCTCAGAGAGTCGGGTTAGGTGTGAGCCGATGCCGGCGCAGAGGCGGAATGGACTTGGGAGCTGCAAACCGAACGTGAACGTCTGACGTTTATTAGTAGGCTTTGCCGGAAAAGGTACCGTTATCAGAACCTGGGGTATCGCCTTCAATCGGAGGCCGTACCTGAGAAGAGTGAGTTGATTCCCCGAATCAAGGGGTAGCAGCTAACGAGGGTGGCACCGCGGATTAAACCCCGTCCCTTGGACGGGGTTTTTAATTTGGTCATGTAAGGATAAAGCTATGTCGGTTGAATACTTTCCCGATCTAAAGACGTTCCGCGAATCAGCGAAGAAGGGAAACCTGGTACCGGTCTACCGGGAGCTATCCGCTGACCTGGATACTCCGGTCTCTGTTTTCCTCAAGCTGAGGCAGGAAGCACCTACCTTCCTCCTCGAGAGCGTCGAGGGTGGCGAGAAACTGGGGCGCTACTCCTTCATGGGTATAGGGCACAACCTCGTGCTCAAGGCATCGGGCGATAGAGCTATTGTCCATCGAAATGGCGAGCGTCAGAAGGTGCACCTCGAAGGCAGGGACTGCCTGCACCTGGTGCAGGAACTTCTCGCCCAGCGCCAGGTGGTCAAAATAGCCGGGCTGCCCCGTTTCTTCGGCGGCGCGGTGGGATATATATCCTACGAGATGGTGCGAGCTTTCGAAAAGCTGCCCGAGTGCTCTCGCGATGAGCTTGGTCTGCCCGAATGCGTTTTCGTCTTCACCGACACCATGGTCATCTTCGACCATGTACAGCACAAGATGAAGATTGTAGCCAATACGTATATTGACGGCCCTGCTGAAATTGCCTATAAGCAGGCAGTGTCCAAAATAGAGTCTATCGTTGCCCGACTTGCCAAGCCGCTGCCACAGGAATCATACGGAACGAGCAGCGGCACAACACAACCTCAAAGCAAAGGACTTGAGTCTAATTTCACCCAGAAAGAGTTCGAAGCGGGGGTTAAAGCATGCAAGGAATATATCACTGCCGGCGATACTCTCCAGATAGTGCTCTCACAGCGACTAAAGCGAAAAACCGGCGCGCAACCATTTGCCATCTACAGGGCGTTGCGCATGCTTAATCCATCTCCCTACATGTTCTACCTCGACTTCGGGGATTTTCAGCTTATCGGCTCCAGCCCCGAGATGCTGGTGAAGGCGGAAGACGGCGTGGCGGAGACCTGCCCCATCGCCGGCACCAGGCCGAGGGGAGCAAGCGAGCAGGAAGATGAAGCTCTGACAGCCGAGCTTCTAAACGACCCCAAAGAGAGAGCTGAACATGCGATGCTGGTCGACCTCGCCCGAAACGACCTGGGCAGGGTCTGCGAGCACGGCACGGTGAAGGTACCTGTATTGATGTCAGTGGAGAAATACTCCCACGTCATGCACATCGTATCAACAGTCGAAGGGAAGCTGAAGAAAGGCGAGAATGCCTTCAGCCTGCTGAGGTCTGCCTTTCCCGCCGGAACGGTGACCGGCGCGCCCAAAATACGGGCAATGGAGATTATTACCGAGCTTGAGAACCTGAAGCGCGGGCCCTATGCAGGTGCTGTAGGCTACTTCAGCTTCAGCGGGAATATGGACACTTGCATCACAATTCGTACCATCGTTATGATAGGCAAAACTGTTTATCTCCAGGCTGGAGCTGGCATAGTATACGATTCCGACCCGACACGGGAATACGAGGAGACATTGAACAAGCTCAAGGCGCTGGAGAGCGCTGTTGAGATAGCTGAAGAGGAAGAGCATTACTCCAGATCGACCGCGAGCGTCGAGCACAGAGGAGGCAAACCGAGATGATAAAGGAGGCGCTGGCCAAAATCGTCTCCGGCAGCGATCTCACCATGGCTGAGGCAAGGG
>DUEY01000058.1 GCA_011174795.1 Dehalococcoidia bacterium
AAAGGACTGGAATACGTGGTTGAAGCACTGCCCGAGGTTATCAAGCGTTTCCCCTCATTTGTCTATATTTACTTCGGCGCCACTCATCCCGTCGTACTTCGGGAAGAAGGTGAAAGCTATCGCAACGAGATAATCGAAAAAATCTATCGTCTCGGGCTTTTCGATCATGTCAAGCTCTATAACCGGTTCTTCCCCCTCGGTGAGCTGCTTCGCTTTTTAAGAGCAACGGATATCTATATCTCCCCGGGACTCGAACCAAACCAGGCTGTTTCGGGAACGCTCTCCTACGCTCTCGGGATCGGACGTCCAGTGATCTCCACATCTTTCGCTAATGCAAGGGAGTTAATCACTGATGATGTCGGCATATTGGTGAATTTCAGGGACCCTCAATCCTACACGGATGCTATCCTGAGGCTTCTGGAAGATGAAGGATTGCGGAGCCAGATGGGGAAGAACGCCTACTTCAAGACTCGACGCATGATTTGGCTGAATGTGGCGGTTCAATACTCTAAGGTGTTTTCGGAGCTTGTCCCAAGGCAGGCTCGAATCACCGAGCGCAAGAGTCTGCCCAAGATAAAATTGGATCACCTTGTTCGCCTGACTGACAACTTCGGTATCATTCAGTTTGCAAAGCTCAACCGACCCGACGTTAAGTCGGGTTATACCTTGGACGACAACGCACGTGCTCTGGTGGCATCTGCGTCTTATTACCGGAAGCTTGGAAGGTCGGTTACTAATCCCGTAACCATCAAACAGAAGCGCGTTCTCCTGCAACTGGTTAATACCTATCTGGATTTTATACAGTTCGTCTCGCAGACCGACGGGCTGTTCTGGAATTATGTCAGATACGATCATAAATTGGACCGGGCCCGTAACGAAAAAGCGGATCTTGAGGATGCCAGTTCGCGTGCACTCTACGCTTTGGCGGTAGTATCAGCCACGGGGGCACTTCCGCGGAAGGTGAGAGAGAAGGCGATGGAACTGCTGCAGAGTAAGATCGAGGGCAAGGCAGCATTTTCATCGCCGCGAGCACTTGCCAGATGGAGCAAGGCGCTCTGCGTGTTATTCGAGAATAAAGTCGCCGTAAGCGGTTTGAATGTTGAGCAGGCTATTGAGGAGCAGAACAATCGATTGATTTCCCTCTATGAGGGGACAAGCTCTCCCGATTGGCAGTGGTTTGAAAGCTCTATAACGTATTCCAATCCAATAATGCCGGAGGCACTGTTGCTGGGATATCGTGCCGTTGGGCATAACGAATATCTCAAGGTTGGCAAAACGACACTGGATTTCTTGATTAAAGAATGTTTCGTCGAAGGAATCTATATACCGGTGGGCCAGGATGGCTGGTACCACAAAGAGGGCAAACGGAATAATAACGACCAGCAGCCGCAGGAGGTTTCGGCCATGGTCTGTGCTTTAAAGACCTGTTACGAGGTAACCAAAGATCATCGGTATCTTGATTTAATGCATTGTGCGTTCAACTGGTTCTTGGGGGATAACAGTCTCAACCAGGTAGTCTACGATGGAACGACGGGAGGCTGTTACGACGGCGTGGGGAGGAAAGCTATCAATCTCAATCAGGGTGCGGAATCGACGCTCTCGTATCTCTTGGCGAGAGTAGCTTTCTAGACCACCTCGCTGCTGTTGCATTTATGAAGGGTTTATGTTCGATTGCATATAAACGGGTTATATCGCTTGGGAGGGTCAGGTATGGTTGTCAGCAATAAGGTTGTCCCCACGAGATGTGTCATCGTTGCTCATCCTGATGATGAAACCATCTGGGCCGGGGGTTCAATTCTTATGAACCCGGACTACCTGTGGATTGTCGTCTCTCTCTGTCGACGCACTGACCCCGACCGGGCGCCGAAATTTCTTCGTGCAGCCCGGGAGCTCGGCGCAGTCGTGGCGATGGGGGACCTCGACGATAGACCCGAACAGGCGGCTATAAAGGGAGAAACTATCGAGGAAGAGATATTTTCGCTTCTGCCGGTGAAGCAATTCGATGCGGTATTTACCCATAGCCCGTACGGGGAATACACCAGACATCGGCGGCATGAAGCAATAGGGCAGGCCGTAGCAGCGTTGTGGGAAAAAGGAGCCATTAAGACCAGTGAGCTATGGATGTTTGCCTATGAAGACAGCGGCAAAGGCGGCATAGAGGATCCACCCCACCCCATACATGGAGCACACAGGCTCATCCGGCTCCCCGGAGACATCTGGGAGCGCAAATACTACATCATCACCGAGCTATACGGCTTCTCTGCCGGGTCTTATGAAGCTAGTATCCTGCAAAGGGAGGAAGCATTCTGGTGCTTCCGTTCCTATGCTGAATTTAAGCAGTGGCTCAATAAGCAAGGGGGGGAACAATGAAGATACTTGTGCTCTACGAATATCCACCGTCGCCAGGGGGTCTGGCCACTCAGGGGGACCTGCTGTTTAGAGGGTTGAAGGAGCTGGGTGTCGATACCTACGCCGTCAATGTCGAATCTGCGCAGGAGAAGGAATGGTACTACCGCTGGTTCAAACCTGATGTCGTTATTGGGGTTGGCTATTGGGGGAATGCACCACATCTGGTACTTCATCCCCAGCGGTATGGCGTGCAGCCGGTGCCCTGGCTGGTGGCTGACGGCTATCTTGCCAACTACCAGGAGGTAATGGAGGATCTGCCCCTCATTTTGGTTACATCAGAATGGGTGAAATCGGTCTATCAACGTGATGGTCTGAGTGGCCAGAACATAGAGGTGCTGCCTGTCGGCGTGGATACGGACTCGTTCGTTCCGCGCGACAAGAACGATCCCAAGGTAGCCTGTGTACGCGAGTCACTCGGTGTGTCCCCTCAGGATATCATGATTCTAACTGTAGGTGGTGATGCGGCTTCAAAGGGCGCTCAGGAGGTAATGCAGGCGCTTGCGCTTATCAATGGCAAAGCACCAGCATGGAAATACGTTTGCAAGGTATGGCCTCAGCCGAGGACGCTCGAGCAGAACCTGCTGGACCTTCAGTTGGCCACTTCTCTAGGTATCGAAAAGAAGGTGATCTACACAACTAACATCGTTTCACGCAATTTCATGCCCTATTTGATGGATGCTTGCGACATCTATGCTGCTCCGTCACGATTGGAAGGATTCGGCATGCCTCAGGTTGAAGCGGGGGCATGTGGCAAGCCTGTCCTGGGTATAAATGCGATGGCGATGGTTGAGACTTTAGTGCACGGTAAAACCGCCTTTCTCGCCAATATCGCCACAGAGATTGTAATGAGGGAGACGATTGTAGGAGAAGAGGCGGGGTGGGAGCCCGGTCACAGGATAGTCTTTGCCAGCCCACGCACAGTCGATTACCGGGCCAGTATTTATGATATTGCCAACTATCTCATGGACCTGATGGCGGATTCAAAGCTGCGGCGGAAGATGGGGGAAGCGGGGAGAAATCGTGTCGTAGAGAATTATGACTACAGAGTGGTGGCAAAAAGATTCGTGCAGATCGTTTCTGAGAAATTGGGGATATCATAGATTCCAAGGCTCATGAAAGAGCTATTATAGATATTTAGAATGCTGGGCAGATGGTAGAACTAGCCGGGTTTTCTTATTATGTTCGCTACTTCAAAAAATTGCATCCATGGCTGTGATTGTCCCAAGGTATGTAAGGGAGAAGAACAGATGTCGCTGAGCGACAAATGCATTGATCATAGTAAAGAAGGAAAATGAGACCAATCAGCAATATTGCTCCTGGGTGGTGGGACTTTACCACTCTGGAGCAGAAGATACTCGATGAAGCTGCGAAGCTTTCTGCAGATGACCTGCCCGCGCTTGCTCGTGACGGTTTCACAATTAAGATCTACGATACAGTGGAGGACTTCTACGTTGCGGAGGCCATGGAGTATATTTCTGCCTGGCAGAGGGCTACTGAGCACGAACCAGTCGGAGTGTGCGGCCCCATAGGCCCCATCAGACATCTTCCGCTCGTAGCCCGAATTATTAACGAACTTGAAATGGACCTTCGCTATTGCCATTTCTGGGGAATGGACGAGTGGGTTGTTAATGGCAAAGAAGTAGGTGCCGGGTTTCCCTTCAGTCTGGCCCGTGCCGATATGGAATTATGCTTTAACCGTATTCGCCCTGACCTGCGCATGCCGTCAGACAATATCCATTTCCCAAAGGTAGCTGGCAGTGAATATAGAGATAGCTGGAACGAAATACGTTGCGTGTTGATGCAGGGCGGCCAGGGCGACATCAAGCATTGGGCCTTTAATGACCCGCCGAAGAGAGAAGGGCGTTATAGAGATAATCCACCGTCGAAAGAGGAGTATCGCCAGCTTGGTACTCGTGTCGTTGAGCTCCACCCGATGACTGTAATCCAATGCGCACGCAAGGCTACTTGCGGAATGGTGCACATCGTACCCAGCCACGGACTCACACTTGGACCGGTGGAGACCTGGAAAGCTGAGAAGGTATCGATATGGCATACGGGGACTGGCGACAATCCATTTGGGTTAAGACTGACCACACTGATGATCTCCCAGAAAATCGTAGATACATCTGTGCCTATATCTCTGCTGGCCGACCACCCCAATGTTCAGTTCAACTTTCTGCGTGCGGGTATCGGGACATGTGAGGTTGGCTATGGCGTACTCTAAACAGGATAGTATTGATGATGAAGGATTAGGAGATGAATAAAGAGTTGCAGGCTTTAGTCGAACGAACTAAAGAAGCGGCGGTCGATGTGCTGCTGCATAATGCTAATGGCCCATATCATTCGCTGCCGAGGACGGCGGGATGGGGATACCCGGAACCCTATACCCGTGATCTCCTCATATCATCGCTGGGTTTCTATGCCTCAGGCAATGCCAAGCTCATGAAGAAGTTGCGTCGCGTGCTCGAAACACTTGCGAAAAACCAGAGCCGGCTCGGTCATATCCCGGGACTGGTTCATGACCCTGAAGACCGTGGCGCAAGTGATACAACACCTTTGTTCATTCTTTCGGTTGGCTTTTACCGCCAGTTCACCGGGGAAACCGATTTTCTCGAGGAAGCTGTTCGGAAGGCCATGCTCTGGATGGAATACCAGAGCCCGGACGATCGTGTCATGGTGGCACATCTTCCAACAAGCAGCTGGCGCGACGAGCAATGGGTTCTAGGCTATGGATTGTATGTAAACACGATTGTTTATAGCTATCTCAGGCTGTATGGTGAGTTCGCCAAAGCACGTTCTCTCGTAAATATGATGGACAGGTTCACGGTTACCAAGGGTGTCTTGCACCGCCATGTCCATGAAGGGCTGGCCCTGCGATATAAACCATACTATGCAACATGGACTTACAAAGTATATAGTGATGAACGTTTCGATCTTATGGGCAACAGCCTGGCGATCCTGTCTGGGCTGGCATCCAAGTCCAGGGCCAGGAGGATGATTCCCTGGCTTGAGCGCGAGTGCCAGGCGCTCCGTGAGAACGGGGAACTGGCACTTGACCTGCCCCCAAACTATTTTCCCTACATTCGCCCGGAAGACCCCGATTGGCATCGAAGATATAAGGAGTATAACCATCCGGGGGAATACCTCAATGGAGGGGTATGGCCTTTTGTGTGTGGATTCTATGTAGCGGCGCTGGTAGCAGTTGGTGCCTACCGGATGGCGGAAGAGAAACTTGCCGCGCTGACCGATCTGGTTCGCCCGTCGCGGGACCACGATGTCGAATTCGGATTCAACGAATGGTTCTGCGCTCAGGATGGAACCCCACGGGGAGAGGACTGGCAGACATGGTCAGCGGCTATTTACCTGTATGCAGCTACATCAGTCGAGCAGGGGCGGACCCCATTTTTCGATGAAATCCGGGCAGGTAAGAAAGGGCACTATAATGCCTTTTAACTTTGAGGTGGATTCGTGAAGCCGGTTAAACGTCTAAGTGAACAGGGTAAGGGTATACCGGTAGACCGCAACTACGTCCTGCAATTTATCAGGTCCTTGAGACCACAGGCTCGATTCGATGAAGGTCTGCCCATTGACCGTTATTACATCGATAGTTTTATTTCGACCCACAGGCAGGACATTCGGGGACACGTACTTGAGGTCGGTGATGACGCTTATACCCGCAGCTTCGGTGGAGCCCGCGTCAGTAAAAGTGATGTATTGCACGTGACTGACGATAATGACAAGGCCACAATAATAGCTGATTTAACGTGTGGGGAAGACATCCCATCCAATACGTTTGATTGCATCATTGTGACCCAGACCCTCCACTATATCTACGATGTACAGGCAGCGATAAAGACACTCCACAGGGTCTTACAACCCGGGGGTGTAATCTTAGCCAGCCTGCCTGGGATCGCCCACATTAGCCGATACGATATGGAGCACTGGGGAGAATACTGGAGATTTACAACCATGTCCGCCAGGAGACTGTTTGAAAGCTTTTTCCCGGTCGATAGCATTGATGTGCACCAGTATGGTAATATGCTGACAGCAATCGCTTTCCTGCTCGGATTGCCTTCAGAGGAACTGAATGAAGAAGAACTTGAAAATAGCCATCCGGATTTCCAGGTGCTCCTTGCAGTGCGTGCCGTGAAACCAGTGACATAGACTATGTGCACAGTCTGGGCAATTTTTTAAAATCAAGTTATTACCATATTCTAAAAGTATACGCGTTTTCAGCGATTCACCTTGAATATCTCACGATTATTTAAACCTAAGCCAACCATTTCAGATGAGGAGGTAAGCAGAGGCCTTCGGTATATGACCCTTGAGGGGATGGCCTCGCTTGGCTTCTTCAGCATAACCACCAGCGGTTTCCTGGCAGCTTTCGCTCTGGCGCTGGGTGCCAACAACCTTCAAATAGGCATATTGGCCGCAATTCCCTTTCTAGCTCAGCCGCTTCAGATTGCTGCTATACCTCTTGTTGAAAAAATCAGGCTAAGAAAGGTAATCGCAGTCGGTATCTGGATACCGGCACAGTTGTTATGGATTCCCATAGCGCTTATCCCTTTCTTTCTGGATGTTCCAGGTGCGGGCGCTATATCCATGCTACTGGGCCTGCTGGCTATTCGCGGTATACTGGTTGCCATAAGCAACTGCGCCTGGAATGGCTGGATTCGGGACCTGATTCCTCAACATATACTGGGTAGCATTATAGGTCGGCGTCTCGCGCTAGCAGCATTGGCAGGTATGGTATTCGGTCTGGCAGCCGCTTTCTTTGTAGACTGGTGGAAAGGGCAGGCTACTCCAGACTCAGAAGTCATGGGCTACACCATAGCGCTTCTATTCGGCATCGCCACCCTAGCGCTGTCGGGCACAGTGTTCATGGCTCTCATGCCCGAACCCTTAATGCAGGCACCACCTGAACCAAAGCCATCTCTGGTAAGCACTATAGCGGCACCGTTTCGTGACAAGAACTATAGAAAGCTGCTGCGGTTTCTCTTCGTCTGGGGGCTGGCTATAAACCTCGCCACGCCTTTCTTTGCCGTCTATATGCTTCAGAGATTGGGACTGCCGCTGTCAGCGGTCATCGGCTTCAGTGTGCTGAGTCAAGCCTTCAATATAATGTTCCTTCGGGTTTGGGGCAGGTTGGCGGATCAGTTTGGACATAAAGCTGTGCTCTCATTATGTGTTTCCCTCTATATGCTGGTAATACTGGGGTGGGTCTTTACCACTATGCCCGAACGGTATTTCTTGACAATTCCCCTGCTGGTAATTCTACATATGATGGCTGGCATAGCAGCAGCAGGGGTGGCGCTGGGCACGGGCACTATTGGTATCAAGCTAGCCCCACAAGGTCAATCCACAGCATATCTGGCAGGGGCTGGCCTGGCGATTAACCTGGGAGCAGGAATTGGTCCACTGCTCGGTGGGTATTTCGCGGATTACTTCAGCGTTCGGCAGCTCAGCCTGACCTTCGAGTGGCTAAGCCCGGGCAGCCATTTTGAGATAGGTGCGCTAAGCCTTACCGGCTTCGATTTCCTTTTCGGTATTACTTTCATTTTAGGCCTGCTCACTTTAACACTGTTATCAGGCGTTCGTGAGGAAGGAGAGGCAAAGAGAGAAACCGTCTTAGATGCGCTTCATGCACCGATGCGTGAACTTTCCCGCCCCTTCAGCACGGTCGCTGGTCTTAACTTTTTAAGTCAATTTCCCTACGGATATCTCAGGCGTGTTCCTATGCCTGGTCTGGATGTTGCGCTGGGAGTGACTGTTTATCAGATAGCTGAAATATCCAGGCTTGCTGCATCGGCAACAAAACGTGGTCGGAGTACAACAGCGATGATAGCCAAATCGCTGGAGGAAGGGCTATCAGGATTAAAGAGCGCTAGCATTGAGATTCGAAAAAGCTATGGCAGGGAGGTTTCACGACAGGCAGCACGGGGTTCAATACACGCCTTTGATAAGACAGCTAAGAAGAGTGTAGGAAAGTTAGCTTATCAGGCTACGTTGGGCGTTGTTAAAGCAATGCGGCATACCAGAGTAGATCCCAAAGATGCGATACGCGGCGCCGGCTATGGAGTCGTGGAAGGGGCGGGGGAAATACAGGCAGACTTGGGAGAAGTAGCAATACAGGCAGTGAAGGCGGCCAAGGAGATAGCCTCGGACGTAGGCATCACAGAAGAAGCAGCCGTTGCCGAAGCTGCGAGCGGTGCCTTTGAGGCTGCTGAAGCACTAGGACAGGATGCCCTGGCACAAGTAAGAGCGGCAATTCCTGAACAAATAGTGGAAACTCAAGCGCCTGCGCCTGAAAAGGAAGGTGAGAAACAAGGACGTGGTGAGGAATGAAAGATCCACCTTGTATTAAGAGTTAATGTTTCTATATCATTTAAGTTGTGAGCAAGTTGTGTAGGGGCACGGAATGCCGTGCCCCTACATTTATCGTGCCTCGACTACAACAAACGACCCTTCGCCATAGCCTGCCTTTACCGGTTCGATATCGCTTATCTCTGTCAAGTCACGGAATATAGTCTGGGCGAAATTGAAATCCTGAAACCCAGATTTTTCCAGCATTGAGACTACCTCTTCCACAGAATAGAAAGTGGCCACACTGTAGAATACGCTCTCTTTCTTGTGCTGCTGATACAGTCTTCCGAGTGGGCTGTTCTTATCAACGAATCCGATTATCAGGGAGCCAGAGGGCTTTAATATTCTGTACGCCTCTTTCAAGGCGGTCTCCGTGTCGTCTAGGAAGCAGATTGTGGTTACCATCAGCGCGAAATCGAAGCAACTGTCTATGAAGGGAAGGGATTCTGCGACTGCGGCGATAACTTCGAGGCCGCGGATTTTTGCCGTTTCCAGCATTCTGAAGGAGGGGTCGATGCCGGTTTCGATACACATGGGGGCGGCGAACCGTCCGCTACCGATACCTATTTCGATTCCCCTTTTATCAGCGGGGACGAAACTTTCTATCGCAGATAATTCCGACCGGTAGGCGAATATGTTCTTTTCAAACCAGTTTTCGTATTCTCTATAGTGTATTTCAAATGGCCCAGTTCTTGCCATTGTAATACCTCTAGTGATTCGCTGTCCTTTATCATGTATAGTACCAACTTTCTTGCGTGTCAAGAATGGGGTATGGTCGTTTAGGCCATTGACACCCTGCTCAACGAATATTAGAATAAGAATAGTTCTCATTCTCAAAGAAGTTAGAGATGAGCGATAGGGTCAGTACCAGACAGCGGCGTTTACTTCTGGAAATCCTGCGTGAGACAGGGTCCCACCTGTCCGCAAAGGAGTTGTTCAGGCAAGCCGTACAGCGAGATCCCCGCATCAGCCTTGCCAGTGTATATCGGAATCTGCACTTGTTCGAAGAACTGGGGCTGGTCGACGGCAAACGTCTGGACAGGAATTGCTGCTATTACGAGGTAAAGCGCTCCAGGCAGCATTATGACTTGGTATGTAATTGCTGTGGGCGAGTGACAGAGTTTGAGAGCCCTCTGATTGAGAAGTTGGTTGGAGAGGTTCAGGAAAGAACAGCGTTTGAAGTCACCAAGGCGGTGTTATACCTCGAGGGTTACTGTAAACAATGCGAGGGTCAATCAAAGAAGCCGTAGTATATTTGCGGCGCCCATGCAGGATAGGAGGCAGAGAGAGATGATATACGAGATTACAGGGGAGAAATTCGAGAGGGAGGTGCTGCAATCAGGCATACCGGTATTTGCGTGTTTTATTACTTCGCGATGCGGGTCGTGCTTTGCCCTTTGCCTGGTGGTGGAGGACCTGGTCGAGGAGTACGAAGGGAGGATGAAGTTCGTCATGGTTGATGCGGAAAAGGAGTCTGAACTTGCCGATAGGTACAACATGCTTGCCATGCCAGCCGCTCTTCTTTTCAATGGCGGCGAACCAATGAAGAAGTTGGTAGGATTCCAGTCCAAGGCACGAATTAGAAATACCCTGAACGAGCTTTTAGCGGAACACGTGCACTCGCTATAGATATCCGTGAATGAGGAGGCAAAATGGTTTTTGAGATTACAGACCAGAGTTTCGAGGATGAAGTGCTGAAATCCGACATCCCGGTTGTAGTGGATTTCTGGGCACCATGGTGCAGACCATGCCATATGATCGCACCCATAACCGAGAAGCTGTCGGAGGAATTTGAGGGTAAAATCAAGTTCTGCAAGCTTAATGTTGATGAGAGTTCCCAGACAGCTATGCAGTACAGGGTTATGAGTATACCGCTGCTGCTGTTCTTCAATGGCGGGCAGAAGGTAGATGAGAGCCTGGGGGCGGTACCGGAGAGCGTGATTCGGCCTAAGGTCGAGGCGTTGCTATAGCCGCGGTGGCATGGAGAAGAAACCGGAGAAACAAGCATGGCCTCTTTTGAGGAGATAGACGAAGCTCGGAAGTTGCTGGAATTGCCGGAGGCCGCTAGCATGAATGAGATAAAGGAGGCTTACAGGCAGATGGCTTTTCGTCACCATCCGGACGTACAAGGCGGAGGCCAGCCGTATGACGAGATGATGAAAGAGATAAACCGTGCTTACAGGCTGCTTAAGGACTACTGCGAGCACTATAGGTACACCTTTAGCGAGGAGGATGTTAACCGGGCATATCCTGTGGAGTCGTATCGTAAAAGATATGTAAACGGGTGGTTCCAAGGTCCGTAGATGGGA
>DUEY01000059.1 GCA_011174795.1 Dehalococcoidia bacterium
TGGTGTTGTTCGCGGAAGCCATCACCTGCACATAGACGCCTTCCAGCTCCCTGTGGGCGTCTACGGCCGGGTCATCGACCAGGTCCTCCCCGATAGGGATGGTATAGTTCGCGTCCCAGGCTACAACGGGGTATGCCTCCCAGGCGTCGGTGAATACGGTCCCTGTCTGGGTGCCGACGTTCTCCGGCCAGACGCAGACCACGCACTGCATCAGGTAGCCGGCGACGAAGATGCGGTCGCCGCCGTCGTAGGGGTAGGGCGGCGAGCCGACACTCCTGGGCACGGGTATATTGCCGCTCTCGAGGACGAGGTACTCGCCCTCATCGAGCTGGAAGACCTCGTCGCACTCCGCCCACTTCCCCAGACCGTTCTCCCAGTGGTCGTAGTAGAGCCACGTCTCGTCTCGGCTGGCAGCGACACCGATCCATGAATGCCAGTCCTCGGCACTGATGTCCGGGTCGCTGTCGATATCCATAAAGATCAACCTGGTATCGTCAAGCCAGAGGGGTACGAAGAACTCCTGGACGCCGGCGTAAGACTGGGCGATTGCAGGCGGCACGCTGCGCACGGGCAGGAGCCCTACCAGCGAGGAAAGGACGAGAATAACGGCGGCAAATACAGATATGGGGCGGTAGAGTCTCATCCTATATCACCGCCCCACGGTTTTTACATGCAGAATATCGATGCAATTGCTCACCCGCTCTCAATAGTTCTTCAAATCCTCCGCCAGCGCACCGGTGATAACATTGCCCTCTGGCTCTTCCTCCGAATTCCCTCTCCCGTTGACCAGCGCCTCCACCGCTTCGCTCACCAGAAGCAACTGGTCGGGGGCAAGCTCCTTGAGCATTCCCCTCATACGGCTGCGGTAGGAATCACGATAGCTTTCCATCAGCTTCTCTCCGTTCTTCGAGAGACGGCAGAGGACTATACGCCTGTCCTTAGGAGACCTGTCCCGGTCTACGAAGCCATGCTCCACCATCCGGTCCGCTATCCCCGATGCCGTGGCAAGGCTGATGTCGAGCTCACGGGCGATATCGCCCATGCGAGAGGATCCCCGTTGAAAAAGAAGCGTAATCAGCTTGAACTGGGGCATGGTCAGGTTCTGGGAATACCACTCCTTGCTCAACAGGGGGTGCAGCTCCCAGAACACCATGTCCAGAAGCCGGAGGATTTTTTGAATCAATTCCTCGCTGCGGAGAATCCGTGTCATACTACACCAGCACCCACAAGACCCGGGGTCAAGAATAACTACGCCCCATGCAATTATTTAGCGCCGCACTAAGTATTTAGTTTATTGACGAATAAGCCATATGTCAATACTTTTCCAGAGTCAACAAACGAAAGTACTGTGGAAAGGGGGGATATCGGTAGTAATGGTTAACTAAAGTTAAGTAAAGGTAGGTTATACCAGGTATCATGCACGCTGAATATTGTACTTGTATTGACAGTACCCAGGGGGACGGGACGGGAATCCACCCTCCATCTGGATACCTGCCTCCGCAGGAATGGTAGTAGTTATAATTTTAATTTTGGCTCTTTGCTCTTTGAATTAAGCTGGGGTTACCCGATGGGGTACCATTTCCCGTCCTCCGCTATCACCACATCGGTATTCGCCGGCGGGGTGAATCGCCCGATCTCCTCGGCCCAGTCGCTGTCCGTCGGTATATGGTCGTAATACCCCTGCTCGTAGTCCTCGGACCCCGACAGGTGATTGAGCAGTATCAGCGACTTCGTCTTACCGGTCACCCAGCGGGCGATGAGCTCCTTGTTCACCTCCCAGTTGCTGTGATTGGTGCGAACCGCCTTGAGCGTGTTTGTCTCCAGAACCATGGCATCGGGGTCCCTGAGGTCGTGGTTCTCGATAACGCTCTCCTCGATGGAATCGAAATCCCCCGAAAAAACGATTTTCCGGCGCGGCTCGTCGAACCGGAATATGAAGAGGCAGGCACCAGGCGCCTGTATGTGATAGACGGGAAGCGCCTTGAAGCTCACGGGGAATTGCTTATCCTGCGCCGACACCGAGTCAGTGGGCAGCAGCTCGCCGTCCGCCGCGCTTAGCGAGTACCAAACATCATAGTCGGGGATGGGCAGCCACTTCAGCAGAAAGTCGAGATAGCCGAACCTCGTTCTCAGCCCCGATGTCGGGTTAGCGATACACTCCGCGGAAGCGACGACAGCGAGCGGGGCAAAGACCTGCCCCGAGAATTTGAGCCCTCGCATCCTGCTGATGGCCAGCTTGTCGAAATCGGAGACATGGTCCGCGTGGGGGTGGGTGATGAACAGGACATCGGGCACCCTCGTGATGCCGCTGTCTATCATCGTCTCGACGCATGGCGCGCCGGCGTCGACGAGGAGATGAAGCCTCATCTCTCCGTTCTCAAATCCAATGATTGACGATGAGACGTGGTGCCGCCGTGTGCGGTTGGGTGGGAGGCCGAGCTCCCTGCCGAAGGCACAACCCGTCCCCCAGGTATAAATGCTCAGGTTCATCATTTTCGCACCTCACACCCGGTCTGTATTATACATCCTTCATGCCGCGAAAACACCGTTGCGCGTACCGGGGTATTGACAATAAAAAGCGTCGGTGATAGCATAGTTATGGACATAGGTTCATAATTACTATGATAAATCAGGAGCTTGCAGCATGCCAAGACCGCCCAAGTGGCGACGGGTGGGCTTCGTCCCCGAGGTAACGTATTTCAAGCCGGCGGGGATACCCCTCGCTTCCCTGGAGGAGGTATGCCTCACTCTCGAAGAGGCGGAGGCTATCCGTCTGAAAGACAGGGAGGGGCTGGAGCAGGAGGAATGCGCCCGGATGATGCGTGTCTCCCGCCCTACGTTCCACCGGGTGCTTGGCTCCGCCCGGAAGAAGCTGGCCGACGCCCTGCTCAACGGCAAGGCGATACGTATCGAAGGTGGCAACTTCGAGATGGCGATGCGCCGATTCCAGTGCCGCAGCAATGGCCACGAATGGGACGTTCCCTTCGAGACAATGGTAACGCGACCCCCCGCGGCATGCCCCACCTGCCACAGCCCCGACATCCGGCCGGCGCCCGGGTTCGGCTTCGGGATGAGGGGCCGGGGCGGGCGTCGAGGGGGAAGAGGTCGCTGGAAGATGCAGGAATGACGATTATAGACGATTTACTCTCCACGCTGGACTCAGACGCGGCTGTCAGGGATATACGCCTCGGGTCTTACTGGACGGCCGTTCTCACCCGCAACTGCGGGCTCGCGTCTTCGCCACACGATACCGATCATCACAACAGCGATGCCCCGGTAAGGGATGCCGGCCGGCTGGCGGATAAGGAGGCCCTTGAACTGGCGGAGATGGCCCGCTCGGAGAGCAGCCTCGAGGCGGCTATCGGCATGGCGGCGATTAACTCGCTCCTGATGGTGGATGAGGGGAGGTGCGTTGAGCTCAACGCCGCCGACCTGCTCATGGAGCGGGGCAGGAACAAAAAAGTGGCGCTTATCGGGCACTTTCCTTTCGTGAAGACGCTTCGCCAGGCGGCAGGGGAGCTCTGGGTGATTGAAAGACACCCCCGGGAGGGTGATATCGCGGAGAGCGAGGTGCAGAGCCATATCCCCCGGGCCGACGTGGTAGCCATCACCGGCAGCGCCTTCGTCAACCACACCATCGAGAACCTGCTCGGCCTGTGCAGCACGAGGGCATATGTCGTTGTCCTCGGGCCTACCACACCCCTTTCGCCCGTGCTCTTCGACCACGGGGTTGATGTCATCTCAGGTACACGGGTGGTAGAACCGGAAACGGTGTTACGTTACGTCAGCCAGGGCGCTACCTTCCGCCAGATGGAAGGCGTGAGACTGCTTACGATGATGAAGAGATAGAGGTATTACCTTATTAAACAACCATGATGAGAGGAGGTGAGTGAGATGCCATATGGAAGAGGATGGTTCGGCGGGGGAGGCATGGGCTTCGGCCGAGGCATGGGCTTCGGCCGTGGCATGGGTTTTGGCCGCGGTATGGGCTTCGGCCGCGGCATGGGTTTCGGCCGAGGCATGGGCTTCGGCCGCGGTAACCCGTACCCATTCTGCCGTTTTAATCCCTCGCTCCCGAGGCGGTGGTGGGCCTCTGGTGGTTACTATCCCACCGCACCACGCGGGGTCTATGGCCAGGCTCCATATTACGATGCTCCGGCGCCATCCCCCTGGTGGTAGAAACCTGAGGTAGAGATACCTAACTAGTTTGGAGGTGATGACGATGCCATATGGATTTGGCTACGGGCGAGGCTTCGGCTTTCGAGGCAGTTCGCCTCCCTGGCCCTATATCGGCAGGGGCAGGGGAGGTCTCCCCCGGTGTGCTTACCCGGGAGCAATCGCAGGCTATCCCTACGCGCCTGGCTGGACGCCGTCCCCCTACTATGGTGGGGCCTGGGGTGCCGGTTACTATGGCGGGCCAGCTTATGGCGTCTCGCCATACGCGCCCCCGATAAGCCGCGAGGAGGAACTCGACTTCCTCAGGGATGAGGCAAGCGCGATAAAGTCGCAGCTCGATGAGATCGAAGCCAGGATAAAGGACCTGGAAGGCAAAGAGGAATAGGGTTTAAAAACGCAGTGTCGCTGCTGAGGACGGGCTTTCAAGCTTTCCCGCGCCCGCCCTCAGGCAGACGGCAGGGAGGTGTAATGTGAAAATTGCGATTTCAGCAACGAGTCCCAGCCTGGATGCCGATATAGACCCTCGATTCGGCAGGTGCCAGTATTTCATCATCGTCGATCCCGATACCATGGAGTTCGAAGCCCTGGAGAACAGCAGCCAGATGGCCTCCGGAGGAGCCGGTATCGCCAGCGCACAAACAGTGGCCAGCAAAGATGTACAGGCGGTGCTCACCGGCAACTGCGGCCCCAATGCCTATCAGACCCTGGAAGCAGCCGGTATCGAGGTAATAACGGGGGTTGCCGGCAAGGTACGGGATGCAATAGAAGGTTACAAGTCAGGCCGGTTCCAGTCAACCTCCGGACCGAGTGTCGACGCCCACTTCGGCATGGGCGGTGGCGGCGCAGGAATGGGAGGCGGGTATGGTACAGGCAGAGGCATGGGCATGGGCATGGGCAGAGGCATGGGCAGGGGTATGGGACGCGGTATGGGGATGGGGCCGGGTATGGGGATGGACCCCGGCATGGGCTTTGGCATGGGTATGGAACCCGGCGTCTTCGAGCGGGAGCTTGAAACGCTGAAGGCCCAGTCGAACATGATGAGCCAGCAACTGAGCGAGATTATGCGCCGGCTCGACAATATCGAGAAAAAGGGTAAGTAAGCCGGTAAAATTTTTATTCGCTGGAGGTGTTATTATGCCTAGAGGAGATGGAACGGGGCCGCCATGGGGGAGCGGCCCGGGAACAGGAAGAGGTGCAGGGAGAGGAGGAAGAGGACAGGGAAAGATGAGAGGCACACGTCCCGGAGTGGGGCCCGGCGGTAA
>DUEY01000006.1 GCA_011174795.1 Dehalococcoidia bacterium
CTGGGGAACATGCCCGTACTCCTCTCCAGCGAAGTGCAGCCGAAATGGCACGAGTACCCCAGGACCAACGTGGTAATCCTCTCTGCATACCTCCATACGGAGATGACCGAGCAACTCTCCGCCCTGGGCGAGGAGCTCCGCGACTACGGTTACAAGAAGCCGCTGAGCATCATCAACAACATCGGCGGCGTGGCAAAGCTCTCCCGGACGAGAGCGGTGGATACATTCGGAGCAGGTCCCGTAGCAGGCCTCCTCGGGTCAAGCTGGCTCAGCAAGCTCTACAACCTCCCCAATGTGCTGGTCACGGACATGGGCGGAACCAGCTTCGACTACGGTGTGCTTATCGACGGCAGCTGCCGCTTCTATCAGGACTGGCCGGTGATAGACCGCTGGGCCACCGAGACCTCCATGGTGGAGATGGACACCATTGGCGCCGGCGGCGGCTCCATCGCATGGCTCAACGAGTTGATAGGCAACAAGCTGGAGGTAGGGCCGAAGAGCGCCGGCTCTAATCCCGGCCCGGCATGCTACGACCTCGGTGGGTCAGAGCCCACAGTGACTGATGCCGACGTGGTGCTCGGCTACATCAACCCCGACTATTTCCTCGGAGGCAAGATGAAGCTGTCGCGGGATAAGGCGATACAGTCCATGGAGAAAATCGCAAAGCCGCTGGGCCTGACCCCGGTAGAAACAGCCTCACACATCCGTACCGTTGTCGATGCCCATATGGGGCATACCATCCTCAAGGAAGTAGTCCTGCGGGGATACTCGCCAGGCCAGTTCGTACTCTTCGCCTACGGCGGCGCCGGTCCTGCCCACTGCGTCGACTACAACAGTTACCTTGGAGCACCGAAGATTATCACTTTCCCCTTCGCCAGCGTTTTCTGCGCCATGGGCGGCGCTACGCTGGACCTCAGGCAGTGCTACGAAGCATCCAAGCACGTAATTCTCTCCTCACCGATGCGTCTGCCACAACTCCTCGCTGAATACGACGAGTTCAACCAGGTGATCGACGGGCTTAAAGGGGTGGCAATGCGTGATATCAAGAGCGAAGGTTTCAGCCCCGATGCAGTCACACTGTCACTGGAGCTGGATATGCGGTACGGCGACCACCTGATGCTGACACGGATAGCTTCCCCCAGGATTTATCTCAGCAGTGAGGATGATGTAAAGGCTATCTGCGAGGCGTTCACCGACATCCATCTGGCCCGATATGGAGAGCTTTCGGCTATCCCGGTAACAGGAATCAACATCGAGAATTTCTACCTTTTCGCCACCGTGCCCCTGCCCAAGCCAGAGCTTCCGTCCTTCCAACTGGAAGGCGAGAACCCCAAGCAGGCATTCAAGGGAAAGCGTCCCGTCTACTGGAAGCTAATAAACGATTTCAGGGAAACCGATACCTTCGATGCTGAGCATCTACGCCCGGGGAACCTGGTTACGGGTCCCGCGATTATCGAAGCCAGGGATACCACCGTGGTGCTCCCTCAAGGCATGAAGTACAGCGTTGATAAGTATATGAGCGGTATTATCGAAAGCATCTAAAGGAAAATAATTAGCGGTCTTAATAAATAGATACATATTTCATCCGTTCGCCCTGAGCCTGTCGAAGGGCCGTTCATGGTTCGACAAGCTCACCACGAACAGTCGTGACAACAGACGGGTAGGTTGGGAATAATAAAAAATAAAAATGAGTAATCAGACTGTACTAAATAAACTCGAACATTTTCTTTTATCATCCGTTGTGGGCGATATAGAGCCGCTATATATTCTATATTCTGAAGCAATTCGTGATATCGAGGGATCAAACTTGGATTTAATACTGGAGGCATTAGTCAAACTGGTTGATGCTGGGCTTACGAATTGCTTCTTTCAAGATGACAAGCCACCAAATACTATAACTCTATGTGAAAACATAACTATAGACCAACTTAAAAAACACTGTTCTAATAGAACAGAGGAAGAATTACGAGAATATCCTGAATATAGGGATGGTGAAAGTGATGGTGAATATAATTTCGAGGCTACTGATAAAGGCAAGCTCGAGGAAAGCAAAGATATTTATGAAAAATATTATATTAATGACGACTAGCAATTTAAAGCTTCAAGCAGATGCTCCAGGCTGCCCATTAATTTGCATATCAGCACAACCTACCTGTAATAAAAGGAGAATGTAATGCCGATTGACGAAGAGGTTCTGAACCGTGTAAACCCCGAAGAACCTACGGCGCTCGAGCGTGAGTGGATGGACAAAATCGGGGTGGACGAGTTTTCGGTCTACCTGATGAGGCTTGAGCTCATCTGTGAGGAGGCCAAGCAGAACATGATTATGACTGGCCTCTCACCAGCTATTCAGGGCATGGATTGCGGTGTCGGGGTATATACCGCCGCCGGCGACCTCGTTGCGGCATCAGTGGGAACTTACCTTCACATCTGCAGCGGTCAGGTTCCTATCAAGTACATCCTCAAGCACTACAAGGATGACCCCTCGGTGGGCATCCACGAGGGAGACTGCTTCTTCGTCAATGACGTGCTGTACGGCGGCTTCCATAACCAGGATATGCTTAATATCGCGCCCGTCTTCTACAAAGGAGAGCTCATCGCCTGGGTGGTCGCCGCCGCGCATGAACCCGAGACCGGYGCCACGGAGCCCGCGGGCTTCGTCCCCAACGCCCGAAGYCGSTACGARGARGGSRTSAAGGCRTCGCCKGTAAGGGTGGGTTCCAACTACAGAATCGAGGGGGACTTCTTCGATTTCTTCTCCAATATGCTYCGAGACAAGATAACCCCCCACGACCTGAAAGCMAAGGCWGCRTGCTGCTTCAAGATGGCGGAGCGTCTKGTCGAGATWGCRGATGAGAAGGGTGTCGGCTTTTTCGTCGGTCTSATGCGCAAGTCACTGGAAGCAGTWTACGATGCAGGGAAGCAGCGCATCGCCAGCCTCAACGACGGTAYCTACCGCCACGTCATYTTCTTCGACCTCCAGGGCAGCCAGGAGGCACTTGGCTGCGTACATATAGCCCTRRTCAAGAAGGGGGATACGCTGACCGTCGACCTGTCCGGAAGCTCACCCCCAACAATGTCCTTCCTCAATGCCAAGCCCCACGTCGTACGGGGGCTGCTCGCCGGATTGCTGGTGCAGTACCTTTTCGCTGACTTTCCCGTGAGCACCGGTCTACTGGCCCCGTTCAGTTTTCAGGCACCGCCGGGAACCATCGTCAACGCACCAGACGACCGTGCCATGTCCGGCTCGATGAGAATCGTCGCCCCCGTTGTCAATGGTACCATGGTATGTTTAGCCAAGATGCTGTTCGACAGCGATTTCCACGAGCGTATAACATCCCCTCCATCAATGAGTGGAGTCGGTATAGCAGCAGGCGGCGGCGTTGACCAGCACGGCGGTATATTCGTCGGTGCCGTCGGCACTATCATAATAAATGCCTGCGGCGGCCCCGCCAGCCCCTTCCGGGATGGCATGGATGCCGGTCAGTTCTGGTTCTCCGGCTATGCCGACTGCCTGGACGTCGAACACGGCGAGGTTCAGTCTCCCGTTCTCCACCTTTTCCGCAGCATAATGATGGACCAGGGAGGTCCGGGCAAGTACCGCGGCGGTTCCACTATCTGCCAGGGCTACACTTTCCACAACGCCAAGGGGCCTTCACGGCTTATATTCAACACCGCCACATCCAGGTTTCCCCACACGTCCGGTCTCATGGGAGGCTATGCCGGCGGTATTAATGCCTTCCTCGAGATTAGGAATACCGACTGGCAGCCCCTATTCGAGAGCGCAAGCGAGGAAATCCCTTCCAGTTATCACGAGCTGGCATCCAGTGAAAGAGTAAAATTCAGGGCTACCCAGTTCGTCCCCGAGGAGCTCTTCATGAACGGGGACGGCGTGGCCAATGGCTCAGGCTCATCCGGCGGCTACGGCGACGTGCTGGAACGGGACCCCAAACTGGTAATGGACGATGTCAGAAAATGCATCACCTCCCCGTGGGCAGCCAAGAATGTATACCGCGTCGATTTCGACGAGGAGACGCTGGAGCCCGATTACCCCGGCACCGAGAAGCTCCGCGAGCAGGAACGCAAGCGGAGGAAACGGCAAGGGAAGCCCTACCACAAGTTCATTAAGGAGTGGCTCAATAAAAGGCCAAGTGACGAAATCATCCGCTCCTACGGTCCCTGGCCGGAAGGAATTAAGTAGCCATGACAGCTAGCTCAAAGGAACTGGTACGGGGTCTTTTCTCGGGGAAACCTGTCAGCCGCCCTCCCTTCATCCCCTATATCGCCACCGCCGCAGCGCAGTACATGCAGGTGCCGGTGAGGCAGATGTTCTCCGACCCCACCACACTCGCCAACTCCCTGCAATCCTGCCAGAGGCTATTTAAATACGATGGGATTGTCCTCCTGTTTGATAATACGCTGGAGGCAGAAGCCTGCGGCTGTCAGCTCGAATGGCCCGAAGGGCAGCCGCCCCGAGTGGTCTCACCTGTATTTAAAAGCGAAAAAGAACTGGAGGCGCTGGACGCCTCAGAAATCCAGAACAAGGGCAGGATCCCCCTAGTGCTCGAAGCCGCGAAGCGGCTGACGCAGACCGCAGGTAGTGAGGTGGCTATGCTGGGAGTGGTCACCGGCCCCATAACCTTAAGCAGGCACCTGATGGGCGAAGCATTTATCTCGGCAGCGGACGTAAACAGCCAGACATTTCAGAACCTCGTAGATTTGACGGGAAGGATAGCGCTGGCGCTGGCGAGGTCTTTCGGTGAGCTCAAACTCGACGGCATTATCCTCGCCGACAGGGAGATGGCATCACTCAAGCCAGCAGGCTATACCATGCTTCAGCCCGTGTTGAAGACCCTGCGCAATCTGCTCAATTACTACGACGCCCCGCTTATCATCCATACCGACGAAATTCCCACAGAGGGGCTTGAGCCTTTCTTCCAGCTGGAGGCGGACGGCTTTTCTCCAGAGAACCCTATTTCGGTGATATCGAGCTCATCCCTGCCCGCCGGCAGCCTTCTCGGCGGAGGCATACCGGCGTCCGTCCTGCTCGGCTCCGCTGCCGCTATCGAGAAGGCTACGCTTGATATGCTGGACAGCGGAGTCACTAGCAGCTTGTTTATCACCTCCCAGGGTGAAGTGCCCCAGGCGACCCCCGCCTCAAACATTCACCAGGTGATGCAGGTATTAACCAAAGCTCCGTCAAATAAATAGGACATAAAATATTATAAGGAGGTAAAAAATGGCGAAGATAACCGAAGAGATGAAAGCTATGGTAAAGGGGCAGCAGGCCTATGTCGCCACCGCTACCCCGGACGGCGTCCCCTGCGTCGCTCCCAAGGGAACCTTCGCGATTCTGGACGACGAGCATATTATATACTCCGAGATAGCGGGAAAGCACACCTGGGAGAACGTCCAGAAGAATCCGAAGGTAGCTATCATAGCAGGTGATATATCGAAAATGCAGTGCCTGCGATTCTCCGGTCCCGCAGAAATCATTACCGAGGGGGAACTTGTTGAAAAGGGCAAGGCCCAGATGGAGAAAATGGGCATGCCCGCCCCAAAGGCTGTGATCAAGGTCAAGGTGGAAGAGATTTACGACTGTGGGGTGCCGGCTATGGGTAAGAAGCTGGGCTAGAGCGAATCTTTCTCTATGCGAATTGGGCTGATTTCAGACACGCATATCCCTGAAGCGGCGCAGGCGATTCCCCCACAGGTACTGGAGGTATTTAAGGGTGTCGACCTGATCCTGCACGCCGGTGATATCTTCATTTCTTCGGTGCTGGATGAGCTACAGGCTATAGCACCGGTCCTGGCAGCCAGGGGTGATGATGACTACCAGCTCAAGGACGAGCGGGTACAGGAGGTACAGTACCTGACCCTAGAGGGCATGACCCTGTTCCTCACGCACTCATCCCAGTACTGGGCGCGTAATCTTATCGAGCACCCCGAGAAGCACGGACTGGAGAAGGCGCCCGATATCGTAGTCTTCGGTCATACTCACCGGGATACGGTAATGACTGTAGGGAAGTCTCTATTGGTAAACCCGGGCAGTGCGACCTTTCCTAACTATCAACTGAGATTAGGTACCGTAGCCCTTCTCGACATCAACACGGGCAAAGCAAAGGTACGCATCATCGAACTCAAGGATGTTTCATAGGAAGACTCCGATGGCAGAGGAACACGACTCCAGAGAGAGACACGTCTTATTCAGCAAACGCGAGATGCAGGCTCGTGCGGAGCAGCACCGGGAGCAGTTCTACAACCTGGTCATGAAGGCGATTGACAACCTGCCATCGGCGTTCCAGGATAAGCTGGAGAATCTCGACGTGGTTGTTGCAGACTGGCCGTCACCGGTACAGCTCGCCAAGACCAACACCAGAAACCGGTTCGCGCTGCTCGGACTCTACGAGGGCGTACCCCATACCAGGCGGAGCAGACACTACGGGATGGTACTGCCCGATAAAATAACTGTCTTCCGCAAGCCTATCGAAGCCCGCTGCCGCTCATGGGAAGAGGTTGAGAAGGAGATCGTACGGGTTGTGCGTCACGAGATAGCGCACCACTTCGGCACCGACGAACCAACGCTGCGCGATATAGAGGGTAACCAGCGAAAAAAGGACAGGTGATAAATATGTAGGCTGGCCGACACGGGCCAGCCTACTCAAACTTCACTGCTACACGATACATCAGCTCCCGGTACCGGTTTCAACGTTCCACTCGGCTTCCACATTCCCCTTGGCTTTCCCGGTATCAGGATCATACTCTGTATATGTCCACTTTATACTGCCGTAGCTGAACGCCACCTCCTCAACAGGCCGGGCGTCGCCGCTCTCCACAGACCCACTGACGCTTACCGAGCTGACAATCACATCTTCCAACTCGTAAACCATATATGTTTTCTTTTCACCTGTCGCATGGCATATTTCAAAGGTCACATCAGTTATATGCTGACCGTTGCAGCAATACAAATTCAGCTTGGGAGTAGCCTTGTCCAAGTACTTTGTAACCGTGAATTCCCCATGCTCACAACGTTCAGCGGATCTCGAAATGCCCGTACTTATCGAACCGGCCGCCGGTTGGGAAATACTGTGGCTGTACGAGATAATATCTATCCATTTATCGTGCTGTTCATCTTTTGATTCACCGTCCATGCCATCTACATGCACGAACATATCCATCGCAGCCGTAGACTGCGCCAGCTCCGCCCCTATGAACATCTCTTCCCCGGGAAGCGGCACAGCTGTGGGGGATGTGGGTGGTATCTCGGTTGCTGTGGGTGATGCCGCTGTGGATGTGGGCGGTGCCTCTCCGGTCGGTGGTGCAGTCACACCGTCACAGGCGACTATCAATGCCACCGCGACCAGCCCCACCAGGACCATGAGAAGTAACCTCGCTGTTAGACTGTTCAATCGCTGTCTTAACATTCCTGTCACCTCCTGATTAACGTAGTTCTACGAGTATTGACAGGCGAAGAATACGCCTGCTTTCCATATTTGTCAACCACTCTTTACCAACCTTGTGTAGGCTCGGAAGCACGAGCTACCAGCGCTCCTCAAAGTCCTCCCGCAGGTCAGAGGGTTCCTCGTAAATGAACCCTTCCCAGTACTGCTTCAACGCGGGATCAGCGCCGGCATCCTGCCACGTATAAATCCTTCCGCTTGTCGCCTCCAGAGCTGCAGCTGAGCCTTCTCCGCTGTAGACCATCAGCCAGGCATGGTCGCAGTCAAGAAAGCTTTCCTGAGACATCTCAAGTTTACCAACCGCAATCAGTGAGATTATTCCCCTGCTTTTTAGTATCCCCCATATTTCGCACACCATGTCGTTGCAGTCTGTCTTGCCATGCACATAGGTATGCGTTTGAAAGTATTGTGTATTTACAGCGAGTATTTCTTCGTACAGTTGTGCAGCACGCCCCTCCCAGTCCACATTCCAGTATGCAGACGCATTTCCCAGTTCCTCAATAGGTATATTATGTGTTGGCCAATAGGCACCCACCGTTGGTCCGGGGGGTATGCTCTCTGCACTACTACATGCAGAGAGCGCTAAGAGAGGCAACAATAAGAGCAATATAAGCCGCATCAAACACCCTCATGCCATGCCCTCAGCTCTTCAGGCCACCGAGCAGCCACAATTATAGCACGACGCCACTGCAGCACACAGTGACGAGCGCCCCGTACCCTAGCACAGCTCTAGCTTCGCTTGACAGGGAAGACAGCTTTTGCTATTCTCGTAGATGCCAGTGGGTAGCGAAGCTGGCTTTCTTTATCATGTAAGGGTGAAAGGGGATATAGCTCAACTGGGAGAGCGCTGCGTTCGCATCGCAGAGGTCGGGGGTTCGAATCCCCCTATCTCCACCATCGGCAGTAGTCAGGGGTACTGGTAATATATTTCATGCGTGCCCCTGTAGCTCAGAGGACAGAGCAGCGGTTTCCTAAACCGCGTGTCGCGTGTTCGAGTCACGCCAGGGGTACCATTTTCATTATTACTTGAAGGGCAGCGCCGGCAGGCACCGGTAGTGAGCCGTACTTGCGGTGGCTGGTTTAAAAAGAGAGATACAGGGGTGTAGCTCAGCCTGGAAGAGCGGCGGTCTCCAAAACCGTTGGTCGTGGGTTCGAATCCTGCCACCCCTGCCATGTGCCGAGGTGGTGGAATTGGTAGACACGCCATCTTGAGGGGGTGGTGGGCGTAAGCCCGTAGGAGTTCAAATCTCCTCCTCGGCACCATTGAAGAATAGTGACGGCGCAAGCGCCATTTATATGAATTGGTAGGAAGGCGGAAGTAGTTCAGCGGTAGAATGCCTCCTTGCCAAGGAGGAGGTCGGGGGTTCGAATCCCCTCTTCCGCTCCAGGGCGACGTGGCCAAGAGGTTAAGGCGGGGGTCTGCAAAACCCCTATTCACCGGTTCGAATCCGGTCGTCGCCTCCATTTGAATTAAGCAGGTTTAAAACCTGTTCTACGCACTTTTCCAAGCCAGTCCTGCTGGCTACCTCTTTCTCATCACACGTGTTACCGCATACGCCCTTTCAGGAACTCTACCGGTGAGAGTAGAAGGCAAGGGAAGGAGGGTGCGACATGTCAGGCAATCCCGTTGAGCTACGGTCTAAATCTGCACTCAGATACTGACCCCGAGCTGTTCCTTTATCGCGTCCTTCACGAAATCCACGACCTTACTGCTCAGGTGAATCTCGTCCAGAGCATACTCTTCCAGCATATAACCGCTGCCGTCAGAGAATTTAGAGTGTACATCGATATACGGGTAGCCATGCTCCAGGCAATGACTCTTCAGCTTCCCGTTGAACATCCCGTTTATCTGAGCATGAACCTCCGGTGTGGCATAGAACTCGTAACGGTACTCGTTTCTCACCCTGGTGGCCGGAGGCACCCCGTAGAGGATGAAGTTGACACCCATCGCCTGTAAAGCCTGCAAGACCTGCCCGTAGTGAGCGACAGTATTATCAATTAACTCGCTTATCGGCTTCTCTCCGTTGCATTTTTTATGCTGGTTATATATATGTATCCTGCAATCGATCTCGCCGAAGCTCAGGAGCACGATATCCTTGTGATTGATGGTATCGATTATGCGGAACAGCCTCCTGTTGGAGTCGGACAGGCTGTCCCTCTTGACCAGATTATATGCTGTAGGAGCGCCGATATGATAGACAACGAACCGCTTCTTCCCCTTGAAAGCCTTGACGTGGCTGTCGCCTATAGCGTGGACCAGCGGCTTACCTAAGACCCGGGCATAAATAGTGGCATAAAAGTAGAAGAGGAATCTGATAGAGTCCCTGGTTCCAAAATTAATGAAGTACCAGACCGCGCGATGAATTCCCCCGTATTTCCGGATCACCCCGCCGATAACGAGCATTTCGCCGATCAGTCTATAGAAGTAACTCAGGTACATCATCGTACTTCAGACCATCGTTATCAAAAATTCATCGAAATATAACAAAGTATACAACATCCCAGCAAGACCATGATAGAATCCCCGGCGTTGACTGGGTGTCACCGCACTGCTACACTATGCTCACCACTTCCGCTGATTCGCCCACATACCTCGAGCCGAGGTGGCGGAACAGGCAGACGCGACGGACTTAAAATCCGTTGGGCTTCGGTCCTTGCGGGTTCGAATCCCGCCCTCGGCACCACACACCTCTACCATCACGCGCTGATACCAATGCTGTGTGTAGATCACACCGAGTAGTACTATTTCCTTATTGAAAATGGGCCGAAATTAACCGAAATGACTATTCATAGCTGGGTGAACTGATGCTAGTCTTGGTATAGACATAAGATAATAGCGAGAGTCTGACTTAGCTGTGGCGGAGGAAAACCAATGTACAAAGCTAAGGGCCTCATATTAGTAGTCGACGATGAACAGTCGATTAGGGAGATCATTGCCCGCAAACTGCGTTCACAGCTCTACTACTGCCTAACCGCAGCTGATGGGCAAGAGGCGCTCGATAAAGCTCTTTTGCATGATTTCGATGTAGTACTTCTTGACATCAGAATGCCAGGGATGTCGGGTATGGAGGTACTGCCGAAGCTGGTTGCCCGTCATCCGAGCACGGCTGTGATCATGGTAACTGCGGTGCCGGAGATAGAGAGGATTGGAGAAGCCATAGCCCTGGGAGCATATGACTATGTGACCAAGCCTTTGAACCTGAACGACCTGTGTATGAGGGTAGCAAAAGCAGTTGCCAGCAGCAAACTGCTATCGGAGAAAAATAAGATAGTAGATCCCAAGAGTACATTCTCCAGCACCGTTAGAAAAGCCGCCACTAAGTATGTGGACGCCTCCGGCACTCGCAAGTGAACAACCTCTCAATGCACGTGCCAGCTCCATAGTAGCAACATGTGGGGATATTGTGTCGTTCATCGGGTATTATTTATAACCCTGTCCTTCTTGGATAGACATACTCACTTACTTCCCATACCGTGCGTGGAAAATAATGGCACCAGAGAGCAGTCACACTACCATCATAATCCCCGCCAGTACCCTTGGCACTTCTATCATCGCCTACCCACCCTCATCACAACTAGTCTGCCCCATACTACAACACCTCGACACGGTGCAATACAAATATGTATCACTGTCACTTGTAACCAGTGATATAATACATATCACCTGTTCAGAGCGGGTTATGTAATAGGCATGATAAGGGGTAAAACTCCATCGCGCGAGGCTTTGAATAATGTACGATGATAAAAAGGGTTACATACGGTCGTACAAGACCCGCAGAAGCAGTTCCGATGTTTATATCAAGGGACCGCACAGGAGGAGAAATCCCGGGAAATGGGCAAAAATTATAGTATGGTTTCTCTATATCCTCTTCGCACTTTTTATCATCGGCAGCGTTATCTGGATTTGCCTCTTTAAATAAAAGGGGAAATTACACCTACCCATAGTCGTATGCCCCTGAACTAAGTTCCGGGGCTTTTTCTATGTCTCGATAAAACGATATAAACAACAACGCCACTTCCCCCTCTCCTCCCACATACCCGGTTCAATTGACAACAGCCTGAAGCAGCATTTACAATGGGCTGGAAAATGCTGGTATTTCATTCCAGTTCGACAAGCTTTCGATAAACTAAGGAGTTAGATGTCCGAGCAGCATAGTTCGAGCCTAGCAGAGGCAGTAACTGTATTTATTTCCACACTAACACCGGAGCAGAAGCAGGTGAGCCAGCAGGAGCTAAACAAATTTGTGCGCTGGTTTGGAGGCGAACGCCCAGTACGAGACCTCAATGCTAAGGAGATAGGCGATTTCAGCAACAGCATTAGCGCTTATGTCACCGACTCTGAGAAGAAGCTCGAGCCTGTGAGAAGCTTCCTCTCATTCGCCAAGAAGAAGAAGCTTATCGATGTCAGCCTCGCACCACACCTCCGAGTGAGTAAGGCAAAACAAGGCAAGCCAGTAAAGGCAGGCGCCAGGGGGGTCATACCGGTTGACCTGACGCCTGACGGCTACGCTTCACTGGAGGCTGAACTCGATATGCTCAAGGCTGAGCGCCCCCGCATTGCCGAGCAACTGCGCCACGCCGCAGCGGATAAAGACTTCCGGGAAAACGCACCCCTCGAAGCAGCAAGGGAGCGACAGGGGCAAATCGAGGCACGTATCAGGGAGATCGATGCTATTCTCAAGGGGTCAACCATCATCGAGGAAAAACCAAAGGCCTCACAAACTATCGGAATCGGCTGCGTGGTAAAGTTGCGGGATCTTGGCACCGGTGAGCAACTGTGCTACACGCTGGTCAGCCCCAGCGAGGCCAACCCCTTGCAGGGTAAACTTTCCATCGCCTCACCCACGGGCAAGGCTTTACTGGACCAGGAAATCGGCGCAGTGGTCGAGGTTGTCGCGCCTGTGGGAACGCTGAAGTATCAAATCGACGATATCAAGTTCTAAATCTCTGCCTGGAAATCGACCAGCTCTCCACGAGTAAAACCCTGCGCTTCGAAGAAGGCCTGCATCCACTCGTCGCTCCCGCTCAGCATTATATGCACTCTCTTAATCCCCTTCTTACGGCAGTGCTCTTTCCACGATTCGACCATCTTCCTGCCGATTCCACGGCGCTGATAATCGGGGTGGATGCCTATGAACTCGATCCAGGCGATGTCGCTCAATCCAATGGGCGAACGTATAGTTCTCCCCAGAATGAAGCCGACTATCTGGTCATCCTCCTCGGCAACTACACTGCTGTCAATCTCACCGCCGATACAACTCTCGGGGACAGGTGCAAACGTCGATGCCCTCTTATCTCCCCTAGCTTCCCTCTCAATCCTCAGTATACCCTCCAGATCCTCCGCACTCATCTCCCGAATATTCACGCCAGCTTTGCTCACTTCGTTTACCTCCTTCAGCCAAGGCAGTACTACCCTTTAATTTGCTCCAGCTCAAACCTGAAGTCCTCTATCACCGGATTGGCCAGGAGTTGGCGGCACATCTCCCGCACTTGCTCCTTCGCCTTTTTCCCGTCCTTCTCATCGAGACGAACCTCGATGTATTTCCCCACCCGTACGCTGTGAACACCGTTGAAGCCCAGCGTATGCAAGCCCCCTTTTACAGTCAGCCCTTGAGGGTCGTTAACCGTGGGTTTGAGCGTCACATGTATCTTAGCCAGGTACATTTACAATTCCTTTCCTGTGATCCTGCGATATGCCTCCCGGTACCTATCCGCTGTCCCCTGAACCACCTCTAGAGGTAACTCGGGGGCAGGAGGCTCCTTGTTCCATCCCGAGCCGGAGAGCCAGTCACGAAGCGGCTGCTTATCGAAGCTGGGCTGCGGCTTTCCCGGGGAATAGGTATCCGCATCCCAGAAGCGGCTCGAGTCGGGAGTGAGGAGCTCGTCGATAAGAATGAGGTTGCCGTTCACCATGCCGAACTCCATCTTGGTATCGGCGATGATGATACCACGGCTGCGGGCACACCGAGCGGCGTAATCATAGACATCCATACTTTTATCCACGATCTCCTGTGTCAGGGCATCGCCGATCATGTCTCTCATCTGCTCCATGGTGATAGGCTCGTCATGACCTGTCTCAGCCTTGGTAGTGGGCGTGAAGATGGGCTCGGGGAGTTGCTCCGAATCCCTGAGACCACCGGGTAACTTTATGCCGCAGATAGCGCCGCTTTTCTGGTATTCTGCCCATGCGGAGCCGGATAGGTACCCCCGAACCACGCACTCGATATCGATGCGCTCCGCCTTCCTAACGACCATAGAGCGGCGTGCCACGTATTCGGGAAAAGAGTAGTAGCCAGAGCACAGCTTCTCTCCATAGGTGCTATTGAGCCAGTTTACGTCGTTCACCAGCTCAATCATGTGATTGGGCACAATGTGAGCTGTCTTCTCGAACCAGAATGCAGAGAGCTGGTTGAGGACGATTCCCTTATCGGGAATTCCGGCTGGCAGGACGACGTCGAAGGCAGAGACACGGTCGGTGGCTACGAGCAGAAACTTGTCGCTATCTATCTCGTAGGTGTCGCGCACCTTTCCCCGATAGTAGAGATTTGGCAGGTCTGTTTCAAGCAGGACGGACATATAGCTAGTAACTCCTCACTCTGCAATATGCTTCGGATGTTCCCTCAACAACCATTCGTTATTACAGTCCCAGCCGCTCGAATATCTCATCGATATGGCCGAGGAAATATCCATAGTCGAAAATATTCTCAAGCTCGGATTTAGAGAGGTGCTTGGCCACTTCGGGGTCGCCCTTGAGCAGTCCGAGGAAGCTCACCCTCTCTTTCCAGGACTGCATCGCATTGCGCTGCACTATTTTGTATGCCTCCTCCCGCGAGAGCCCTTTCTCGATTAATGCAATCATTACCCGCTGGGAGAAGACAAGCCCCTGGGTCAACTCGAGGTTCTCCTTCATCCGCTCGGGATAGACCTGGAGCCCTTTCATAACGTAGAGAAAGATATTGAGGACGTAGTCCAGCACCAGACATGAGTCGGGAAGCGTAATACGCTCATTGGATGAGTGTGATATGTCGCGCTCATGCCAGAGCGCTATGTTCTCCATAGCGGTCAGCGCGTGCCCTCGGACGAGCCTAGCCAGCCCGCAGATGCGCTCGCACAGCTCCGGGTTCCTCTTGTGCGGCATTGCCGACGATCCTGTTTGTCCCTCCTCGAATGGTTCCTCAGCCTCCAGCACCTCAGTACGCTGGAGCCCCCTTATCTCTGTGGCAAACTTCTCCAGAGAGCTTGCCAGGATGGCAAGCGTGGTAACAAACTGGGCATGGCGGTCTCGCTGGACAATCTGGCTCGATACCGGCGCAGGTTCCAGTCCCAGCCTAGAGCAGGCGATTTTCTCTACTTCCGGCGGAACGGTGGCATGGGTGCCCACTGCTCCCGATATCTTACCAACCGCGATTGCCTTCTTCGCCTCAGCAAGCCTGTAGGCATTCCGCTTCATCTCCTGAACCCACAGAGCGAGCTTGAGGCCAAAGGTGGTCGGCTCAGCATGGACGCCGTGGGTACGCCCCATAATGATAGTATGTTTGTGTTCCCGCGCACGCTGCTCAAGTACAGGTATGCACTCAGCGATAGCTTTTTCCAGCAGATTCGTTGCCTCGACCAACTGGAGTGCGAGCGCGGTGTCCATTATGTCTGATGATGTCAGACCAAGGTGAATATAGCGGCTCTCCTCGCCGATGCTCTCGGAGACAGCCCTGAGGAATGCGGTCACGTCGTGATGGGTTTCCTTCAGCACCTCCTCCATACGTTCCAGGTTGCAGCATGCTTTTCTTATTTCGGGGAGAGCCTCTCTGGGAACAACGCCCTGCTCGGCCCATGCCTCACAGACGGCGATCTCCACCTGAAGCCATTTATCGAACTTGTTCTCGTCCGACCAGACCTTCTTCATCTCCGGTCTGGAATAGCGCTCAATCATTTTCCGCCCTCTGTTAAAATTACAAAGATATGCCGGCAATCTAGCTACCGCTCAACTCGCGGCGGTACTTCTCGTAGGCTTCCCTTATTTTATCATCTTTGAGTCCCAGAATCTCAGCGGCGAGTAAAGCAGCGTTCTTGGCTCCCGCTGAGCCGAGGGCAACACAGGCTACCGGTATCCCCGCTGGCATTTGGACTATGGAGAGCAGCGCATCAAGACCTTTGATTTCTCCAGATGAAATAGGGACACCGATGACCGGGATGCTGGTCCAGCTAGCGAGAACGCCCGGGAGGTGTGCCGCGCCGCCAGCGCCTGCTATGATAACCTCAAGCCCCCGCTCCCGAGCGCTCGTCCCGTACTGGCGCGCCTTCTCTGGCGTGCGATGGGCTGAAATCACCGATACCTCGTACTCTATGCCAAGCTGGTCGAGCACATCCAGCGCCGGCTGCATCGTGCCAGCGTCCGATTTGCTCCCCATTACTACCCCGACTAACGGCATAATTACGCTCCATCTGCGGCGATGTCCTTCCTGTAATGATAATCCTTAAAATGGATAGCCGTTATATTTTCGTAAACCCTCTCACGTGCTTCGCCAACAGTCGCTCCTGTAGCTGTAACAGTAAGCACCCTGCCGCCTGCGGTGAGCATCACCCCATCCTCCGCTTTCGTCCCTGCATGAAATACAACAATGTCCGGAGCAACCTCATCCAGACCGGTAACAGGGTAGCCCGTCTTATAGCTGCCGGGATATCCTCCCGAGGCCATCACCACCCCGACGCAGGCCTCTTCGCTCCACTCGATTTTCACCTGATCCAGCGTGCTATCGATTACCGCCAGCATGACTTCCACCAGGTCGCTCTTCAGGAGGGGTAGCTGTACCTGGGTCTCGGGGTCGCCGAATCTGGCGTTGAACTCCAGAACCTTGGGTCCCTCCGAAGTGAGCATGAGTCCGGCGTAGAGTATCCCCTTATAAGGTTTTCCCTCCTGAGCCATGGCCTTTACAGTGGGCTCTAAAATAGTCCTGGTCACGGTATCACTCAGTGACTGATCGAAGAAATGCGGCGGGCTGTAAGCCCCCATACCACCCGTGTTTGGGCCGAGGTCACCGTCAAACGCCCTCTTATAGTCGCGGGCGGGAGCCATAGGGACAACGGTTTTACCGTCGGTGAAAGCGATAATGCTCGTCTCCTGCCCGACAAGGTATTCCTCAATAAGCACCTGGTTGCCAGCGTCGCCGAATATTCGCTGCTCCATGATATCTGAAAGCGCCTTTAAGGCTTCCCCTGTTGACTGGGCGACGATCGCACCTTTGCCCGCCGCCAGCCCGTCAGCCTTAACCACCAAAGGTGGTTGCTGCCTTCTCACATAGTCCTGTGCCTCGTTTAAAGAAGTGAAAACGGCATCCCTGGCACAGGGGATGCCATATGTATGCATAAGCTTCTTAGCGAAGACCTTACTCGATTCAATAAGCGCTGCCTCTTTGGTGGGACCGAAGGCAGGTATATCAAGACTCTGGAGAACATCGACTATACCCGCAGCCAACGGAGCCTCGGGGCCGATAACCACCAGGTCTACTTTGCTTTCCTTGGCCGCCCGCGATAGAGCATCCAGGTCAGTTGGAGCTATATCAAGGTTTTGGGCGACTTGTGCGGTACCGGCGTTACCCGGGGCGACACACACTTCCGATATGCGACTGCTCTTGAGCAGCTTCCAGACCAGGGTGTGCTCCCGAGCTCCGCCGCCAACGACCATTGCCTTAAGCAAATTATTCCCCCGGCGGCAGACTACCTCCTCCTGCTTATGGCTACAAGCAGGCTTATCATCGCTGAGCCTAAACTCGCTATCATGAGTGTTATTGAGGCCAGTAACCAGGTACTTGCCAACAGGCCGATCCGCGTCTCCTCAGTAGCATCGGTTACTATGCCCATAACGAGGCACGCAAGGCTGAGCAAGCCGAACGTAATCACATACCAAGGTCGAACGGTATAACTTGGCAATTCGGGTCTCCCAGAGTCTTCCACTCTTTTCACCCCCTTTCCCCGGTATTTTGAAAGGTATTGTAAAGCAACAAACAGCTGAAGTCTACTCCCACTCTATGGTCGAAGGAGGTTTCGAGGATATATCGTAGACCACCCGGTTCACCTCCGGCACCTCGTTGACGATGCGGTTGGATATTCGCGCCAGGAGCTCATAGGGCAAACGCGCCCAGTCCGCTGTCATAGCGTCCTCAGAGGTTACGGCTCTTAACGCTACCATGTAGCCGTAAGTCCTGGAGTCTCCCATCACGCCCACGCTCTGCACCGGCGTGAGCACGGCGAAGCTCTGCCAGAGCTGACGGTAGAGTCCGGCGTTTTTAATCTCGCTCATAACAATCCAGTCAGCGCCACGGACTATCTCCAGCCGCTCCCTCGTTACCTCGCCTATGATACGAATGGCAAGCCCCGGACCTGGGAAGGGCTGGCGGTAAACCATCTCCTCGGGCAGACCGAGCTCCAGCCCTACCTCACGCACCTCGTCTTTAAATAGATAACGCAGGGGCTCGACCAGAGAAAGCTTCATAACGCTGGGCAGACCACCAACATTGTGATGCGTCTTGATAGTCGCTGCCACCCTGCTGCCTGAGAGGGCACTCTCTATAACGTCCGGGTACAGAGTACCCTGAGCCAGGAAATCGACCCGCCCAATCTTAGCTGCTTCTTCCTCGAATACCTTGACAAATTCCTCCCCGATGATATGGCGCTTCTCTTCGGGGTCGATCACCCCCTTGAGCTTCTCCAGGAACCTGTCGCTGGCATCGACATGGATAAAATTCATTCTCATATTCTTCTGGAAGGTGTTGTTGATTCTCTCACCCTCCTCCCGGCGCAGCAGACCGGTATCGACGAAAATGCAGGTCAACTGGTCGCCGACGGCTCTGTGCATAAGGGTAGCCACCACCGCCGAATCAACCCCCCCAGAAAGGGCGCAGATAACCTTTCCTTCCCCTACCTGCTCTCTAATACGCTCGATGCTTTCGGCAACAAAGCTGCCGGGCGTCCATGTCCCGCTGCAGCCACAAATGTTGTAGAGGAAATTCTGCAGAATGTTCTTGCCCTGGGGTGTGTGGGCCACCTCCGGATGAAACTGCAATCCGATGACACCCTGCTCGTTGCCCATAGCTGCAATGGGAGAATTGTCGGTATAGGCCAGCGATGTGAACCCTGGTGGCATCTCCTCAATCCGGTCACCGTGGCTCATCCATACCGGCATCTCCGAGGGAAGACCGGCGAAGAGTGGAGTGTCAACCGAGTTCTGATGAAGAACAGCGAGGCCGTACTCATGCTTGGTTCCCCGTGCCACCTTGCCACCCAGTTGATGAGCTATAAGCTGCATCCCATAGCAGATTCCCAGCACAGGGAGACGCTGCTCGTAAACATAGGCAGGTGCCTGTGGCCTCTCCGGCTCATAGACACTGCCAGGCCCCCCAGACAGTATGAAGCCTTTAGGCTCCAATGGGGCGACATTCTCCCAGGGGGCGTCATGGGGTACAATCTCGCAGTAGACCCGGCACTCGCGTACCCGACGGGCGATAAGCCAGCTATACTGGGAGCCGAAATCAACTATCACCACAGCCTCGCGCTCTGCCCCAAATCGCTCTTCGGGCTCCGCTTGCGGCTGCTCCCCCCGTCTCTCCTCCGCAATCTCCAGGTATGTAGATACCTCGACGTCACCGCTGACAGCAACACGGTGGCTGTCTTGCTTGCTATTATCTACTGTCAAAATACTACTCCCACAAGAGCTCCGAATCCTTGCTCCTACCTCGACCAAAGATTACCACCGTGCTATACTCAAGTCAAGCATCTCCACCATCATTTAAATACAGTCATGGACAGCCCGAAATGCCGAGTGAACCGAGTATTGAAAAACAGATTCAACTCGCTCTAGAGATACTCAAGCAAGGGGGGATAGTCGCCTTCCCCACAGATACCGTCTACGGTCTGGGAGCCGACCCGCTCAATACACAGGCGGTCGAGAAGATTTACAGGGTTAAAAGGCGCCCGCAAACCCTCCCCCTCCCCCTGCTGGTCGCCGATAAGCCTGACCTGTCAAAGGTCGCTGCCATGGTGCCTGAGCTAGCATGGCAGTTGGCGGAGCATTTCCTCCCCGGCGGTCTCACTCTAGTGTTGACAAAAGGGCCCTGGGTGCCCAGCATTGTATCCGCGGGGGGAGATACGATTGCGGTACGTATCCCCAACCATCAGATAACCATTGCCCTCATCCAGGGGCTCGGTGCACCCATAATCGGAACCAGCGCCAACCTTTCGGGAAAGCCAAGTCCGGTCACTGCCAGAGAGGTACGTGAACAACTGGGGAAAGGAGTTGATCTAATTATCGACGGCGGCCGATGTCCAGGCGGGCTGGAGTCCACCGTGATAGATGTCAGCAGTAATGTACCCGTCCTCATTAGGGCAGGCGCCGTTCCACGCAGGGAAATCGAAAAAGTTTGCGGTTTTCCTCTAGGAAAGAGTTAGGCAGAAGCTTCCGGCGCTGGTGCAATCCAGCTTTGCATACTTACATCGGTATGGTAGACTATTAAGTTGGATTCTGAAAGACAGAGCATCGAGAATGATACAGGCCACAGACCGAGTGGCAAGGCTAAACGAGGGATGCCTGCTGATCCTAAAGCACAGTCACTTCTGTAGCCAAGTATTTTACAATCTATGCTATCTGGGAGGTAGACAATGCAGATTGCTATTGGCTCAGACCATGCTGGGTTCGACTTGAAGCAGGCTGTAATAAGTCTGCTCTCAGAGCTAGGCCATAAGTACGAGGATTTCGGCTGCTACGATACCGGCTCCATTGATTACCCTGATATCGGGCATCCGGTAGCTGAGGCAGTTGCACAGGGCAGATTCGATCAGGGCATCCTGATTTGCAGTACGGGAACCGGTATGAGCATTGTCGCCAATAAAGTGCGCGGCATCAGAGCAGCACTATGTCATGATACATTCAGCTCCCGGCGTGCCCGCGAGCATAATGACGCCAACATACTCTGCCTCGGACAATGGGTCATAGGAGAAGGACTGGCACGCGACATTGTAACCACCTTTCTAAGCTCCGAGTTTGTGGGCGACCGACACGCCCGCAGGGTGGAGAAGATAAAAGCTCTGGAGAGCAAATAGCAATACACGATCTTGATCGCTTCGCATAAGGAACAAAGACAACAGTGAAAGTGCTGGATAAAATAAAAGAGCCCGCTGACCTGAAGAGCCTCACCTTACCAGAATTAGACCAGCTTGCTGCCGAGATACGTGCCGAGGTGGTGAATACTGTTACCAAGACCGGTGGCCATCTGGCCTCCAGCCTCGGAGCAGTGGAACTCTCCATCGCTTTGCACCGTGTATTCGACAGTCCCAGAGACAAGGTCATCTGGGATGTGGGGCATCAGAGTTACGCCCACAAGCTGCTTACAGGCCGACGGGAAATGTTTGACACGCTTCGCCAGTACCACGGATTATCCGGTTTTCCTGATCCCGCGGAAAGCCCTCACGACGCCTTCGGCACAGGTCATGCCTCCACGTCCGTTTCAGCATCTCTGGGAATCGCTATCGCCCGCGACATGGCAGGAGAAGATTTCCATGTTATCGCTATCATCGGCGACGGTGCTATGACCGGCGGAATGTCTTTAGAAGGTCTCAATCAGACAGGCCATCTTGGCACCAGAATGATTGTGGTTCTCAATGATAACGCTATGGCGATCTCGCCCAGCGTTGGCGCCATATCCCAGTTGCTAAACAAGATCAGGCTCGATCCGCGTTACTATCGAGCTAAAGAAGAGGCGAAACGGTTAATCCACAAGATGCCCCGGGGAGCATCAGCATGGAAATGGGCAAAGCGGTTTAAGGTGGGCGTCAAGGAGATGATTCTGCCAACGCAAATCTGGGATGCATTAGGTTTTAAATATATCGGCCCTGTCGACGGGCATAATATCGCTCGACTTGAAGAGGCACTAGAAAAGGCGCGCGAATACTCAAATGGGCCTGTTCTTGTCCATGTTATTACCACGAAGGGGAAGGGCTACGAGCCTGCCGAGGGTGACAGCATCAAGTTTCACGGCGTATCGGGCAAGATTAACGCCAGCAGCGGTTTTCCTTCTTATAGCGAGGTCTTCGGCCAGACCATGCTGCGCCTCTTCCGGGAAGACAAGAAACTGGTAGCAATCAGCGCTGCCATGATGGACGGCACGTGTCTCAAGTCCATAGCCGAGGAATTCCCAGGGCGAGTTTTCGATGTCGGCATCTGTGAGCAGCATGCTGTTACCTTCGCTGCCGGCCTCGCAACTCAGGGCTACATTCCGATTGTGGCTATCTACTCCACATTCCTGCAGCGAGCATTTGACCAGGTTTTGCACGATGTCTGCATTCAGAATCTGCCCGTCGTTTTCGCCCTGGACAGGGCTGGTATCGTCGGCGAGGACGGGAAGACCCACCAGGGCAATTTTGACCTCTCCTATCTGGGCTGCATCCCCAATCTGGTGATAGCCGCACCTAGTGACGAAAACGAGTTACGTAATCTGCTCTATACCGCTGTGAAGTGCGGACATCCCATGGCAATTCGCTACCCGCGCGGTAGCGCCCCGGGGTTACCCATAGATGAGAACTTCAGGGAGTTGCCTATAGGCAAGGGGGAGGTAATCAATGAAGGAGATGATGTTGCCATCCTTGCCATTGGCTCCGCTGTAAACCCCTCTATTGAAGCGGCTAAGATTCTCAGCGATAAGGTGATCAACTGCTCCGTGGTCAATGCCCGCTTCGCCAAGCCGCTGGATGCTGAACTGATCTTAAAACTGGCGAGCAAGACAAAGAGGCTGGTTACCGTTGAAGAGAATACACTAGTCGGCGGCTTCGGCAGCGCTGTACTGAGTTTGCTATCCGATGCAACTGACATTCGTGTCTTGCGTCTCGGCATCCCCGATGAGTTCGTCGAACATGGCCCTCAGGATATTCTCCGTGCCAGCTACAGCATCGATGCTGAGGGAATAGCACGAAGCATTATTTCCTTCTTCCCCGAACTCTCACACCATACACCTCAAACAAAGGCCAAACGATGAGAACGACCAAACTTTCATCTTTTTGGGGCATAGTGAAAGCATAAAGCGAGAACTAATAACCATAACTTCTCAGTGCAATGATAGACATAGAGAATATTTTCCAGCGATATCGACCAGAGTTGGAGGCTGAGCTTAAGCGCATTGTAGGCAAAGCCTCGCTGCCCATGTACGATATGATGCGCTACCACATGGGTTGGATCGAAGAGGCCGGCCATACCAGGCGAAATACAGCGGGTAAAAGGTTGCGTCCCATTCTCTGCCTGCTCGCCTGCGAATCTTTAAATGGGCAGTGGCGACAGGCGCTACCTGTCGCAGCCTCCGTGGAACTGGTGCACAATTTCTCGCTGATACATGATGACATCCAGGACTCGAGCAGAGAGCGCAGAGGCAGACCAACTGTCTGGAGCATTTGGGGGCTTCCCCAGGGCATTAACGCCGGTGACGGGATGCACGCCTTAGCCCTGTCGTCTCTTTTAAGGCTTGAAGAGAGAGGCGTCCCACATGAGAAAACGGTGCGGGCCGCCAGCATCCTGGGAGAGGCCAGCCTCAGGCTCTGCGAAGGCCAGTATCTCGATCTCAGCTATGAGAACCGCCTGGATATTAAGGTCAAGGATTATCTGGCAATGATCAGTGGTAAAACCGCTGCGTTATTTCGGAGCTCTCTCGAGATTGGCTCTCTTATGGCCACTGAAGACGAATCAGTCATAACCCATATGAGAACCTTCGGCCATGCTCTGGGAATGACCTTCCAGGTGCATGATGATGTCTTGAGTATCTGGGGCGACGAAAAGGCTACAGGCAAACCCGTCGCTTCCGATATACAAATGCGAAAAAAAACCCTGCCTGTTGTCTATGCCCTGAGCAAAGCAAAAGGCGAAGACAGAGAGCGCCTGCTTCGGACTTATAGAAAAAAGAGGATTAGTTACGCCGACGTTGACGAGGTGCTGAAGCTGCTCGACAAGGTTGATGCAAGAGCATATGCTCAAGAAATGAGCACGAAGTACTACAACGATGCACTTGCGGAACTGAACGGACTCGATATCTCCCAGACAGCAAGGGCAGAGCTAGAGGCAGTTGCCGCTTTCCTGTTCGACCGCAAATTCTAATCTCGATACCTGGCAAAACAAGAACCCATTAGCTCCCTCAAGTGTAGAACTTTTTACCCAGCCGTTGTATAATCAGCGAGTCGTATACGGCAGGATACTAAGGAGTCGAAAGATACTAAGAGATGTTGAAACTGGCGATTACGGGAAAGGGTGGGGTTGGTAAAACCACACTGTCGAGTCTGCTCGCCCGACTCTATGCCGCTGAGGGAAATACGGTTTTAGCTATAGACGCCAATCCCGATGCCAACCTGGGGACGGCTTTGGGTATCCCAGCAGAAGAACTGAGCCATATCACCCCTATTGCTCAAATGGAGGAACTGGTACAGGAGCGAACGGGGGGAAAGCCCGGCACTATCGGGGGGTTCTTCAAATTAAACCCCAGAGTAGATGACATCCCCCAGCGTTTCTCCGTGGCGAAAAACGGAATAAAACTCATTGTTATGGGAACCGTTAAAAAGGGCGGCAGCGGCTGCATGTGCCCGGAGAGTGCGCTGCTCCGTAGTCTGCTGAACCACCTGCTGCTCAGAAGATCGGAGATGGTAATTCTCGATATGGACGCCGGGGTAGAGCACCTGGGGCGGGGTACAGCGGAATCCGTGGATGCCTTCATAACCGTAGTCGAGCCAGGAAGGAGAAGCATTGAGACGGCGAAGGCGGTAAAAAGATTAGCCCAGGATATAGGGATTAAAAAGTGCTATGTTGTCGGCAACAAGATTAGTAATGAGGCCGACCGCCATTTTGTGGTAGATAATCTACCCGATTTTGAACTCCTGGGATTTATTAGCTATAACCCCAAGATCACTGAGGCCGATCGCGAAGGCCTAAGTCCCTTCGATGCGGACCCCCAGGTGGTGTCGGAGGTAAAAGCGATAAAGGAGAAGCTGGACGCCCTCTCATAGTAGGTCCGCCTATGCATAAAAAAACAATACGTGATATCGAGATTAAAGGCAAGAGAGTGCTGGTCAGAGTTGATTTCAACGTCCCGCTCGACCCCGAGACCAATGCCATTAGCGATGATAGCCGTATTCGAGCTGTACTACCTACAATTAGGTACCTGGTCGAGAAGGGCAGCAAGGTTATACTCTGCTCACACCTCGGGCGACCCAAGGGCCGAGTAGTCGAGGAGTTGAGGCTTGCCCCAGTAGCGAAGCGCCTCTCGGAACTCCTCGGACTTCCCGTAGCAAGTGCCGGTGACTGCATCGGACCGGAGGTGGAAGAAGCGGTTTCCCGTCTCAATGAAGGGGATGCTCTCCTGCTGGAGAACCTGCGTTTTCACGCCGAGGAGGAGAAGAACAACCTCGAATTCGCCGAGGCTCTCTCCCGACTGGCGGATGTCTATGTTAACGATGCCTTTGGCGCTGCTCACCGGGCTCATGCCTCCACAGCAGGCATCGCTCAATACCTACCAGCAGTCGCCGGTTTTCTCATGGAGAAGGAGGTCGATTTTCTCAGCAAAGCTTTGACTGAGCCTGCCCATCCCTTCGCCGCTATCACCGGAGGAGCTAAGGTAAGCGACAAGCTCGGTCTACTGGAAAACATCATGGGGAAAGTTGACTCACTACTCATCGGCGGAGGCATGTGCTGTACCTTCCTCAAGGCTCAAGGTTATTCTGTGGGACAATCCAGGGTCGAGGAGGATAAGCTCGATTTCGCCCGTAAGCTGATGGATAAAGCTGCTAGTGCGGGCGTTAAACTGATTCTTCCCAGCGATGTTATCGTCGCTGAAAGCTTCGCCAGCGGTGTCCCCTGTAAAACTGTATCCGTCTCCGAGATACCGGAAAACTACTACGTTATGGACATCGGCCCCAGTACCGTAGATGAATTCGCCACCGAGATAAGGAAATGTAAGACAGTCATGTGGAATGGCCCCATGGGCGTGTTCGAGTACAAGGAGTTCCGCAATGGTACCGAGGCAATAGCGAGAGAACTGGCAAAGCTTGAGGCTACGACTATCCTCGGTGGCGGTTCTACTGCTGAGGCAGTTGAAGAGCTAGGACTTGCTGATAGGATGAGCCACGTATCGACGGGAGGTGGCGCTTCCCTCGAGTTCCTGGAGGGCAAGATCCTGCCCGGCGTAGAAGTGCTTCAAGATAAATAAAACGTGGTGGTAAGATAGATGCTCAACCTGGAACAAATTAAAGACTTGGCAATACAGACACCGATGAAGATCGTGCTCCTGGTAATCGATGGCTTGGGCGGGTTGCCCAAACCCGACACCGGCAAGACGGAGCTAGAGACTGCCCGCACACCCAACCTCGACAGCCTGGCAAGCAAGGGGATATGCGGCATGATTGACCCCATTTCTCCAGGAATTACTCCAGGCAGCGCCCCCGGTCACCTCGCCCTCTTCGGATATGACCCGCTGAAATACACTGTAGGACGAGGCATACTGGAGGTGCTGGGCATAGACTTCGACGTCAAGAGCAATGACGTGGCCGCGCGGGGCAACTTCTGCACCACAGACAGCAATGGTCTGGTGGCGGACCGCAGGGCCGGTCGTATCTCAACCGAAAAGAACGCCGAATTATGCACTATACTAAGCGATATTAAACCGGATGGCGCCGAACTCCACGTCATCCCAATAAGAGAGCACCGCTTCGCGCTGGTATTCCGCGGCGACGGACTATCCGGTGATGTCAGCGACTCCGACCCCCAGCAGATAGGAATGGCACCGAAGACGATGGTCGCTCTCTCTCCAACCGCAGAAAAAACCGCTGCTCTGGCCAACGAATTCGCAGACGGGGCGAAGGCAGCGCTGGCAGGCCATCATCCCGCCAATATGGTGCTTCTGCGCGGCTTCTCACAGCACCCCGACTTTCCCAGTATGGGAGATATATACAAGCTCAATGCCGCCGCTATCGCCGCCTACCCTATGTACCGTGGCCTAGCCAAGCTGGTGGGCATGAAGGCGCTCGATACCGGTGCCAGTGTCGAAGAGGAGTTCAAGACCCTGAGCCAGAATTATGCCGACTACGATTTCTTCTTTGTCCACGTGAAGAAGACCGACTCCGCCGGCGAAGACGGCGATTTCGATGCCAAGGTTCGCGCCCTGGAGGAGGTCGACACCCTGCTACCCGGACTCACCAAACTCGAGCCCGACGTCATAGTAGTGGCCAGCGACCACTCCACTCCGGCAATACTGAAAGCGCATAGCTGGCATCCGGTTCCCGTTATCCTCTATTCAAAGTGGTGCCGGCCCGACCATGTAAAAGAGTTCTCAGAGCCGGCATGCTCATCCGGCGCCCTGGGACGTTTACCCGCAGTAGAGGTTATGCCTCTAGCGATGGCTCATGCCCTCAAGCTGGCTAAATTCGGGGCTTAGGAGGATGCTATGCGGATGCCGATAATAGCAGCTAACTGGAAAATGAACACTAACGTGGCTGAGGCGATAGAACTGGTCAAAGCGATGAAAAAGAAGCTGAACAGCATATCAGGGGCAGAAAAAGTGCTCTGCCCCCCTTTCGTCTCACTGACAACCGTGAGTGAGCTTATAAAGGGCACGTCAATCGAACTCGGCGCCCAGAATATGTATTTTGAACGCAGCGGTGCCTTCACCGGAGAGATATCTCCTTTGATGCTCGTCGGGCTCTGTAAATATGTAATCCTGGGGCACTCAGAAAGAAGGGCTTATTTCGATGATACCGACGAAATGGTCAATAAAAAAGTTCACACCGCTCTCGATGCAGGGCTTACCCCTATTATCTGTGTCGGCGAAAGTCTCAAGCAAAACGAGGCTGGTGAAACCATAGAAGTAGTTACTAAACAGGTAAATGCAGCCTTTAGAGGCATTGATTCACCCCAGGGTACAGTTATCGCCTACGAACCGATATGGGCCATCGGTACCGGGAAAGCTGCCCGTGGTGAGCAGGCAAATGCCATCAGTGGCGTTATCCGCAGTGCCGTTGCCAATCTTTACGGCGACTCCATAGCCCAGGAAATGCGCATCCAGTACGGCGGCAGTGTCAACACCACCAATATAGCGGAATTCATCAACCAGCCCGAAATCGATGGCGCCCTGGTCGGGGGAGCCAGCCTGAAAGCGGCAGAGTTCATAGGTATCGTGGAGCAGACGGCGAAGATTAAGAAAGCGGGATGAGTTCTCTGGTCGCCATAGTTGGGCCAACCGCAATAGGTAAAAGCAGTCTGGCGCTTGAACTCAGCCAGGCCTTCGGTGGGGAGATTATCAACGCCGATAGCCGACAGGTGTACCGCTATATGGATATCGGCACCGCCAAGCCTACGCCTGACGAGCAGGTTCTGGTTCCTCACCACCTTATCGATGTGGTTGATCCCGACCAGAATTTCAGCCTCGCCCTCTACCAAAATGAAGCACGAGAAGCTATGAAGCTTATTCAGCAGAAAGGGAAACCAGCATTCCTCGTAGGAGGGAGCGGGCTATACGTTTGGTCGGTTTTGGAGGGATGGCGCATCCCTCCCGTGCCACCGGACCCAAGCCTGAGGCAAGAACTAGAGGCGAGGGCGGAATCTGAAGGAGCTGAGGTGCTCTACGAGGAGCTCAAGCAACTCGACCCCGTTGCAGCGCAGCGCATTGATCCACGGAACGTCCGCAGAGTAATCCGTGCAATAGAGGTCTGTCGCCAGGGCAAACCTTTCTCCCAGCTTCAAAGAAAGGAGCCGTTCGTCAACTCTCTTATTATCGGTTTGACAACAGGCAGAACCAGCCTGTACCAGCGAATCGATGCCCGTGTGGACAGCATGATGGAGAAAGGGCTACTCGCAGAGGTCGAAGGGCTTGTTTCTCAGGGCTACGGGTTCGACCTCCCTTCGATGTCAGGGCTGGGCTACAAGCAAATAGGCCTGTTTATCCAGGGGAAGATGGACTTGCCTGCGGCAGTTCAGCAAATCAAGACCGACACCCACCGCTTTGCGCGCCACCAATATAACTGGTTTCGGCCCCAGGACGAGCGTATTCACTGGTTCGAGCCCAGAAAAGGGGGCATTAGAGCCATTAGCAGCCTGGTTAAGCAATTTCTTTCTAATCGACTCAGTAAAAATATAGATAACTAACAGGAGGGCTTTATGAAGCGTTTCCTATGGGGGGTTCTCGCGGGAAGCATTCTATTCCCTGTTCTGTACGTAGCGCGTTTTTTCTGGAAGCGCCGCAGGGACAGAATCACCTTCGACGATACAGAGTGGCCTTAAAACCTGTTACTACTTAACTTATTGGAGGTGCCATATGGGCAAGCTATCGGATCAAATCAAGGATACCATCGCCGAGGTGCGCCCTGCCATAATAGCCACAGCGAGCAAGGATGGCATCCCTAACGTCTCAGCCAAAGGGTCGTTTCGAGTGCTCGATGATGACCACGTGGTCTTCGCCGATATCAGCTCGCCGCGCACTATAGCCAGCCTGAGAGAGAATCCCAACGTCTCTATCCTGGTAATGCATCCCAAGAGCATGAGGGGATGCCGAATCTGGGGCAAGGGCGAGGTCATCGACTCAGGAGAGCTGTTTGAGCAGATAAGCAAGGAGTTTGCTGACCGCAATATCGAAGTCAAGCATGTCGTTAAAATAAAGGTGGAAGAGGCACAAGAAAGCTTCTAGCTGGAGTTCCTGAAGTGAATTTCGTCAAACTACAGGCCACCGGTAACGATTTCATCCTCGTAGATGCACGGAGCCTACAACGCGACTGGTCATTGCTGGCCAGAGCTATGTGCCAGCGCCACTTCGGCGTGGGCGCCGACGGGCTTCTTCTTATCCTGCCCTCCGAAGTAGCCGACCTCCGCCTGAGAATGTTCAATCCCGATGGCTCCGAAGCTGAGGCCTGCGGCAACGGGCTGAGATGCTTCGCCAAATCGGTAATGGAAAGCGGCTTAGTCAGCAGTGACGAGTTCAGGGTAGAAACTATGGCGGGGACGAGGGCAGTGAGAACCCGTACCGAGAAGGGTGTGCAGGTGGCGATGGGTACCCCGACCTTTGACCCCGATGCCATACCGATAATCGTTGAGCACCAAGATACACCTGCTGCGGCAACAGTCTTCGACCGGACTATAACTGTGGATGACAGAGAATTAGAGGTCCACGCGCTCTCCATGGGCAACCCCCATGCCATTTATCTCGCTGACCAGCCTGTTGCCGACTTCCCACTGGCCCACGTTGGTCCCCTCGTGGAGCACCATCGCATCTTCCCTAACAGGGTAAACTTCGAAATAGCCAATATAATCGATCGTCATGAGATAAGGGCGCGGGTATGGGAGCGGGGGGCAGGGGAGACCCTCTCCTGCGGCAGCGGCGCCTGTGCTATAGTTGTGGTATCTATAGTAAAGGGGCTCTGCCAGAGCCCTGTCGATATACTACTGCCGGGTGGTACTCTGACCGTCGACTGGGATGGCGCCGGTGAGGTGCTGCTCAGCGGCCCTGCGGAAATTGTCTTCAGGGGAGAATGGTCGGACTAGCTGAGTCGGAAGGAGACTGAAATGAGTTTTATTATAGCTGTATATGTACCGGAAGGTATCGTGATGGCTTCAGACAGCCGACAGGCAGTTACAGTTGAAGGAAAGGCTGCCCAGGGTAAGACCTTCAAGGTGGAGACCGTGAACTCCGATGCCATTACCAAGACGTTTCTCCTGGAACATCAACAAATCGGCATCGCCAACTTCGGGCAGGATCTGCTCGGCGGCGTTCCCATGGCGAGCCACATCAAGGGATTTATCGAAGAGGAATTATCGCCCAAAGATGATGTAACTACCGTTCCCAAGAAGCTGGTAGACTATTTCCGCAAATCATTTCCCGATGCTGATGCCGGCTTCCACATTGGCGGCTACAAGAAAGAGGGCAGGGTCAGCGTTCCTCACATCTATTCCTGCCACATATCCCAGAACGCCGTCGAGAGAAGAAATATTCAGAAGGATGGCTCTCTTATCTACGGTGCTGCATGGTCAGGACAGGGCGACATTCTTACTTCTATCATCAATGCTATCGTGATTAAAGATGAGCAAGGCAACGACAAGGTCATTCGCTCACCGGCTCCGATTATCTGGAAAGCTATGGCGCTCCAGGATGCCATCGATTTCGCCATTTACGCAATCCGAACTACCATTGACACCATGCGTTTCCAGGCGCGGCCCAAGAATGTGGGGGGGCCGATAGACGTGCTTGTTTTAACGCCCGATGAAGCAAAATGGATTCAGAGTAAAGAACTGCACGGTAGCAGCTAAAGCATCGCTAAGCAGATATAATAATCAGCAGAAAAGAGGCTAGACTTCATGAAACCAGCCAAGCGGATTGAGAACTTACCGCCGTACCTTTTCGTCGAGATAAGCAGGAAGATAGCGGAGAAGAGAGCCCGGGGGGAGGATGTAATCAGCTTTGCCATCGGCGACCCCGATATCCCTACTCCCCAGCATATCATTGAGCGCCTGTGCCAGGCAGCGCGAGACCCGGCAAACCATCGTTACCCCGAGACCAACGGGCTACCCCAACTGCGCCAGGCTATCTCCTCCTGGTATCAGCGCCGCTTTGAGCTATCCTTCGATCCCGATAAGGAGGTCCTGCCTCTCATCGGCTCCAAGGAAGGCATCGGTCACATTGCCCTGTGCTTTATCGACCCGGGCGACCTCGCCCTGGTTACCGACCCCGGCTATCCTGTCTACTCCATAGGCACCATGTTCGCCGGTGGTGAGAGCTACTCCCTTCCCCTGACTGAAGACAACGATTTCCTGCCCGACCTCGACATCATACCCGCTGAAATAGCTTATAAAGCCAAGCTCCTGTGGATAAACTATCCCAACAACCCCACCGCAGCTATAGCCGACCTCGACTTCTTCGACAGTGTTATTGCCTTCGCTAAGAAGTACGATGTGGCTGTCTGCCACGATGGCCCCTATACCGAGGTCTCATTCGACGGCTATCGGCCGACGAGCTTCCTCCAGGCGCGCGGAGCACAAGAAGTGGGCGTGGAATTCCATTCTCTTTCCAAGAGTTATAATATGACTGGATGGCGTGTCGGAATGGTTGTTGGCAACGAGAGTATAGTTAACGCCCTGATGAAGGTGAAGTCCAATCTCGACTCCGGCGTACCGCAGGCTATCCAGCACGCTGCCATCGAAGCGCTTCTTGGCGACCAAGGTTGCATCGGAGAGCACAACGCAATCTATCAGAGAAGGCGTGACCTGGTAATGAAGACGCTGGAGAAAATTGGGTTGAGGGCAAGAACACCCAAGGCCAGCCTCTACGTTTGGGTCAGGGTTCCTGAAAGGTATACCTCTACCGATTTTTGTTCGAAGCTGCTGGATGAGGCTTCAGTAGCGGTCACACCAGGCAACAGCTACGGGAAACATGGAGAGGGCTACATCCGCCTCTCTTTAACCACCCCCGACGACCGCCTCGAGGAGGGGCTGTCCAGAATGGAGAAGTGGGGACAGGAGCAATAAGGGAGGAAACCTATTAAACGCACTGCAGTTAACACCCGCCCGGCAGAACGTGCTTTCCTCGTCGGGGTTGAGATCAAGAAGGTTATGAATGGCTGGTCCTTAGAGGGCTCGGTTGAAGAGTTGAGACAACTGGCACTCACCGCAGGCGCCGAGGTAGTGGGCTCGATAACACAGCGCCTGCCGGCGCCAACCCCTGCTTATTACATAGGTAAAGGTAAACTCGTGGAACTTGCTGCGCTCAAAGAAAGGGTCGGTTATGACCTGGTCATATTCGACGATGAACTTTCCCCGGCCCAGCAGCGGAATCTAGAAATTGCGCTCGATGTCAAGGTAATCGACCGCACTGCCCTCATCCTTGATATTTTTGCCCGAAGGGCGCATACCCACGAAGGCAGACTTCAGGTCGAACTCGCTCAACAGGAGTATCTCCTGCCCCGTCTGGCCGGTCGCTGGCCCCACCTCGAGCGACTCGGAGGAGGCATCGGCACCAGAGGCCCCGGCGAGACCCAGCTTGAGACCGACCGCCGCCTTATCCAGCGCAGGATCCAGCGTCTCAAAGGAGAAATCGAAGCAATGCGAAAGCATCGTGCCCTGTACCGCAAGCGCCGCAGCGAACAGGGCATACCGGTCGTATCCCTGATAGGCTACACCAACTCCGGTAAAAGCACCCTGCTCAATTACCTGAGCAACGCTAATGTGCTGGTCGAGGACAAGCTTTTCGCAACACTCGATCCCACCACCCGCCGCCTCTCACTGCCCAATAGAAAACAGGTGCTGCTCACCGATACCGTAGGCTTCATCCAGAAGCTGCCCCCAACCGTTGTCGCCGCCTTCAGAGCCACCCTTGAGGAGCTCTCTGAAGCCGACCTGCTGCTCCATATTGTGGATATCGCCAGCGAGACCGCCCCTGAACAGTGCCACACTGTCGAGTCACTGCTGGGAGAA
>DUEY01000060.1 GCA_011174795.1 Dehalococcoidia bacterium
AAGAAGAGACCAAGAACCGCATCGACACCTTCATGGAGATGGTGGCAGCATACAAGAGTTCGGCTGCATAGCGCGCTAAAGCGTGCCATCTGAGGAAACGTGAGAGGGAGGCTCAAATGACAAAACCGCTAGAAGGTATCAGGGTGCTGGACTGGACAGCGTGGCAACAGGGACCGGTCGCCACCGCGCTGCTGGCAGACATGGGCGCCGAGGTAATAAAGATAGAGCCCCCCGAGGGCGAACCCGGCCGGGGTATGCTCAAAATGTACGGGGCGGACCTGCCGCTTAATTTCTACTATCAGAACCAGAATCGAGGCAAGAAGGGCATCGTGCTCAACCTGCAGAACGAGAAAGCTCGAGAGGTGCTCTATAAGCTGGTGGAGAAGTCGGACGTCTTTGTAACCAACTACCGCGAGAGTGCTGCCAGGCGACTGAAGATAGACTACGAGACACTGAAGAAATACAATACCGAGCTTATCTACGCTCTCAGCTCGAGCTTCGGGCCCAAGGGGCCGGATGCCGATAAGATGTCGGCGGACTTCGCCGGACAGGCCAGAGGTGGTATCTGGAGCATCACCCAGTCGGAGGACATGGTGCCAACGCCCATCGGGGCCGGTTTTGCCGACGAGGTCGGCGGTTTGATGACCGCCTATGGAGTAATACTCGCCCTCCTCTCTAGGGAACGTTTCGGCATGGGCCAGAGGGTGGATGCCTCGCTCCTGGCAGGCCAAATCGAGATGGGCCGACTCCAGTTTCAGATGTATTTCATGATGGGTATCGTCCCTCCCGGCTCGGTCATGGCAGCCGCCCGAAATCCGCTTTATTACATCTACAAGGACTGCGACAGCAAATGGTTCGCCATCGCCGCGCTACAGGCGGACAGGTTCTGGCCCCAGTTCTGCAAGGTGTTCGGCATTGAGGAACTGGAGAAAGACCCCAAGTTCGAAAACCAGTTGGTTCGGGGGCAGAACTTCGATGAGCTCAAGCCCATGCTGCTGGATATCATCAGCGCCAAACCGAGAGACCACTGGCTGCAACGGCTCGAAGAGGCTGGTATTCCTTCAGCCCCGGTACAGGACTATGCCGAGCTGGCCGTTGACCCCCAGGTAATTGCCAATGAATACGTAGTTGAGATAGATGACCCCATCCACGGCAAGGTCAAGGTGCCAGGTGTTGCCGTTCAGCTAAGTGAGACGCCCGGAGCGGTGGAGAGGCTCGCCCCTGAGCTGGGGCAGCACACCGAGGAGGTGCTGATGGAGGTATGCGGCTACACCTGGGATGACCTAGCCAAGTTGAGGGACGAGGGAGTGTACTGATGACGGAGAGGTTCCTCGCCGAAGGCAACGAGGCAGTGGCATGGGGTGCGATCAGTGCCGGTTGCAACTGCTTCTTCGGCTACCCGATAACGCCCCAGAACGAGATAATAGAGCTTTTCGCGCGTGAACTGCCTAAGAGGGGTGGGGTGTTCGTCCAGGCTCAATGCGAGACCGCGACGATAAATATGCTTTATGGCGCCGCTGCCGCGGGGGTCCGGGCTATGACCTCAACCTCGAGCCCGGGGTGGGCGCTGATGCAGGAGGGGACCTCCGATATTGCTTCCGCCAACCTTCCCTGCGTGGTAGTCTTGGTGCAGAGGGTCGGACCCGGGGTGCAGAGGGTTGAACACGCTCAGATGGATTACAACAGCGTCACCAAGGGCGGCGTCGGAGGCTTCAAGAATATCGCTCTGGCTCCGGCATCAGTCCAAGAGACCCATGACCTGATGCAGCTCGCTTTCCACCTCGCCGATAAGTACCGTCACCCGGTTGTGGTAGTAACCGACGGCCTCATGGGCCATGTTGTCGAGCCGCTGGAGCTTAAGACGCTGGACTTCGGACCGCTTCCGGATAAGGACTGGGCAGTAAAAGGTGCAGGCAAGCACGAAGATGGAAAGTACCGCGAGATAGGCCCCAGCTACCATCCCCTCAAAGACGGGACATACCTCGCATACCTCGAAGCGTTTAGAGAGAAATACCGGGCGATGGATTCGGAGCTGAGATACGAGGAATACCGGATGGAGGATGCCAATCTTATCCTTGTGGCCTACGGCTACTGTGGCCGAGTCGCTGCCGAGGTGGTGGATATGGCCCGGGAGCGGGGCCTCAAGGCAGGTCTATTGCGGCTGATAACCCTCTGGCCCTTTCCCCACCAGATAATCGGTGACAAGGCAGCTCAGGGATGCAAGTTCCTGGCGGTTGAAGACTGCATGGGCGGCCTTATGGTCGATGACGTCAGGATGGCAGCCTGCGGCAAGGGAGAGGTTCACCTGGCAGACATCACCTTTCGCCACTCACCTGCGGAAGACGGTATGATTATGCCCGGCAAGGTGCTGGAGGAGGTCAAGAGATTGCTATGAACGAGGAAGCGAAAGGGATGGCGAAGGAGATAGTAGCGGAAAAGCCGGCGCTGTTAAGGGGTGAGCCGTGGATGGACATCCTGTGGGACCTTTTCTGCCCCGGCTGCCAGATTCCAATGGTGGCACGTATCATCGCTGAGAGCTTCGAAGAGCTGGGCATTGGCGACAAAGCGATTATGGTGGGCGCTGTCGGCTGCACGGGTATTCTTATAGCGAGCTTCAATATCGACCGGGTGAGCCCCGCACACGGCCGCGGCCCGGATGTGGCTACCGCGCTCAAGCGCATCCATCCCGAGACCACCGTGTTCACCGTTCAGGGAGATGGCGACTGCATCGCCATCGGTGCCGGCCCCTTCTTGGGTGCTTTGACCAGGGGCGAGAAGATCACCATTATCATGGTGAACAACACCAACTTCGGTACGACCGGAGGCCAGCTAGGCCCGACAACACTTCTGGGGCAGGTAACCACTACAACCCCACGGGGAAGGGAGCCAAGCTCAGAAGGCTACCCGGTACATACCGCTGAACTCGCAGCGACGTTTAAGGGAGTGGCATACAGCGCCCGGGGCTCGCTCCACACCCCGGCTGAGTTCCGGCGGACAAAGAAATATGTAAAGACAGCGTTCCAGCGACAACTGGACGGGGTAGGTCTCAGCTTCGTCGAGATTATCACAGCCTGCCCGGTCAACTGGCACCTCACCCCGGTGAAGGCGCTGGAGTGGATAGGGGAAGAGGTAATCCGCGAGTTCCCGCTGGGCGAGTTTAAAAACGTGACCAGCATCGAATAGAGCAGGGAGAGAAAGGTATGGGACAGGATAGGATATCGAGAGGCGAGGTAATCATAGCCGGAATCGGCGGCATGGGCGTCCTGGTGGCGGGACAGGTTCTCTTGAATTCAGCGTTTCAACTATATAAGCATGTATCCTATGTGCCCACCTACGGTTTTGCCAAGCGCGGCGGTCTCTGCCAGAGCACAGTCATATTCTCCGATGAAAAGATAACATCCCCGCTGGTAGACCAGGCACAGGTGGTAATCATACTCGACAGCTCCCAGTTTATGGGTTTCGAGCCCAGGGTACGCCCCGGAGGGTTCATCATCGTCGAGCAGACCGGTCTGAATGCAGACAGGGACAGGGACGACTACACGCTCTGCGCGCTGCCGGGGCTGGAGATAGCCGTCAGTCTGGGCTCGACCCAGGTCAACAACCTAATCCTGCTCGGAGCCTATATAAAACTCTTGGGAGCGATACCAGAGGAAATTATAGAGGGCGAGCTCCGCAGGAAATACCAGGACAACGAGAAGATAATGGCACGCAACCTGGAAGCATTCAGGCGCGGGCTCGAACTTGGCAAGAGCGCTGCGTAGCGCCCTCAATTTAATAAGCAGTCACGAGAGGTGAAGCCATGCCCTTTAAAGCGATGGACATTCTAGGGATCACCATACTTGTGGATTACAATAAGATGCTCAAGCAGGCAGGAGTAGAGGTTGACTATATAATGAACCCCTGCTCGCTCGAAGCCACCGAGGATGAACTGATCACCGCTATAGGCGATGCCGACGCTGTCGTTACGCAGAACCTGTTCCAGCCCTTTACGAGGAAGGTACTTTCCAACCTGGGCAACCTTAAGTTCTCCATCAGCGTCGGCGTCGGCTATGACAAACTCGATGTAGATGCAGCCACCGAACTGGGTATCATGGTTGCCAACGTACCGGATTTAAGCCTGGAAGAGGTTTCGGATCATGCGATGGCCCTTATATTAGCCTGCACCAGGCGGGTTGTCGAGTTAAACAATATAGTGAAATCCGGAGGATGGAAGGCGCAGCCCGACCGCGATATCGGCTCGGAGATATGGCCAAAGATGTTTAGGCTCAGGGGCAAAACGCTGGGGCTCATCGCCTTCGGGCGCATTCCCCGCGCTTTAACTCCCAAGGCAAAGGGCTTCGGCCTGAGAATTCTTGCCTACGACCCCTACATCGATGAGGATATATTTAAAAAGTACGGCGTGGAACGGGTCACTGACCTGGACGAGTTGCTGGCGCAGTCAGATGTCGTCTCCGTCCACGCACCCCTCAACGCGGAGACGCGACACATGGTAGGATTGGAGCAGTTGCAGAAGATGAAGCCCTCTGCCTGCCTGGTCAATACCGCCCGTGGGCCGGTAGTGGACCACGAGGCGCTGTACACAGTTTTAAGCCAGGGCGGTATCGCCGCCGCCGCTTTCGACGTCACCGAACCAGAGCCGATCGCTCTCGACAACCCCCTGTTGAAGCTGGATAATTTCATCGTTACCCCCCACTCCGCCCACGCTTTCTCTTCCTCACATCCGGACCTGCCCAAGCGGCCGGTGGAGGAGATAATCAGGGTAGTCAAGGGAGAATGGCCTGTCGGTCTGATCAACAAACAGGTCAAGGAGAAATACCTCCAGAAGTGGAGTAAATCGTGAGTCACTGGCAGGAGGAAAGATGGCCAAGGGCGAGATAGTCATCGACGAGACAATCTGCAAGGGTTGCGGCTACTGTGCCGAATTCTGCTCACGTGGCTGTATCGAGATACCGGGCGACAAGTTCACTGCCAAGGGGTATCTCATACCCGTCTTTGCCCATCCCGAGAAGTGCAACGCGTGTGGTGTTTGCGCCTGGATGTGTCCCCGCTTCGCTATCGATGTCTACAAGTACGTCGAGACGCCTTCCTGAGAATACAATCGGAGCCGGATTGACGGCTACATGAGCCGAACAACGACCTTACCGAACAACGGCGAGACGAAGTAGCGCATAAAAGGCAGGAACAAAGGGGAAAACCGCCTCGTCAATTCCTGCTCGTAGTCCGCGAGATAATCATCGAACGTCTTCCTCTGGAAATCGAGCAACTCCTGTGACCTGCTCGTGTCATACCAGTCCAAGTAATAGGGCTGCTGCGTGAATTTATGGTCAGGTGGCAGGGGCAACCCCATAATTTTCAGCATCGAGCCCACCATATCCTTGTACAGCATTCGCTGTTCGGGACCGCCGCTGACGACAAGGGTATTTCCCTTCAACGCGTCAAAGTTCTTCACGGCATTGAGTATCGCCAGGGCCAGGTCATCCTGATGGCAGAACTCGATTCGGTTGTTCAGGGGGATCGAGAACATACGCTCCATGTCGCTCATTCCAAACGTAAAGTACATCACCGCGGTCAGACGCAGGATGAGGTAGTCTATGCCCGACTCCTTAATAAGGTTCTCGGCTTCCAGCTTGGTCTCGCCGTATGCACCTCTGGGTCTGGGAGTATCCTTCTCCACGGCGAGGGGTTCCGTGGCGTCGGGCGTGGGACCAAAAGTCGCTACAGAAGACGTGAAGACAAAGGGAATATGGCCTCCCTTCTCTTTCAGCAGGTCAACAAGCACTCTTGTGCCACCGACGTTTACCGCCCTGGCCAGCTCGGGGTTCTGGTAAGCGACAGGCGGCAGGATGCCTGCCATGTGGACAACCGCATCCGCCCCCTCAAGCGCCTCTCGAACCGACGCGGGCTGCGTGATATCCCCCCAGTGTACCTCTACCTCTCCCTCAATCTCCCCGACGCTCTTCCTATTGCGTTTGTTGTTCAGGTCGAATACGCGAACCTGGAATCCGTTCTTCAATAAGTTGTTGCAGACACTTACCCCCAGCCGCCCCACACCACCCGTTACCAGCACTCTCACTATCCTTACCCCCTTATACGCTCTCCTACCTATTACCTTATGACCGAACGAAACGCCTGTCAATAGCAGGCAGCGCCAGGATGCCTGATATCGGGATGAAAGGTTGCGATAATCACGGTATAAAGACGACGTTATACTTACTCGCCATCGCATTGTAAATCGTGGTAGAATATCACAAGTTACATACATTCAGGTGGAGATACCGAGACCAACTGCAATTTGGCGGGCAAATGGTTAAGGAAAAATTAGTGCGAAGGCTGGCTATTGTTTTAATACCACTGCTCGTGCTGGGGCTTCTGCTGCCCTGCTCGTGTGGCGATTCTGGAGAAACAGTCGCTTTTCCAGACCCCAACCTCGAGGCAGTGGTCCGAGAAGCGATCGGAAAGCCAACCGGGGACATCTCACAGTGCGACCTGAAGGGACTGACCGAGCTCGTTGCAGTTGACAAAGGTATAGCTGACCTCGCCGGACTGGAACAGTGCACCATCCTGAACCGCCTCTGGCTGGTGAACAATCAGATAAGCGAACTTACACCAATCGCCAACCTTACCAACCTGTCTGTCATCTACCTCGATAACAACGAAATAAGCGATATCTCGCCCCTTGGAAACCTCACCAACCTCAGGTGGCTCAGTCTCGAGGGTAACCGGATACGTAACATCTCACCGGTAACCGGCCTGACGGGACTGACCCTTCTTTTCCTCGGGGGCAACCAGATAAGCGATATCTCGCCCCTCGGAGACCTCACCAGCCTTCACAGGCTCGACCTCTCGGGTAACCTGATTGGCGACCTATCTCCTCTCTCAAGCCTGGCCAGTTTAAACGAGCTAAACCTGTCTAGGAACGAGATAAGCGACGTCTCGCCACTCAACAGCCTCACTGGCTTGATATGGCTTTCCCTCGATGAGAACGATATTTACGACATCTCACCACTTACCAACCTGACCAGACTGACAGCCCTGCACCTCGGGGACAACCAGGTACGAGATCTATCGCCACTCTCCAACCTTAAAGGATTGAACGAGCTCGACCTCTCAATGAACGGGCTGAGCCACATCTCGGAGCTATCCATCCTCACCAGGCTGATCTGGCTCTTCCTCGAAGGGAACGCGATAAGCGACATCTCGCCGCTCACCAGCCTCACCAACCTGAACGTGCTCCGCCTCGATGACAACAATATCAGCGACCTGGCACCGCTCTCCAACCTTAAATTGTTAGCCGAGCTCCACTTTTCGATGAACGAGATAAGCGATATCGCGCCGCTCGCCAGCCTCACCCAGCTGAAGAAGCTGGACCTGGATGGTAACAATATCAGCGACCTTTCCCAACTCGGCAAGCTAAAAAATCTGACGGAACTCCACCTTTCTGAGAACGATATAACTGACATCGCTTCGATAACAAACCTCGCCAATATACATAATCTCTACCTTGCGGCGAACGATATAAGCGATGTCACACCACTGGTGAGGAATCAATATATCAGCCAAGGTGATTATTTGTGCCTGACAGACAATCCCTTGAGTAGCGAGTCGATGAAGGTACGTATACCCCAACTTGAGGAGCGAGGGGTTACCGTCATATGGTGAACGCTGTATAGAACGGCTATAGCTATTTTTCGTCATCGCTGCCAGCCGCTAAGCAGGCAGCCCCCTGCTTCAGCTTCCTTGACATACGAACGTTCGCAGCTTATCATAAACGAAATCCGTAGTAGGTCAGGTGGCTTTGGCAGATCTCGCTAATCTTCAAGCTACTATAGGCGTTGACTTTAAAGACCCGTCACTGCTAGAGCAATCCCTCGTCCACCGCTCCTATCTCAACGAAAACCCCGATCAATCCCTATCCTCCAACGAGAGGCTTGAGTTCCTGGGAGATGCGGTGCTCACCTTCGTCGTGGCAGAGGAAATCTACCACCGTTTCCCCCACCTATCAGAAGGAGAACTGACAAAGCTCAGGTCGGCCCTGGTGCGCGGGGATATGCTAAGCCGCGTCGCCCGGTCCCTGAATCTCGGTCAACACCTGTACCTGGGGCACGGGGAGGAAGAGAGCGGGGGGCGCTCCCGTCCCCGAAACCTGAGCGGCACCCTGGAGGCAGTCATCGGGGCTGTTCTCGTCGACCAGGGGCTGGATGCAGCGAAAGGTTTCATCCTGAGGATACTGGGCAGCGAGCTGGAGCAGGAAATCCAGGAGAAGATTGCCGCCGACTATAAGTCGAGGTTACAACAGGTCACTCAATCCAGACTGAAGATCATACCTGTCTACCGCACCATCGAAGAGACAGGTCCCGACCACGCCAAGGTTTTCACCGTGGAGGTGCTGGCGGGTGACTCGATACTGGGCCAGGGGAGCGGCCGCAACAAACAGGCTGCGGAGATGGAAGCGGCACGGGCGGCGCTGGAGAGCCTGGCCGGAGAATAATCAGCTATGCTTGGCTTTTCCCGGAAGACAGAACAGGGCGTGAAGCGCACCCGAGAGGCATGGTGGGGCAGGGTGGTGAACCTTTTCGACCGTCCTGACGTGGGAGATGAACTCTGGGAAGAGCTGGAAGAGCTTCTTGTCTCCGCTGACGTCGGCGTGAGCACCACCGCCAGGCTCATAGAGCTGCTCAAAGTAAGGGTGAGGAAGGAGAATATCCAGGAACCCGACAGGATAAGGAACGCCCTCAAGGAGGAAATCGTAGCCATCCTGACCGTGGAGGGGGCAGAGCCTTTCCCTTTAAAAAACGGGGGTGTATGCGTCATACTAGTGGTGGGGGTCAATGGTGTGGGCAAAACCACCAGTATCGCCAAGCTCGCCCACAGCCTCAAAGCACAGGGGAGGAGCGTCATGCTGGCGGCAGGCGACACCTTCCGGGCGGCAGCCATCGACCAGCTCAAGGTGTGGGGCGAACGATTGAAAGTCCCGGTAATCGCCCACCAGCCCGGGGGCGACCCCGCAGCGGTGGTCTACGACGCCGTCGAGACCGCGATTAAGAACGCCGATTTCGTCATTGCGGATACCGCGGGCCGCCTCCACACCAAGTTCAACCTCATGGAGGAACTCAAGAAAATCAAGCGCGTAGCGTCGAAGGCCGGCGTCGAGCCCCAGGTGCTGCTCGTCCTCGACGCCACCACGGGCCAGAATGGATTGAGCCAGGCCCGCTATTTCACCGAAGCGGTTGATGTCACGGGCATCTTCCTAGCGAAGCTGGACAGCACGGCCAAGGGCGGTATTGTCCTCGCCATCTGCGACGAGCTCAAGATACCGATACTTTATATCGGCACCGGGCAGGAGCTGGAAGACCTGGCCCCATTCTCCCCCGGCGATTTCGTGGAGGCACTTTTTGCAGCAGGGAGTTAATGTAGTCACCGAGGAGCCATTGTGGGCGACATAGTCATCTGGTGGATTCTGGTACAACTGCTGGGCATTATCGCCCTGCCTTTCACCTCGGTACTCTTCAGGTGGCTCCCCGACAGGGGGTACGCCTTCTCCAAGGTGCTCGGCATACTCATCGTCTCCTACGTCCTGTGGCTCGCCGCCTCAATACATATTCTGCCCAACACCAGGTGGGCTATCATCCTCATCGTCGTCGCATTCGCCGCCTGTTCCTTCCTCCTCTTCAGGCGCTACCGCCGGGAGATAGTGAGCTTTATCTCGGAGAACCGGCGGACAATCGTCGCCACCGAGGTCATATTCCTCCTCTTCTTCGTCCTCTATGCCGTGATACGCTCCTACAACCCTGAGATCCTCTATACGGGGGGCGAAAAATTCATGGACTTCGCCTTCATCAACGGTATATACCGCAGCGATTACTTCCCTCCCCTCGACCCGTGGCTCAGCAACTTCTCCATCAACAACTACTACTTCGGCCATATGATAGTGGCCACCTTAGCCAAGTTCAGCGGCGTTTCCACAGCCTATTCCTTCAATATCGCCCTGGCACTCATCTTCGCCCTGTCCGCCATCGGCGTTTTTAGCATCGTCTACAACCTGGTCAGGCTGTTAAAAGGAGGGTTCAACGCCGCCCTGAGCTTCGGCCTGATAGCGGCGATATTCCTGCTCATCGTGGGTAACCTCGAGGGCATTCTGGAGATGCTCTATGCCCACGGATTCGGCTCCGACGGCTTCTGGAGCTGGATAGGCATCCAAGGTTTGGAGCAGCCGTACCAAAGCGCCCACTGGTATCCCGACCAGTTCTGGTTCTGGTGGCGCGCCAGCAGGATAATACCAGCCGGTGGCGGCGCGCAAGCCATCACGGAATTCCCCTTCTTCAGCTTCCTTCTGGGGGACCTCCATGCCCACCTGCTGTCTTTGCCTTTCGTCCTCCTCGCACTGGCCATCTGCCTGAATATCCTCACATCAAAGGAGCCCATCGGAACCGCCTGGATGCAACGGAACCCGCTCGCCTTCGTACTCATGCTCATCTGTCTCGGTGTCCTAGGCACCATCCATACATGGGACCTCCCCATTTACATCTTTATCTTCATCGCAGCGTTTCTGATTCAAGCCTATCGCAGGCGGGGGGAGAGCGGACGGCGCTGGTGGCGCGGGTGGGCGGCACTGAGCCTGGTAACGGTGGCCGGCGCTATCTTCCTCTACCTTCCGTTCTACATCAGCCTTGACAGCCCGGCCCAGGGTATCGGTGCGTATCGCGGCCCGACTTCCAGATACTTTCATTACTACATAATCATCTGGGGGCTGTTCCTCTTTATCGGCGTCTCATTTATCCTGTCCCAGGTTCGCAGGGATTTCTTCCTGTCCCGGATTCGCACCATCCTGTCCTGGATTCGCGGCGGCTTTCCCCCGTCCCAGCTTCGCAGCATACCGAAATCGGTCTCCTGGCGCACCCTCATCCCCGTGTCTTTACTCGTGCTTGCCCCGTGGATGCTCTGGGCTATCTGGATGCTGGCTACCGAGGGGGAGCGGGAGAGCTCGGTCTGGGGGAAGCTAGGGTTCCTGGTTCCCCTGCTTATCCTGCTCGCCCTTATCCTGCTCATCGTCCTGCAAAAGCTTAAAGAATCACCCGGAGAATCGCAGGATATACCGCAGGAAAAGATACAGCGTAAGGCACAAGGCAAGGCAAAGGGTAAATCACCAACTCAGGCACAGGGTGAAGTGCCGGGTGAGGCACCGGCGCCGGGTATCGACGGCGTCATCCTCTTCGCCATGCTGCTGTTCTTCACCGGCCTGCTGTTCACCATGGGCAGCGAGCTCTTCTATGTAGTGGACTTCTGGTCCTGGTTTCCCCGTATGAATACGGTCTTCAGGTTTTACTACCAGGCATGGGTGCTGTTCGCCATAGCGGCCGCCTTCAGCCTGTACTACCTCCATAGTCACTGGCGGGTTTCGTCAACTGCCGGCGGCATGGCGAGGGCAGCCTGGTGGGGCGTTCTCACCCTGCTCGTAATCGGCGCCATACTCTACCCCCTTACTGCTACCCCGAACAGGACCAGTGGCTTCAGCGCAGACCTCACCCTGAACGGAATGGCTTACATAGAGCGCAGCAACCCGCCAGAGGCGGAGGCGATAGCGTGGCTGAACAGCGAGGTCAAGGGCGCACCCGTTATTGTGGAGGCCGCCGGGAATTCCTATACCATGTACGGCAGGGTGGCAGCGCTTACCGGCCTGCCTACCGTACTGGGCTGGGAGGAAGTGCACGAGAAGGTGTGGCGGCTTGACTGCATCGAGTGCGATTTCACCACGAGGAGGGATGATGTCGGCCTGATATACCAGAGCACCAGCCTGGAGCAGGTGAAAGCACTGTTCGATAAATATGACGTTGGCTACGTCTACGTCGGCGACCTGGAGAGATATAAATACGGGGCCGGTCTGGAGCAACGGTTTTCCAGCTTCATGGACGTGGCTTTCGCCAATGAAGGTGTTACAATCTACAAGGTTAGAGAATAGGGGTTGTTAAAGCTCCGATGCAGGAAATAGCGTACGTCATATACTGGTGGCTGCTCCTCGTCTTTATCGGCATCCTGAGCTTCCCCCTTGTCTCGAGAATCTGCGGCAGCCTGGGCGACAGGGGATACTCCATCTCCAAGATAGTCGGCATCCTCCTCATTACCTACTTCGCCTGGATACTTGCAAGCCTCCATATCCTGCCCGTCGGAGGCACCAGTATACTTATCGCCTTCCTCGCCCTCGCAGTGCTCTCCCTCTACTTCGGCAGGAAGAACCTGAATATCAAGAGCTGGCCCCGAAAACAGATAATAATCAGCGAACTGGTCTTCGCCGTCTTCTTCGCCATATTCATCGTGTTTCTGATGAAGTCGAACGACATTCATTACTTCTATGGACCCACCGGTGATTACTTCCACAAATTCGCCATTTTTAGCTCTATCGAAAGGGGTGGTTTTTTACCACCTCCGGACACCTGGTTTGCCGGCGATACTCTTTCTTATTACTACGGCGGTTATCTGGTTATGGCGCTGCTGACCATAGTCACCAAGGTTCCGGGGACAATATCCTTCAATATAGCGGGGGCCATGTTCTTCGCCCTGGCCACAACCGCCTGCTATGGCCTAGGCTACAATATCACCGGCAGGAAACTCTACGGCTTCCTCGCCCTCCTCTTCGTCTGCATACTGGGATACATCTCCGGCGCCCTTGAACTCACAGCACATCTACTTCACAGCCCTGTCCTGGGATATGAACCTCAATGGGGTCCAAATTATACCGATTGGTTTATCAGCTTTCAGAGCCACCTGGCTGGCGACACAATGATTGGAGAGGTTGCAGCCCGTTACCCCTACCTAAAGCTTCTGCGATGGGATATGCATTCATATGTGATGAGCATTCCATTTCAACTCATGTTTCTCACGCTCGTCTTCGCCGTTTTTCAGAAAGGGCGCTCCAGCAACACAATCGCCAGAGCGGATACCCTGCTCGACATTTTTATACTAAGCCTCAGCCTGGGATTTTTCTTCCTCATCAATGTCTGGGACTACCCGCCTTATATAATACTAACCCTGCTTGCATTTATACTTCTCAAGATCAGACCCAATCCCAAAGACAACCTCACCATGATCGCTTCCGTTATGATTCGCCCGCTCGCCTTAATACCCCGCAAACTAAGAGCCTGGATTGAGGCTACCATCACTCTTACTGCAACCATTATATTCAAGTTTCTCCATATACCGCGGAGGATAGCAAAAGGAAATATCAAGGGCAAAATCGCTGTGGCCTCAGGTATCCTCGCTGTCCCAATAGCTATCGTGGCCTTGAGCTTTTTACTATTTTTACCACACTATTTCTCTGGAGGAACCGAATCTGAATCCACTGGCATCGGCATAGTGAGGGCATCAATAAGAACAAGCCTGCCCGAATTCATCGAGTTCAGCTCCCTGTTTTTATTCGTCATCCTCTCCCTGCTCTTTATATTATGGAAACGCGAGGTACTCAGTAAAGGATTGGGAGCTATCCTGATATCTTTTACCATCATTATTGCCACTGTCCTGCCCTCGGTTTTTTACGATTTCCAGCTTCTCGTAGTATTGGTACCGGTGGGCCTTCTGGCTCTGTACTGTATATACAGGGCGAAGACGAAATCGGGAATGGAATTCGTGATGCTTATTATCGTGATGGCTGTCCTGGTAGCATTCGCTGGTGAGTTGTTCTTCATTAAAAGCCCCTACGGCGGCCCCTGGGCCCGTTGGCAGACGATACACAAGATATACATGACGCTGTGGGTCTTCCTCAGCATCTCAGCTGCCTGCGGTGTTTTCTTCGTGCTGAATAATCCGGGGAGGAAACGGAAAATAACCTGGACCTTTATGCTGGTCGTCCTTATCCTGGCATGTCTGGTCCACCCCGTAGCCACCACTACCAGCGCGGTACACGGCAATCAATTATACATGGGGCTTAACCCGGATACCCTAGATGGCATGGCCTATGTCGAGAATGAAGATAGAGGCGACTATAAGGCCATAAGATGGATCAACGAGAACATCAATGGCCATCCGGTTATCCTAGAGGCACCGGGGAATTATGGGCACTACAGCTCCAGGGTATCAACCTTCACCGGACTGCCTACCTTACTAGGGTGGAAGGGTTCAATAAGCCGTCCTTATGAGGTCTTGTGGTCAAGGGTGCTCGATGCGAATGAAATCTATAACACGGGGAACAACAGCAAAGCGCTTGAGCTCCTAGCAAAATATGATGTGAAATATGTTTATATAGGTAATTATGAAAGGAGAACCGAAACGCGAGAATTTAGCTGGGATTGGGCCAAACAGACATACTCAAGCGAGGGTCTGGGGAAGTTCGGGGAACATCCCGACGACTATGCTTTGATCTACAAAAATGACAGTGTCTCCATCTATGAGGTCATAGAGAGGGCGCAGTAAATTGTTGCGGTTGCGCAGCAAATCTATCGAGTCGTTCAAGGGAAAAACCAGCGGCGCAACCATATAATGAATTACTACCTAGAGAATAGGTATCGGTTAAGCTACGATGGCTGAAGTGGCATACGTTATATACTGGTGGCTGCTCCTCGTATTTATCGGTATCCTTAGCTTCCCCCTGGTATCGATGCTCTGCGGCAGCCTGGGAGATAAGGGCTACTCTATCTCCAAGATTGTCGGCATCCTCCTCTTAACCTACTTCTCCTGGATAATGGCTATGCTCCATATCCTGCCCTTCGGAGGCACCAGTATATTAATCTCCTTCATCATTTTAGCAACTCTCTCTCTCTACTTCGGCAGGAAGAATCTCAATATCAAGAACTGGCCGCGTAAACAGATAATAATTGGCGAAGCTATCTTCGCTCTGTTCTTCGCCATATTCATAGTGTTCTTGATGAAGGCAAACGATATTCACCCCCAAATGGGCGATTATTTTTTTAATTTCTCCATAGTGAGCTCACTTGCTAAGGGGGGGTATTTCCCGCCAGATTACTCCTGGTTCACCGGCGATAGCCTCAACTATTACTACGGCGGACATCTCATAATAGCGCTGCTGACCATAGTAACCAAGGTGCCGGTGACGATATCCTTCAACATAGCGGGGGCAATGTTTTTCGCCCTAGCCACAACCGCCTCCTACGGCCTAGGATACAGCATCACCGGGAGGAAATTCTACGGTGTCATCGCCATCCTCTTCGTTTGCATACTGGGATACATCTCGGGTGCCTTCCAGCTCACAGCCTATCTCCTTAAAAGCCCGGTCCTGGGCTATGATCCCAATCCTGGAGGGGCACAAAACATAACCGATTGGCTGCTCGGATTTAAATACTACTTCGCTGCTAATATGATTGAAGGCTCCCTTATCTACTATCCTTATATGAAGCTGTTGAGATGGGATATTCATTCTTACCTGATGAGTATTCCATTTCAGTTAATGTTTATCACGCTTATCTTCGCCCTTTTCCGGAGAGGCCTTTCCAGAGAGGTAACAAGCAGAACGGATACAATAATTGGCATCTTAATAGTAAGCGTTGCACTCGGATTTTTCTTCCTCATCAACACATGGGACTACCCGGTCTATATAGTATTTACACTGGTTGCATTTGTGCTCCTGAAAGTAAGACCTAGTCCTAGAGGCGATCTGGCTACTCTGACTGCAATACTGCGACGTCCATTCGTACTCATACCCGGCAGGATAAGAACCTGTATAAAGCTCCCTATTACCATCCTCGCTGTTATTGCTAGGCGCCTGCCATTTTTCGTCCCCCAGAAGATAACCAGAGAGAGCCCCATAGGAGCAGCCACTATAGCTGCAGGCATTACCATCGTACCTATAACCATTATTGTCCTCAGCTTCCTGTTATTTATACCACATTATTTTTCAGGGTGGGAAAGTGCTTCATCAGGTGTAGGTATACTGCCCGCTTCTATACGAACAAGCCTTTATGAATTCATCGAGTTTGGCTCTCTGTTCCTGTTCGTCATCCTCTTCCTGCTCCTCATATTATGGAAACGAGAGGTATTCAGCAGGGGATGGATGACGGTTATAATAACTCTCCTCGTCATCGTCGCCACCATCCTGCCCTCGGTTTTCCTCCATTTCCAGCTCCTGATAATCCTAGTGCCGGCGGGGCTGCTCTCCCTGTACCGCATATACTGGGGGCAGCCGAAATCGGGCATGAAATACGTGCTGCTGCTCATTATCATGGCTGCGATTGTGGCATTTGGCACTGATGTATTCTATATCAAATCCTTTCTCGGCGGATCGAATATTCGGTTTCAGACAACCCACAAAATATATATGACGCTGTGGGTCTTCCTCAGTATACCGGCTGCCTGTAGTATTTATTATGTTCTCAATAATCCGGGGAGGAAACGTAAAATCGTCTGGGGTAGCATGCTGGTCGTCCTTGTTCTAGCGTGCTTGGTACATCCCATAGCCACCACCACCAGCGTGGTAAGCGGTGACAACTTCAGCACAGGATTAGCCCCGCATACGCTTGATGGCATGGCCTGGGTTGAAAAACATGACAAGGGCGACTATGAGGCTATAAGATGGATAAATGATAATATCAGGGGCTCACCGGTTATTCTTGAAGCCCCCGGCATCGACGGGTGGTTCACTTCCCGGGTGTCAACGTTCACCGGACTGCCAACCTTACTGGGATGGATGGGGGTAGCCAGTTTAAATCGTGGTAATGACAGGGTATGGTCAAGGATAGTGGAAATGAATACAATCTATAATACCGGTAATAACAGCGAAGCGCTGGAGCTTCTGGAAAAATACAACGTTAAATACATTTATATAGGGAACTGGGAAAAAGCAACCTTCGATAGGGAATTCGGCTGGTGGTGGCCCAGACAGAATTATTCGAATGCGGGTTTGCAGAAGTTCGCCGAACATACCGAGGATTATACTTTGATATATGAGAATGAAAGTGTCGCCATCTATGAAGTTCGGGAATAAGCTCCCATGAGGTTCAGTTAATGCAAGTTGCTTACGTAATATTCTGGTGGCTGGTTCTCGAGGTTATCGGGCTGATAAGCTTCCCCCTGGTCTCGAGGATCTGCGGCAGCCTGGCGGACAGGGGCTACTCCATCTCCAAGCTGGTGGGGCTGGTTCTCCTGACATACATCGTTTGGATAATCTCAAGCTTCCACATCCTGCCCTTCGGAGCCGGCAGCATCGTAGTTTCATTCCTGCTGCTGGCAGCTTTCTGCCTCTATTTCGGCAGGAAAAACCTGAGGATAGCGGACTGGCCAAAAAAGCAGATAATGGTCAGCGAAGCCGTCTTCGCTGTTTTCTTCATCACATTCCTACTTATCACGATGAGAAGTCCCGATATCTACTACCAGGGGGCTGTCGATGCCTTCTTCAATTCCGCCTTCCTCAATTCAACCCTGCGCACCGATTTCTTTCCCCCCGTGGACCCCTGGTTCGCCGGCGAAAGCGTGCCATACTACTACGGCGGACACCTCACGGTGGCATTGCTCACCAAAGCCGCTATGGTTCCATCCTCCATTTCATTTAACATAGCGGTGGCGATGTTTCCCGCCCTGGCCGCATGCGTCTCCTACGGTATAGGCTATAACATCACTAAGCGAAAACTCTACGGCTTCGTCACTGCCTTCTTCGTCTGCATCGCGGGCTTCGCCTCCGGAGCCTTTGAACTGGCAGCCTTCTACCAGCGACCGGAACCTGTACTGGGCTTCGTCAACTGGTGGAACCAGGGTATAGGCGATTGGTTTCACCACTTCCATATCGGCGAGGCTGCCTGGATGCTGGAAGGCTCCACGCCTGGCAGCTCGATGGTATTTTATCCCTACGACAGCTTTCTCAGGGGCGACCTGCACTCGTACATGATAAGCATCCCCTTCCAGGTCATGTACATCATGCTCATCTTCGCTCTATTCCAGAGAGGGCGATCCGGTGAGGAAATAGCCCGGACAGATACCGTGCTCCAGATTCTCATTCTGGGCCTCAGCCTGGGCTTCTTCATGTTTCTCAACTCCTGGGAGTATCCGACATATATCATATTCACCCTGCTCGCGTTTATAATCCTGCTGATACGGAGCGGTATAAAGGGCAATCTCACCCTACCCGCGTCCATCACCCGCCGGCTCGCCTTCATCCCCCTGAAGGTAACTAGAACTACAGCAGAGGGCAAGCTCGTTATACCCACGGGCATCATCTCGGTCCCCATAGCCATCATCGCCCTGAGTTTCATCCTGTTCATCCCGTACTACGTTATGGGCTGGATGAGCGGCTTCCACGGCATAGGCATTGTAGAAGCGTCATTGAGAACACATGTCGTCCAGTTGCTCGAGTTCAGTCTGCTGTTCCTGTTCGCCGCCTTTACCCTGCTCTTCGTATCACCCAAAAGGGTGACCTTTGTCTCCGTCCTGTTCATCCCGGTGCTCTTTTACCTGATGTTCACCCAGTCGGAGTGGGGGGTATTTATTGCGGCATTATGCATGATTACATTTATGGTACCGCTCCTCATTTTCTCAGACCGCAAGCTGTTTTCCGGACGAGTAGTTATTCCCGCAGCTGTTATCATCCTTATGATTACCGTTTTAATCACCATTATCCTCGATAGCCTGGAGAAGGACTTCCAGATTCTGATAATAGCAATCCCCCTCGGCCTGATACCGCTGTACTATATATACAGGTCCGGCCAGAGAACTGAGAGAGAGTTCGTGTTCTTCCTCCTCGCCATAGGCGCAGCGCTGATACTTTTCTGCGACCTCCTTTATATAAAGGACGCCTACGCGGGTGGGTCATGGGCCCGGAACAACACGGTAATGAAGGTATACCTCCAGCTATGGGTCCTCCTTGCCATCCCGGCTGCCTATACGGTTTTCTATGTCATGCATAAGCTGGGGAAGAAAAGGAAGGTTCTCTGGGTTATTATACTGGCAGTCCTGGTTGCGGCATCTATGCTCCATCCCATCGCCGCCACAACTACCATGGTAGCCGGGAGTGACCCCTTCGTAGACTGGCAGATTAACAGAGGCACCCTGGATGGTATAGCCTATATCGACCAAGTAAACGAGGACGAATACGAAGCTATAAAGTGGCTCAATAAGGAAATCACTGGAGCGCCCGTGATACTCGAATCGCCCGGAGGGGTTTACACCTATTCTTCCCGCGTCTCGACATTCACCGGGATGCCAACGCTGCTGGGCTGGTCAACATGGGAGTGGCAGTGGCGCAGCCAGGGCTGGCCCGGCGAAATCGGGCAAAGGCAGAACGATGTAGCCACAATATACAATACACCAGACAATGAACTGGCGCTGGAGTTGCTGGAGCACTACAATGTAAAATATGTCTACATAGGGTTACTGGAAAAGGAAGGTCTGAAACTGCCGAACGGAACTCTGGCGACAAACGCTGACGGAACTCCAGTGTGGGCGCCATGTGACAGCGAGGGTTTGAGCAAGTTTGCCGACCATCCGGAAAGCTATGCCCTGGTGTATGAGAATGATGGGGTATCCATTTTCAAGGTGAAGAACGGTGGCGAAGAAGGCTAAGAGAAAGTTAAAAGCTCAGAGAAAAGAGCAGGCAACCGGGAAGGTTGACGCCCAGGATAGAGGGCGCGCAGCGGAGGTGGTTGAGGCACCCCCGGCCGGGCGCCTGCGCTCCTTCCTCATGGGTGAAGGCGGCCTCTATCTCCTGCTTATTATCATCGCCCTGGTTATCCGCCTGTGGGATCTCGATGTCCGTGCTGTTCACTACGATGAGTCCGCATGGCATATCAAGGACAGCTGGCTACTCTATAAAGGGAATGGATACGCGCATACCCCGGTTTCGCACGGCCCCTTCCAGTACTTCGGCACCGCCTTCATCTTCCTTATCTTCGGCGCCGGCGATTTCACCGCCCGTCTGCTCCCGGCGCTCTTCGGTACAGCCCTGGTGGGGCTGCCGTATTTCCTGCGCCGGCCGCTCGGCCGCGTGGGCGCATTCGTCGTCGCCCTGCTGCTCACCTTCTCCCCACTGTTCCTCTACTACAGCCGCTATGCCCGCAACGACATCTACAGCGCCTTCTGGGCGCTCCTCCTCGTCGTCTGCATATGGCGCTACTTCGAGAACAGGAAGGCGAGGTACCTCTATATCGGCGC
>DUEY01000061.1 GCA_011174795.1 Dehalococcoidia bacterium
CCACATCATATCCGCTGCAGAACAGTCTTTCGCTAACGGGAAAGGGCGGGAGTACCAGATACTTACCCTGCTCACCCCAGAGCAGGGCTGCACCCTTCGGTGAGCGCGCAGCTGCTTTAGCTACATCAGGTACAATATCATCGCCACCTAGCGGCAAGGCCAGCATTTGCTCAATTTCAGTTGCGGGCAAGCCGGGTGGCATGTAGAGGGAAACGGCAGAGCCAGGTGTCTCTTCCAACTCATCGAGCAGGCGGAGCATGCTGGCTCGTTTTAGTTTACGGCGAGTTGAGACTAGCATATCTTTCGAACAGTTATCGAGTTAAAAAATCTACAGCTTCACTATAGTCACCCCATCACCGCCCTCGCCCCGCTCGCCAGGGCGGAAAGACTTGACCAGGGGGTGCGAAGCCAGCATCTCCCTGACAATCTGGCGCACTGTACCTGTTCCAAATCCGTGGATGACACGAACCTGGCTCAAGCTGGCGAGTGAAGCATCGTTCAGGTATCTATCCAGCTCGGGGGCTACATCATCGGCACGCTTCCCACGGAGATCAAGCTCCAAGGACGGTGCCGGTTTCTTCGGCTTTTTCCTGATGGTAGATGGTGCTGGCAGTTTCTTTCCACTGGGAGGCTTCAACTTCTCGGCATCTGCGAAACTCATCCTGAGCCTGGTCTGTCCGACCTGAACCTCGATCTGTCCCTCCTCTTCATCTATGGAGAGCACCGTGCCCCAAATATCCATCTCCGGCAGCCATACCTCGTCGCCAGCACTGATTTTGGTATCCTCGGTGGACACACTGCGTTCAGCTTTGATTCTTGAGTTCAAGATTTCTACCTGGTCACGCACTCTGGCCAGCAATCGCTCGGCTTGCTCTCTACTTTCCTGTGACTTCGTTTTCTTCAACTCTGAGGATACGCGCCGGACTTCCTTTTGTAATTGAGCCGTTTCTCCGGCGAGCTTGTCTCTCTCTTCACGAAATATTTTCCTCTCCCGCTCCTCCAATCCTTTAAGTTCTCTTTCCCATTGACTTTTCAGGTCTGCCGTGACTTCCCTTTCTTTATCCAGGCTGTCGCGCAGGTTCTCGATTGCTTTTTTCTCGCTCATCAGGTCGGCAAGCAGCTTCTCCATGTCCTGGGTGCCTTTCGCCAGCATTTCCCTGGCATCAGCTATTATCTCGGATGATAAGCCCAACTGCGAGGCTATAGCCAGTGCATTGCTTCCTCCTGGTATGCCCATCGTAAGGTGGTAGGTCGGCGCAAGTGTTACAGGGTCGAAGTCGAGAGAAGCATTCCGCATCCCTGGAGTCGTGTGCGCGAAGACCTTGAGCTCACCATAGTGCGTGGTTGCCACAACAATGGTCCCCCGTGACAGGAAATGCAGCAGGATAGCGCGTGCCAGAGCAGCGCCCTCGTTAGGGTCAGTGCTGGTGCCCAGTTCGTCCAGAAGCACCAGGCTATTTTGCGTGGAGGTCTGGAAAATACGAACGATGTTGCCTATATGCCAGCTGAAGGTGGAAAGGGTTTGTTCAATACTCTGCTCGTCACCGATGTCGGCGAAGATTCTGTCGAAGATGGGGATATAGCTTTCCTCTGAGGCTGGAATGGGTATACCTGCCTGAGTCATCAGGGTGAGAAGCCCTATTGTTTTCAGAGCGACCGTCTTGCCTCCGGTGTTAGGCCCGGTGATAACCAGTATCGGATTGTCGTTACCTATCTCGACAGATAGGGGTACTGCCTTCCCCGTCAGCAGCGGGTGCCTGGCACCAACCAACCTGAGCCCACCTGCATCTGATTTCCCCTTAGCCTGAATGCCCTTGTCGGCGATGCCGATAACAGGCTCTGTAGCCTTTACTTTCGCTGCATACCTCGCCTTCGCTAATGCCAGGTCCAGCTCAGCCAGCAAGGTGATATTTTGGGATATGTCCGCTTCGTTTGCTCCAACGCCGGCACTGAGTGCTTTCAGAATCCTTTCCACCTCCCGCTCCTCCTCAATTGTGAGCTGGCGCAGCTCGTTGCCCAGCTCCACAGTTGACCAGGGTTCGACGAATGCTGTGGCACCGGTGTTGGAGATATCATGAACGATGCCCTTTATCTCTTTCCGCATTTCTGCTTTGACGGGAACAACATAGCGCCCTTCCCTTTCAACGATGAGCGGCTCCTGAAGGATTCTCCGGCCTCTCGGCGACTTGACGATGGCGTCCAAACGATCGAGTAGTTGCTGCCTCGCCTCTTTTAACTGGTATCTAAGCTCAGACAGTCTTGGGGAGGCGGTATCGAGTATATCTCCTGTCTCCGAGATGCTGCTGCTGATGTCATTCTCCAGGTAGGATAACTCGACAATCCGGTCTGCCAGTTCCCAGAGCAGGGGAGTTTCGCCGGCGTTTTTGCGTAGCGTACTGCGTACGTGCCGGGCGGAGGCCAGGGTCGTCTGGATATCGACAAGGGTTTGCGGTTCGAGCAGCTTTCCCCTGGATGCCTTCCGGGCAGCATCCCGAACATCGACAACACCCCTGATTGAGAAGTCCGGCTCGAGGGACAGCAGGCGGCGGGCCTCAGCTGACTGGGTTAGCAGCTGGGAAATCAGTGCGGGGTCTGACCAGGGTTTGAGATTCAGCGCCAGGTGACGGCTTGCTGAAAACGAGGTAAAATTAGCGAGTATCTCCCTGACCTTGGGAAATTCCAGCACCTCGAGGCTTTTTTCATCCACTAGTACTACCTCTTACCCCATATCTTAAGTCAATCACTTTTACTTGTCGACTGCGCTGTCGCTGGATTGATAGAATCTCCTGCACTATAATGTCACCGGTGCCATAGTGACTTTTTAGGAGTGAAATCGCTTGGCGTACGCAAAGGTGATAGTCAACCCGAACGCAGGTGCGGGGGCGACCGCTAGGAGGTGGCCGCAGGTTAAGGAGCTACTGAGGCAAAGTGGTGTGCGCTTCGATTATGAACTCACCGAGGCGCCGGGACATGCTACTGACCTTGCACGCTCTGCGGCAGAGAAGGGATATGAACTGGTCGTGTCTGTTGGCGGCGATGGAACAATGAACGAGATTGTGAATGGCCTGTATGAGTTTTGCTCCGACGGCAGGGTGATGCTGGGCATCATAAGCACAGGTACAGGAAGCGACTATATTCGCACCCTGGGAATACCCCGTTCCTGTAAAGATGCCTGCTGTTGTCTGAGCAACCCGCGCAGGATGGTTGTAGACCTCGGCGCTGTGGAATACGTGAGCAACGGTCAAACAGCCAGGCGAATCTTCGTGAACTTCGCTGGCCTGGGCTTCGATGCCGAAGTGGTTAGAATAACCGCCCAGAAGTTCAAGTCCCTCGGCAGCATGCTGTCCTACCTTGCGGGTGTACTTACCTGCCTTTTGCGTCATCGTAATAAAGATATAGTACTTAGGTTCGATGGCGTGACAGAGGAAAGACGCGTTTGCGAGGTGCTGGTGTGTAACGGCAGGTATGGGGGAGGGGGGATGCTGCCGGCACCAGATGCCGATGTAGCCGATGGCCTTTTTGACGTATTGATAATAGAAGATGCCAGCAGGCTGGACCTTCTGTGGTCGCTGCCTCGGATCTACAGAGGCACGCATTTGACTCATCCCAAGGTCGCTATGAAGCAGGCAAGGAATATAGAGATAGACACTTTAGAGGAACTCTTGGTTCAGGCTGATGGAGAGCTTCTAGGGAAGGCACCGGCTCGGGTCTGGGTTCTGCCCGCTGCGCTGACTATCGCTGTATAACCGCTTGATGTATATCGGCTAGCGAAAAACCGGCGCTTCTTTGACAAGAGAAACGCAGTATTGTTATAATAGGTGTATGAGAATGAGAATCAATCACAACAATGCATTGTCGATAAAGGACCGCCCGGTTACGGCACAACGGCAGCTGCTTCTAAATATACTCTGTGAGGCCGACCAGCATCTCGACGCTAAGGAGCTTTACAGGAGGGCGGTTGAGCGAGACCGCAATATCAGTCTCGCCACGGTTTACCGTAACCTGCGATTGTTCAAAGAACTCGGCCTGGTGGGTGAGACCCGCTTGGATGACGTGCATTGTTACTATGAGATAAAACGCTCGAAAGAACACTACCATATGGTGTGTACCAACTGTGGCCGGGTTATTGAGTTTCAAAGTCCCTTGGTGAACAAGCTGTTAGACGAGGTGCAGCGCAAGTGCAGTTTCAAGGCTGACAAGGTTGTTTTGCACTTAGAGGGTTACTGTAAGCGATGTAGCGGTGGGAAGAAGCCTGTAGAGTATCAGGGTAGGGAAGATGACTGAAGAACCAAAACAAATTTTACAGGGAACAGGTAAAGTACTCAAAGAGTTCAGCAAGAAGAAGGAGAACCTGGTGCCTATCCTGCAACAGGTGCAGAATCAGCTGGGATATATCCCCCGTGAGGCTATGCTTGAAATAGCTGATTATCTCGGAATACCTGATATGGATGTCTACAGTGTGGTCACCTTTTACAACCAGTTCCGCCGCAATCCACCGGGGAAGCACTCGATTCGCGTGTGCCTGGGGACTGCCTGTCATATGAAAGGTGGCTACATCGTCCTTGATGCCTGGAAGCGGCGACTGGGTATAGAACAGGGAGGGACCACCCCAGACCGGGAGTTCGACCTTGATACGGTTGCCTGCGTAGGCTGCTGCGCCATGGCGCCGGTTACAGTAGTCGACACCGAGGTGGAGGGCAAGACCAGCCCGACCAGGGTGGATGGCATCCTGCTCTCATATAAGCTCGAGAAAGAGAAGGGGAGTAAGGGCAAGGGCAAGGGCAAGAGTAAGGGCAAGGCGAAGAGTAAAAGTAATGGGTAGGTTGGAGCATCTGCTCCAACCAGCTATGATGTATACACAAAACGGGTTAATTAAGTTATAGCTATGCCAGAAGCAAATGCGGCATTTCAACAAATCAAGAACGATGCACTTGACCACGTGCAGCGCTTCTATGATGGCTCGAAGCCTGTAATCATGGTTGGCACGGCCACCTGTGGCAGGGCGGCCGGTGCCCTGGAGGTGCTCGGGGTTATACGGAAGGCGCTTGATAAGGAGCATGTAGACGCAGCCGTGCTCGAGGTTGGCTGTATGGGGCACTGCTACGCGGAGCCACTTGTGATTATCAACAAGCCTGGGCATCCGGCTATGGCTTACGGCTACGTTACGCCGGAGATAGCGCAGCGCCTAGTGAGGGACTATGTCATCGGCGAGGATCCCTCCCTTGAGTTTACGCTGGGTGCTCTTGAAGAAAACGACCTGATTCCATCTATCTATGACCTCCCCCGCTATTCATACGAGCAGCATATAATTTTAACGAACTGTGGCTATATTGACCCTGAAGATATTAGGCAATATATCGCCAAAGGCGGCTATGAGGCGCTGGACAGGGCGCTCAGGATGCAGCCGCAGGAGATTGTGGACGAGGTGAGGGAATCTGGCTTGAGGGGCAGGGGGGGAGCGGGATTCCCCACATGGCAGAAGTGGGAAGCGTGCCGCGACGCGCCGAGCAAGCCCAGGTACGTTATATGCAACGGTGATGAGGGTGACCCCGGAGCGTTCATGGACAGGGCTATCCTGGAGAGCGACCCGCATCAGGTTATAGAGGGAATGGTCATCGCAGCGTATGCCGTTGGCGCGAGATACGGGTATATATACGTTCGTGCTGAGTATCCGCTGGCGGTGCGCAGGGTACAGATTGCCCTGCGGCAGGCACGCTCGCTAGGACTGCTGGGCAGGAACATACTGGGGAGCGGCTTCAACTTCGATATCAAGCTGTTCCAGGGCTCCGGGGCATTCGTCTGCGGGGAGGAGACGGCGCTCATCGCCTCCATTGAAGGTAAGCCCGGTATACCGCGGTACAGACCGCCTTTTCCCGCCGTCAGCGGCCTCCATGGGAAGCCGACGCTCATCGATAATGTGAAGACACTTGCTTACCTCCCGCAGATAATAAACAACGGTTCAGAATGGTTTGCGGGAATAGGCACTGAGGGAAGCAGGGGGACCGCCGTTTTTGCTCTGGCGGGCAAGGTGATCAACACCGGGCTCACAGAGGTGCCGATGGGTACTACGCTTCGTCAGATCATCTTCGACATCGGTGGCGGCATACCAAACGGCAAGCGCTTCAAAGCTGTACAGATTGGGGGCCCATCGGGCGGTTGCCTGCCTGAGGCAGCGCTGGACTTGCCAGTGGACTTCGATTCCCTGAGCGAAGCCGGCGCCATGATGGGCTCGGGGGGGATGGTGGTGTTGGATGAAGACGACTGCATGGTGGAGGTGGCACGCTATTTTCTGGAGTTCACCCAGAGGGAGTCCTGCGGCAAGTGTACGATGTGCCGTCTGGGAACGAAGCATATGCTGGAGATGCTGACCGATATCACTCAAGGACGAGGGCGTGTCGAGGATATGGAAACGCTGCAGGAGCTGGCTGAGGACATAAAGGCGGGGTCTTTATGCGGGCTGGGCAAGACGGCGCCTAATCCGATATTGACTACCCTGAAGTACTTTCGCGATGAGTATGAAGCTCATATCAAAGAGAAGCGCTGTCCGGCGCTGATGTGTCATGACCTTATTGCATACTATATACTTCCCGATAAATGTGAGCGCTCCTGCGATGCCTGCGTGGGCACCTGCACTGTAGAGGCTATTTCCTCGAACAGGAAGGGTATCAAGGTCATAGACCAGGAGAAATGCGTTAAGTGTAATACGTGCCTTGATGCCTGCCCGCCGCAGTATAATGCTGTCATCAGGCTGTCGCCTCCCGAGCTTGTTCCGGCCTCAAAGGATAAGAAGTGAATTCAGTAACGCTGACAATCGATGGTAAGAAGGTAAAAGCCCGTAAAGGGGATAAGGTGCTCTGGGCTGCTCTCGACAACGGCATCTACATACCGAACCTGTGCGCTATCCGGGAGGCATCGGAGCCGTTTGCCGGGTGCCGTCTTTGCTTCGTGGAGATAGAGGGACGTAACGGTCCCGTAACCGCCTGCACCGAGACAGTGGAAGATGGCATGAAGGTGAGTACAAAGGGCCCTAAAGCTCTCAGGCTGGCGCGCACAGCCCTGGAGTTGTTACTGTCTGACGAGCCGGTCGATTGCGCGCACTGCCCTGCCAATGGGGCCTGCGAGCTTCAGAAGATTGCCGCTCATCTTAAGGTAAAGCTCAAGCCGAAACGGCTGAGGAAGCTCGAGCGTAACCTGCCTGTGGATTCGAGCAGCCCCGTGTTTACCTACAATCCCAA
>DUEY01000062.1 GCA_011174795.1 Dehalococcoidia bacterium
AAATGGCTGTTTCTTACAATGTTAATAGTATCCCTCGTGGCTCTCCTCATTCCAACCGGGTGCGGGGAGGAGGAGGGAGAAGGCGAGCCTACAGCGACGCCGACCAAGGTATATGAGTGGAGTTTTCAGACGTCGGAGTCGCCAGGTATGGTTTCCTATGACAAGGTGTTTCCGGATTTCATCGAAAGTGTAGAGAAAATGTCGGACGGGCGCCTTAAGCTCACAATGTATCCGGGCGGAGCGTTGGTTCCACTCACCGAGATTCACAATGCCGTAGCTGATGGTACTATAGAGATGGGCTTCAGCACCGGTGCTTTCTGGGCTGGCACTGTCCCCGTCGGAGTTCTCGCACTGGGCCTGCCTTTTTCCTGTGAGACCATGGAGGAGATGGAAGTCTGGTACTATGAACGCGGCGTATTGGATGTACTTCGTGACGCCTATGCCGAGCAGAATGTTCATTTGCTCAGCCCGCTTATCGGAGTACCTTACGGCAGCATCATGTCGTCTGAACCTATAGAGAGCCTGGACGATTTGGACGGTAAGAACATACGGACTATCGGATACTTTGGGTCGATATGGGAGGCCTTTGGAGCCACAACCACGATGACCGATATTTCGGAGATATACACGTCCGTTGCTCAGGGTATTGTCGACGGCGCGAACATAGGAAATCCCGCCAGATTCGTAGCAATCAATCTGCAGGACGTGGCAAAATACTACACGATGCCGCCGCTTTCTTCCTACGCCAGCGGTGAATTCTTTGTGAACCTTGACGATTGGAACGATCTGCCGGATGACCTGCAGGAGATACTAACGGTTGCCGCTCAGCGGGCTTCGACCGGCTTCGCAACTTACTTCGCGTATGAAGATGCTGAAGCCCTGGAAACGTTTAGAGATGCTGGTGTCGAGATAAACTGGTTTTCAGATGAAGAGGTTGAGGAGCTGAGAGAAGTAGCCGTAGGCGTGTGGGACCAGCTGGCTCTTCAAGATGAATATACCGCGGAAATAATCGATTTAACCAAAGACTATATGAGATATTTAGGTCGTTTGGACTAGGAAAGCATGAATAGACGCAGGGGTTGTCAGTCGTTCAACCCCTGTGTCTATTTTTAGGTAAAAGCTATAGCTTTCTTCTATATTCTTATAATCTGAGAGAGCAGAAATGACAAGTTGAAGACAATGAAACGTTTTCTCGCTGTTATCGACTGGATAAACGACCAGGCAGGCAAGATAGTCAGCTTCCTGGTCGTTTTTATGGTTGGGGTGATGGTGTATGAAGTTATCGCGCGTTATGTCTTCGATTCACCTACGGCATGGGCATATGAAACGGTTACCTTTCTCCTTGCGACCTACTCCATACTTGGAGGTGCGTACGTCCTCAGGCACCAGGGACACGTAAATATGGACATACTGTACAGCCGGCTCTCTTTGAGGCGGAGGGCAATCCTTGATCTGGTTACCTCCGCTTTATTCTTCCTGCTGTGCGCCGTATTAATGTGGAAAGGCATTGATTGGGCGATGAGGTCGATACGTCTTGCAGAGACAACCACCTCTACATTTGCTGCCCCTGTTTACCCCATTAAGGCTATGATCCCGCTGGGCACATTTTTACTGCTCATTCAGGGTTTAGCAAAGTTTATTCGAGACCTGATGACAGCCGTTACAGGGGTGAAACCGGAATGAGCGACGGAGCCCTCACAGCCATACTTTTCAGCTCTATGCTGCTGCTGGTAATGTCGGGGCTTCCTATTGCTTTTGCCCTCGGCGGACTAGCTGTGGTTTTTACCTTAGCCCTCTGGGGGTCTCATGCTCTGCTCCTGCCCGTCATGAACATTTATGGTTCAATGACCAATTATCTTCTCGTGGCGGTACCTCTGTTTATCTTCATGTCATCCATGCTCGAGCGGACCGGACTTGCTGAAGACTTCTTCGATGCTGTCCAGAATTGGATTGGGGGGGTACGGGGCGGTCTTGCCATAGGCACTGTGCTCATGAGCATGGCACTCGCAGCCATGGTGGGGATAAGCGCCGCATCAACGGCAATTCTGGGACTGATCGCGCTGCCGGCTATGCTGAAACGACACTATAACAAGGAAATAGCACTGGGGAGTATTCAGGCTGGAGGTGCTTTGGGTGTTCTTATACCGCCCAGTGTACTGATGATAATCCTCGGTCTGTTCGGCGAGCTGTCGGTCGGTAAATTATTTATCGGCGGCATTATACCCGGTATAATCCTCGGTTGCCTGTTCATTATATATATAGTCCTGAGATGCAGATTCCAGCCTCATCTCGGTCCTGCAGTACCGCCTGAAGAGCGGGTAGATATCAGACAGAAGCTCGTCTCCCTCCGCGTCATTTTGCTGCCGATTATCCTTATTCTGATGGTTATGGGCACGATTTTCGCTGGTATAGCTACCGTTACTGAAGCTGCGGGTATGGGGGCTTTCGGCAGTATTCTTATCGCAGCTGTAACCCGCAGGCTTAACTGGCAAAATTTCAAGGAAGCATGCTACGGGACCTTACGGGTCAGCGCCATGATTATGTGGATAGTGTTCGGCGCGATTCTGTTCAAAGCCATCTATTACGCTATCGGAGCGCCGGGGATTGTTGAAGATATTTTAACGGGGGTTGCCGGAGGCCATTGGATACCCATTATCATAATGGTTGTTATTCTCATAATATTGGGCTGTTTCCTGGATCCCGGGGCGATAACGATGATAACGATTCCGATATTTATACCAATCGTTACGTCCCTGGGGTTCGACCCTTTATGGTTCGGGATTATTTTCGTTATCATAATGGAGATGGGCTACCTTACTCCGCCGTTCGGCATGAACCTGTTCGTCATGAAAGGTGTCGCTCCGCCGGAGATAACGATGGGGGATATCTATCGCTCAATAATCCCGTTTGTCTTGCTGCAACTGCTTGCGCTCATAATTATTATGATTTTCCCACAGCTCGCGGTCTGGCTCCCGAAACTTATGATTGACTAGCCTCTATATATAAAAAAGTACCGCGCAAGATTGAGCGTGCCCCTTAGCTGCGGTCCAGCTTAGGTCTAATTTTGGATTAGGGGGTTTTGGTAGGCCGGGCTGGATTCGAACCAGCGACACCCTGATTAGAAGGCAGCTTCTTACAGGAGGGGGTTCAGGTCTGCGTAATGCGCCGAATCCACCGAAAGGTCAGGAGATGGCTATTTCTGCGAGTTGGTCGAAGTATACCTCGAGCGATTCATACATATCTCTGTACAGTTTGTAGAATTTGGTATAAAGCTCGTGCCGCTCCGGGTCGGGATTTATGACTTCCTCTACCCTGGCAAGCTCATCGCCCTTTGAGAATACATCGTCATACACCCCTATACCAACGCCGGCCATAATCGCGATTCCCAGGGTTCCAGCTTCCTCACTGATTCGGTGGATAGGCTTGTTAAGTACGTCAGCCTTTATCTCCAGCCATAAATCGCTCTTTGAGCCTGCCCCCGTTGCTCTCAGTTCGTCTATTCCTACCCCTGCCCCCTCCGCGACCTCGATGATATGGCGAAGTCCAAAAGCCACTGCCTCCAGGGCTGCTCGAATGATGTGGGCCCTGGAGTGTGTCAGGTGCAATCCAAAGATAACCCCCCTGGCTCTAGCATTCCAGATTGGCGACCTTTCTCCAGCGAAATAGGGCAGGATAATCAACCCTGCGGACCCGGGAGGAACCGAAGAGGCCTCGAGGTCCATTATTTGATAAGCATCTAACCCCAGCCTTTTCGCTTCTTCCACCTCCAAATGTCCCAAGGTATCTCTAAACCACCTGAGCAAGGCACCCCCTGCTGACATCGACCCGCTTACTATATAGAAGTCTCCCCCGCCTCCCAGGAAGAGCCCTCTATCCATCACCTCGGGATAGGGTTTGTCCGTACAGATGGATAACGCACAGGAAAGGCCGGTAAATTCGACCGCCCTCCCCGCTTTCGTTGCCCCGGCACCTATTATGGTGGCAAAGGCATCGATAGCGCCCGCTACCACCGGCGTGCCCTCAGCCAGTCCTGTTTCGCGGGCAGCCTCTGCGGTTACCTCCCCGATAACCTCCGAAAACAGGCGAACCTCGGGGAACAGGCTGTCATCTAGGAAATCGGGCTTCTGGAATAAGGTTCCCGGCGCCTGGGTTATATCTAACGTGAATTCACCGGTCAGCTTGAAATTGATGAAGGCGGTAGCTGAAAGAAACTTATATGTTCTCCGGAATGTCTCCGGCTCGTTTTCCTTTATCCAGAGGAACTTAGGTACCGGGTCGTGTTGCTTACCTCCCCTCGTATCCATCCAGATAATCGCAGGTCTCAACGGCTCACCTCTCTCATCCACCGGTAACACCACAGGCCCCAGGCTGCTCACTCCAATCGCTGCTATGTTGTTTGTGACAGACGGGCTGCTCCTGGATAAAACCTCCTGCACCACTTCCTTGGTCGATTCCCACCAGAGAGAGGCTGACTGTTCGGTCCAACCGGGTCTGGGGTATAGAGTAGGATACTCCCTGCTTGCCTTCACCACGATTCTGGCATCGGTATCGTGAAGTACAGCCTTAACGCTCGTCGATCCTACATCTATACCCAGAATGAATGTTTCTTTCAAAGAGCGCTTCATTTATGGCGTAAACCTCCTCAGGGCCTCCCCTCCGGTAGCTCTTTGATCGCCTCCTCCACTTTTATGTTCTCGTGGATTATCCTGACGATAGCCCTCGTCATTGCTGCGGGGTCCTTATACTGCCAGATATTTCTGCCGAAGACTACACCTCTTCCCCCGCTATCCATTGTGCCTTTTACCGCCTCCAGAACATCCTTAGGGCTCTCCATCATCGGTCCACCGGCGATTAGAACAGGAATAGCGCAACTCTCAGTCACTTTGCCGAAGCTTTCCCGGCTCCCGGTATAATAGGTCTTGATGAAGTCAGCCCCATATTCCTGCCCAATCCTTGCCGCCACAGATACATGTTCGGCGTCATAAGGATTGGTTATCCTCTCGCTGGGTATGGGCAGCGTTTCAGCCAGCAGCGGCATCCCCAAGTCCTGACATTTCTCCGCCGCATTAGCCAGGCCCTTTAGGATATCTCCTTCTCCGGGTACTCCCAGAAAAGCCATTGCTATCACACCGTCTGCACCCAGCTTGACCGCCTCTTCCACGCTGTATACCATGTTCCATTCGCCTTTGGTAAGCAATCCTTCCAGGCCGTAGCTCGTCGGTCCCCCGTCGATTCTCAATATTGTCGCTAATCGACCCTGCCACAGATGGTAAAACTGTCGTATCACACCGAAGGTGGTCATTATGGCATCGGCACCACCCTCTATCACCTTGTTGATGACTTCATCCG
>DUEY01000063.1 GCA_011174795.1 Dehalococcoidia bacterium
AAGTCCAGTATGTTCAACTGGAGACAGAGCGCCTAGATTTTAAATGTCAGGGTAAAAGTTCTGGATATTGTACGGTATAGTCCACTCACTGTTTGCTATGTCAGTGCTGCTGACTCTAACTTTTCCAGGAAAGCAGCACGACCTTTCCAGTATTTCTCTCTTTCGACAAGCATCGCGGTTGCCTGACCCACTCCCCCTGGTATGGATGCCAGCCCGTATCTGGCGTTGCGGCGGTTCATCTCATGGGCCATGGTTCCAAGCAGCCATATCCCGCTTGCCCCCACCGGGTGGCCAATGCCGCAGGCGCCACCGTTAACGTTCACTTTCTCAGGGTCAATGCCTAGCTCTTTTATTAAAACCAGAGGAACTACTGCGAAGGCCTCGTTTGTCTCCCAGAGGTCTATATCGCCGACGGAGAGTCCCGCCCTCTGCAAAGCCTTCTTAGATACCGGGCATACACCGTAGGGTGCAATCCCGGGCTCGATACCTGACCAGGCCATCGACCGTATAGTAACCATCGGCTTCAAGCCTAACTCCCTGGCTTTCTCCTTGGACATAAACATTGCCGCAGCAGCGCCATCAGTCTCTTTTGAACAACTGGCGGCGTTTAACCTGCCATCTGGCTTATAAATGGGCGGCAGGGAGCGTATCTTCTCTATAGTCGAGTCAGGCTTCACACACTGGTCGTAGTCAACGAGCTCCGATGTTCCATCAGGCAGCTTTATCTCAATCGGAATAATCTGGTCTTTGAATTTCCCTTCCCTCTGAGCAGCAGCGGCTCTTAAGTTGCACGTCAGAGCCCATTGGTCTAAGTCCTCCCTGGAGATGTCATACTTCTCAGCCACAGTCTCGGCGGCGAGGCCAAGACCCATGATATCTGTCGGGTCTATCCTTTCGAATATCTTGGGATTAGCCTGCCAGCGTGCGGTATAATCCTTGGCAAGCTCCCATAGGTCTGTATCCGGGAGGATCACAGGATTACCGAAATGGGATAGACTCTCCAGCCCTCCTGAGATGATGATATCTGCCTGACCTGATTGAATAGCCATTGCAGCAAACTGAGCGCCTGCCATACTGGAACAGCAGGCTCTATCAACACTTATGCCTGCTACCTCGAAAGGAAAACCGGCTGCCAGAGAGATGTTTCTGGCGACGTTTGCCTGCTCCCCAATCTGGGTTGGGGTGCCCATGATGATGTCGTCGATTGAAGCGGGGTTTACCCTTGTCCGTTTCATCAACGCCTGGGCAGCGATGATACCGAGGTCGTCCGAGCGAACATCCGCAAAGAATCCCGGCCTCTTCTTGCTTGCCCGACCGAAGGGCGTTCGCACGAAATCTACTATCACCGCTTCTCTCAGCTTGGCCATTGTTCACTCCTCCGGTTTTTAGTTCTGCCTTACGTTCGGTTTATTCAAGAGCACCTGCTACGAGCAAGTCCGCGATTTCATCGTCGGACATCGCCAGAACCTCTTTCAGAATATATTCGTTGTGTTGACCCATGCAGGGGGCAGGCATCGTGAGCTCGTGGGGCGTCTTTGAGAAACGATACGGCGGTGGCTGATAAATATGCGGCCCTATCTCGGGGTGTTCCAGAATGACATGGGTGCCCCGATGATTCAGTTGAGGATCTGCCACCAGCTCCTCGCAGCTCTCTACTACTCCGGCGGCCACGCCTGCCTCTTGAAGCCGGGTCATCACTTCATGCGGCGTGTAGTTCATCGTCCATTGTTCCACCATCTCGTTCAATTCATCCTCGTTCGCTTTCCTGCCTTCCAGCGTGGCGAACTTGGGATTTCCCGCCCATTCCGGATTGCCGATGACCCTGCAAAAGCTCTGCCATTCTTCATCGGTGCTGACTGCGATTGCGCACCACTTCTCCCCTTCACCTTTGCAGCGGTATGTTGTGTGGGGTGCGGCGTAGGGGCTGAGGTTACCCATGCGAGTTAAAATGCGCCCGTTTATCATGTAGTCCATGAGAGGTGGCGCCAGATATTGAACGCTGCATTCCAGCTGGGAAAGTTCGATGTACTGCCCCTTGCCCGTCTTTTTTCGATATAAGAGCGCTGCAATAAGGACGGTCACCATGTGCGGGAAGGTCAGGTAATCAGTAAGGGCTCCGAATGGCACTGTTGGCTCTCTATCGGGCCATCCGGTGAGATGGGTAAAGCCGCCCAGCGATACTCCGACCATACCGTGCCCCGGCATCTTGCTGTAGGGACCTGTTTTACCCTGCATGGCAGTGGCGACGTGGATGAGGTCCGGCCTCTCCTTTTTCAGTGTCTCGTAATCCAGGCCCCAGCTTTCCATGATCCCGGGGAGGTGTGCGTCAGCGACCACATCTGCCCACTCTGTGATTATCCTTTTGGCAACCTTCTGTGCCTGAGGCATTTTAAGGTTAAGGGATATGCCGTATTTGCTGTCGTTGTAAACGGCGAAGAAGGCGCTTCGGTTTATACCCGGCTGCCAGTCTTTATAGGGAGCGGACACCCTGCAGATATCGGGTCTGGTACTGGACTCGATATGGATAACCGTTGCACCCATTTCAGCCATGAATTTCGTGGCGATGGGGCCAACGCCCAGCCAGGTGAAATCGGCGATCTTTAACCCTTCAAATATTCGCTTTTTCGCCATTTACCACTTCCTCACTTTGCGCTCCTACGGTAGTTCAAATGATGCCAGCCTCCTGTAACAGGCGCATCTCATCTTCGGACAAACCTAACTCTCCCTCATAGATTTCCTGGTTATGCTCCCCAACCAGCGGGGCACGTCTGCTGATATTCCAGGAATCCGTAGTCATTTTGTATGGAGCGCCCATATAGGTGATGGTCTCTCCTAGTTCCGGGTGTTCTACCTCCACATAGAAATCCCTGGCCTTAAGCTGGGCGTTCTCCGCCAGGTCTTCGGGGGTGCTTACCGGATATATTATGATGCTTTCCTCACGCGCCTTCTCGTATATCTCAGCCTTCGTCTTGGTGGCAAAGAATTTTAACAGACTGTCTTCCCACATATCGACTGTTTCTTGAGTCAATGCCCAGGCATCTACCTTCTCCGTCCAGTCCTTAGCTTCCCAGTCCTTTTTATCCTCAAAAGCACCCAGCATTCCCTCCTCTGCCATCCACTTCACTAACGGTGGCATGGAGATAGATGCCAACTGGCCACCTGCTATGAGAAAGCCCACGTACCCGTCCTTGCAGGGGAAGGCAAGTCTGAACAAAGCCGTGCCCATCGCGCGTCTGGAACCGGCACGAAACAGGTTAATCTTCATCATGTCCCAGAACTGGACCAGTATAAGCGTTGTCCATAGGACAGATTCCTGCATAGAGACGTCAACGTGCTGCCCCTCTCCCGAGCACTCTCGATAGTAAAGTGCCGCCAGTGTCCCTGAGGCTGCATGGCTGCCCGCAACAAGGTAGCAGTGGGGGAAGCTGACCTGACACGGAGGACGGTCGCTGTCTCCGGTAACATATGCCTGACCGGCCATTGCCCAGCCCACAAGATCGTCAGCCTTCCAGTCTTTGTAAGGGCCTGTCTGGCCAAATGGAGTTATGGAGGTCATAATGATACCGGGATTTATATCGCTAAGCGCCTGATATCCCAGGTCCAGCCTGTCCAGGTATCCCGGAGGGAACGATTCTAAAACGATATCGGCGGTCCTGACCAGCCTTTGGAACATGTCCTTCCCATCTGCGGTCTCAATGTTAAGCGTTATGCCTCTTTTACTCGTATTGAAAGCCCACCAATAAATGCTTTTATCAGGGTGGACGATATCTTTGTAGAAGGGGCCGATATTCCTGGTAACATCTCCCCAAGGTTTCTCGACCTTGATGACATCAGCCCCAAGGTCAGCGAGCACTTTGCCGCAATAGATGCCCTTGTAGTCGGTTAAGTCCAGGATGCGGTAATCACTTAAGAGGCCTCGGTTCTTCATATTATCTGGCATATTTCACGTCCTTTTTAGTGCCCGTCATCAAGGCTGCAAATTGTAACGTATCTTTCTTGCCTTTATACACAGTGCTGATGCTTATAGCAATAATATTAACTGAAAAACTGGTATAATTACTACGGCCTGCTCGTAGCAATAGACTCAAGCTCATTTTTCAGGGCTTTTCAAATGTACGTTCAATGATATGGTATAGCTGGCTAATCAGAGAGAGGAGGCTCCGATGACAATCCCCAAATTCTCCTTGGAAGGTAAGGTAGCTATTGTTACCGGGGGCAGCAGGGGCATCGGGAGGTCGATCGCACTGGGATTCGCCGAGGCTGGCGCTGATGTCGCCGTCGCGAGCCGTACTGCAGAGGAGCTGGAGAAGGTGGCACAGGAAATCGAAGGTCTGGGCCGTCGTGCTCTCGCGATTCCGACCAACGTCAGTGTGAAGACCGAGGTGGACAACATGGTGGCGAAGACGCTGGATACCTTCGGCACGATAGATATCCTGGTCAACAATGCAGCCATGAACATCATGCGCCCGCTTATCCAGCTTCGCGAGGATGGCTGGGACAAGGTGATGAATGTCTGCCTCAAGGGGTATTTCCTCAGCAGTCAGGCGGTTGCGAATGTGATGATGGAGAAGAAAAGGGGCAATATCATCAATATTGCGTCTACGGGTGCGGTGAAGGCGGCGATAGGGCTGGGAGCATACAGCATAGCAAAGGCCGGTGTGGTCATGCTCACCCAGCTCCTCGCCGTGGAGCTGGCAAGCTACGGTATACGCGTAAACGCCATCGGGCCATCGCTCGTAAAAACAAAGTTCAGCGAGCCCATGTGGGCCAATCCCGACGGCCTGAAAGCCCTGGAAGCTACGATACCTCTCGGTCGCATCGCCGAGCCTGAAGATATCATGTCGGTAGCCTTGTTCCTTGCCTCGGACGCTTCAAGCTATATGACCGGGCAGACCTTATATGTAGACGGCGGGACCTTAGCCTAGAGCTGCTGAGCAGTCAATACCCATCGATATTTTATGCAGAGGGTCAGGCAAGCCCCGGTAGACGCAACATAGCACCTGTTCTATCGACTATTCTTAAGGGGAAAATATACCGGCCATACCAGTGCATCCAGAAGTGCGGTCTGGATACAGAAGAGGATAGCCCCGGCTACAGCAAGCCAGAAAAGCCACATCGGTTCCTCGTGGTTTAGTATAAGAAGCAGTGCCAGCAGCCCCAGCGAGCCTGTGCCCACGATAAAAAGCGTTACCCTTATCGCCCACCACAGAAGGCGGCTCGGCTTTTCCAGCATGGTGAAAGTCAGCGGCATCCATATGGCAGATGGGAAGAGAATCAGTGCATACGCCAGGATGAACATGGCGTAGCTGAAGCTGTTTGTAGCTGCTACCTCTTCAGGGTCCAGTCGAAATATAGTAAAGTAGCTGAAGGCAAAATACCCTGCCGCTGCGGTGAACATCGAGATGGTATACACCGGTCTTATGGATGTCGGTACGTTTCCCCAGGCCTCTCCTACTCTCCCGGGATGGGCTCGTGCGCCTTGAATGTAGCTCCCGATGACGAGTATGCCGCCGATGATATTTATAGCGATCAGTATTATCTGCATGGTGTCCATTTCAGGCTTCTCACTTGCTCCTTTAACCTCGTTTCCAGATAACGGAGACGCCGACGGCGTCGGGTCCCACGTAGGTGCCTATCGTCGGGCCAATCGTGGTATAGTAAATGCGTTTGGTGGTCAATAATGGCGAAAGTCGGTTAGCGAGATCCTCCGTATCCTTCGGATTCGTTGTCCCCATAATCGACATCTCCTCGATAGTGCCGTGCCCCCGGACTATCTCACACATTCGAGCGATCGCCTTGGGACGGGTACGAATCCTGGCAACAGGAAGCACTTCGCCCCGGCTGATAGCCAGTATCGGGCTCAGTTTGAGGACGCTTCCGAGAAAGGCCTGCGCCTTTCCGATGCGGCCACCCTTGTATAAATAGTCCAGTGTGCTGAAAACGCCATAGGTAATGGTGCGTGGAATAGCGTCGTGCAGAAGCGCCTCGATTTCAGCCTGGCCGGCACCCTGGAGAGCAGCCCTCGCGGCGATAATAGCTAGCAGACCACATGCCATTGAGGCCGTTTCTGAATCTATGACGGAGACGGGGACATCTAGGCCGGCGCACGCCAGTCGGGCAGCATCACAGGTAGCGCTGAGTTGAGACGAAATGTGGATTGAAACAATGGCGTCCGTCTCTTTGGCTAGCTTTTCATAGGTGTCTCGAAAGGTACCGGGAGCGGGTGCCGACGTCTTGGGCAGCACGGATTTGGACTGCAATTTCTCGTAGAATTCATCTGTTGACAGGTCGACCCTGTCACGGAAGACCTGCTCTCCGAACTGGACATTTAAAGGAACTATGGTTATACCCAGTTCTTCAGCCAGGTCCAGGGAAATATCTGATGCACTGTCGGCTACTATCTTGACCTTCATTCTCGGTATACCAATAAGAGAATTGAAAATTTGGGGCTACACTCTAACAGGGAATCATGCTTACTGTCAAGACTTCTGTGGCGAACTGAAATCAGAGCGGAGGAAGTACGAAATATCCCCTCCATTCCTCATATGTGGAGCTGTTTTGCGTATCTGCATAATATACCAATGGTATTTCACGGATAGTCATGGACGTAATCTTTTTATAACAATCGGCGTACCTGTACTTTAAGTGGTATTATAACTATTGAGACATTGAATAGTGGGGTGCCCGAGCGGCATGGGGAGAGTAAACACGAACCGCTTTATCGGCGACGGCTGACGATGTCGAATCCTGTCGCACTCGCTATTCAAAGTATTTCATGGAAATCGGGCTGAGACAGATAGTATAGATAGCATGTGTCCTGCTTTAAATTACGTGTCAAGAGAAAGCGAGTTCCTGGCGCTCCCGGCTCGGGATGGAGTGACCCCGGCAATTATATCTCAGTTCGAGCAGTTGATGTGGTGCTACTATCAAGATTACGGAAGAAAATTCCCTTGGCGGCAAACGGACAACCCCTATCATATTCTTGTTTCTGAAATTATGCTGCAGCAGACGCAAACATCAAGGGTGCTTCACCAATATAAACCCTTTATTGAAGCTTTTCCAGATTTCGCAACGCTGGCAGCGTCGCCACTAATCGACGTTCTGAAGGCCTGGCAGGGGCTTGGCTATAATCGCCGTGCGGTTGCGCTGCACAGGATAGCACACAGAGTTGTTGATGATTTCAACGGTGAACTGCCTTCATCTGCACAGCTATTACAGCGTCTGCCCGGTATCGGCCCCTATACAGCGTCTGCTCTACAGGCGATTGCATTCAATCGACCCGTAGTATTTATCGAGACTAATATTCGCGCCGTTTTCATATTCTTCTTTTTCCATCAGAGGGAGGTAGTGACCGACAAAGATATCTCTCACCTTGTTGATGCCACACTGGACAGGACTAATCCGAGAGAATGGTATTATGCACTCTTTGACTACGGTGCCATGTTGAAAAAACGGATGAAGCTCAGCGAAAGGAGCGCGCACTATACTAAACAGAGCGTTTTCAAGGGGTCGAATCGCGAGATGAGGGGGCGTATACTGCGAACATTACTGGTATCGTCCCCGATGGCTGAAGGGAAGCTCATCGAGGAAGTGCAGGGTAGTCCGGCGCAGATTAAACGAAATATTGAGCTGCTTCAGAAAGAGGGTTTTTTAGCCGTTACCAGAAACATGGTATCTATCACGTAGTTATGGTATAAGCTTGCCTCTATGAGCAGTAGACCGGAAGCACCTGCGAGATTTTTCAATCTTGCCTAGTGATGCTTTGTGACATATACTGATTCAACATTGGGGGCTTTACCCAATAAGCATAGCTATTTTCACAGAAGTATAGACCAGTGAGGCTGGTGATTTCTTGTCTGTGCAGAGAATGAAAGGCAGGGGAAGACGATGAACGATGGCAATGACAATGACGTTGTAATCGTGAGCGCGGTGAGGACACCCTTCGGAAGGTACGGCGGGTCGCTGAGGGACTTCGATTACTACGACCTGGGCGCTATCCCGATGAGGGAGGTGCTCGACAGGGTCAAACTCAGCCCTGACATGGTGGGGGAAGTCTTCTGGGGGGTGGGCGATACGTCTCCCTGCAAGGACCCCTACACGCCCGTCGCTGCCAGGCAGTCCCTCATCAAGGCGGGCCTTCCCCACGAGACGCCGTCTATCTCCTTCGATATGGCGTGCGTCTCGGCGATGCACGCGGTCAAGCTGGCGAACATGACTATTATCCTGGGAGAGATAGATGCGGCGATAGCCGGCGGCGCCACCTCTTTCAGCCAGGAGCCACTTATCGTCAGAGGACTCAGGTTCAGCGGCTACCGGCTGGGCGATGTCAAGATGGAGGACCCCCTGCTGGCGCTCGGCTACAAGGATTTCAACCCGGTCGCCGTCGATGCCGACAACGTGGCTTTAGAGTACGGGATAGACCGGCAGGAGCAGGACGAGTGGGCATTTCGCAGTCACCAGAACTACGGCAACGCCTGGAACGCCGGCAAGTTCAAGGATGAGATTATGCCATTGGAAATTCCCCAGCCGAAAGGAGAGCCCAAGGTACTGGACATTGACGAGCAGTACCGCCCAGATACCAGCCTGGAGAGACTGGCCAGCCTCAAGACAGTGTACAACACCCGGGCTATTACTGCCGGCAACGCCCCCGGCATGAATGACGGTGCCACCGCCATCCTGGTGATGACGCGCCGGAAGGCTGAGGAGCTCGGACTGGAACCGTTAGCCACTGTGGTTGCGCAGGTATCAATTGCCATTAATGCCAGCCGTATGCCTGAAGGACCGGGGTATGCCATGCAGAAGGTCTTGAAGAAGGCCGACCTGACCCTCGATGATATGGCAGTTATGGAGATAAACGAGGCTTTCGCCTGTGTGCCGCTGGTATCCACCAAGCTCGTTGCCGAGGGTGATGATAAGAAGCTGAAAGAGATAAGGGACAGGATGAACATTAACGGCAGTGCTATTGCCATCGGACACCCCAACACCGCCAGTGGTGCCCGGCTTATCATGAACCTGATGTATGAGCTGAGGAGGCGTGGCGGCGGCTATGCTCTGGGCGCTATCTGCGGAGGCTTAGCCCAGGCTGATGCTACCATAATAAAAGTAGAGTAACCTAGTGATTTGGCTGATGCATCACAAATTTCAGCGCAATTTGTAGAAAGGAGCGGATGAATGGACGTATCTAAATTTTCGTTGAAGGGCAAGGT
>DUEY01000064.1 GCA_011174795.1 Dehalococcoidia bacterium
GGTCGATATCCAATCGCCGAATATCAAAGGACTCTACTTCGGTGGCGACTCGATTCGGTCCATAGGTTCGCCCATGTCTGACAAGTGTTTTCAACTCGCATTTCCTCTGTGTGAGCAGATTCTCGAGCACATTCGCGCCTGATGCACCACTAAGAGAGCGTGTTTATCCTGGGTAATGCTGATACGAGGTCGAGTCAAGTTCCTGGAAGCAGAGACCAGCCTTCGTAAGCTAGTGTAAGCTCACCTGGGACAATCGCCGGGACAGCAAGAGAAACGTGAGAGAGCCCTTGAAGGAGGGACGACATGGTGCAACGAACGGACCCGCAGATCAAGAGGAACAAGTTAGAGACCTGGTTCAGAAGGAAGCTGCCTGCGGCAGAGAGCATCTCGGTAAGCCCATTGGAGAAGGCCGCTGGCGGCTACGGCAGTGAGCTTCATTTCTTTGACCTCAATTGGCGGGAGAGCGGGCAGGAGCATATGGAACACCTGTTGATCAGGGAGGAGCCACTGGTATTCCGAGTCTTCCCTGAGTTCCACCTGGACAGAGAGTTCAATACAATGCGAGCACTTGAGGGCAGTGATGTCCCGGTGCCCAGGATGTTCTGGCTTGAGACTGACGATAGTGTACTCGGCGCCCCGTTCTATATAATGGGAAAGATTGAAGGTGAGGTGCTGGACCCCCAGCAGTTCGGCGATGAGCCCGCTGGTCCCCTCTGGGAAGCCGCCCCCAATGAAAGGCGCAATATGTGGCGACAGGTAATGGAAATCATGGTGAGGATCAACACCGTCGATTGCGCACAGCTCGGGCTGTTCTATCCCGGTGCCCCCCGGACCGGCGCCGAGGTCCTGGATCATCAGATAAAATTCTACCGTAATATGGCTGAATGGGCAGAGGTCCAGCCGCGCCAGCTGGTTGAGTCCGCCTTCAAGTGGTTCGATGACAACAGGTTTGAGCCCCGTCATGTGTCACTGTGTTGGGGCGATGCCAGGCCGGGCAACCTTATGTATCGCGACGGCGAGATTGTGGGTGTCCTCGACTGGGACATGACCCACATTGGGACTGCCGAAATCGAACTGGCGTGGTTTCTCGCCGTGGACTGGCTAACGTGTGAAAGCACCATAGCTAAAGGCCGCTGGGAGGGGATACCCGTCAGGGAAGAAACGATACATATGTACCAGGAGGCACTCGGACGTGAGCTTGAGAACCTTTTCTATCATGAAGCGTTTGCTTTCCTGAAACTTGGCATTATCTTCTGGAGGGTTATCAAGAACATACCCGGTATCCCTCCTGACTATAATCCCGACAACCAACCTCTGGTCAAGATGGCGAACATGCTAGGGTTGGAGGGACTAACATGATACTCGTTGTATCTGCATACACGAGTAAGCACCTAAAGGAGCGGTGATGATAACGAAAAGCGATGAGTTACTCTGTCATCAGATTGTGTCCACATTTGACCACGTGGATTCCAGCGATCGGAACTGGTATGAAAAGACATGGCTTGCTGTACATGAAAAATCTGGGCAGGTCATGGTTGATACCGGATTCGGTAAATATACCAACAGGAATGTGATGGATGCATTCGGAGGAGTAGCTGTAGGGGGGACTGCACAGTACACAGTACGGGCTTCACGTGAGCTACGGCCAGACATCGATAGCCTCGTGGTTGGGCCACTTTCGTACGAAGTGGTTGAACCGCTCAAGAAGATACATGTCTGCCTGAAAGAGAACGACTATGGGATCAGCTTCGATATCGAGTTCGAGGCACGGATGAAACTACATGAACCGGCTCCAAGCTTCACACGTCTAAGAGGCGCCATAATGCATCACGCCTGTCGCTTCTTCCAGTTGGGTTGTGCAAGCGGTAAAGTGGTTGTGGAGAGCAAGACCTACGAAATCAAGCAGGATAGCTGGTGGGCCGCAAGAGACCGCTCCTGGGGAGTCAGGCCGGTTGGTACGCCGCCGCCGGGGGCCTACTGGGCTCGCCCGGACTCAGGGCAGCCCGAATCAGGCCTGCAGCCTTTCCCACAGATAGGGAAGCTGACATCCCATTGGACATGGTTTCAGTTCAAAGACTATGGCATGTGCTTCATGTTTTACGAAGGTACAGCAGGTAAACCCCTCAGTTTTCAAGGAGAAATTGTTTATCCTATCGGTGGTGATAGGACTCCACTTCCCATTATCGATCTTCAGTATGATTTCGAGCACTTGCCCGGAACAGAAAAAATCAAACTAGGTAAACTCATTATTACCACTGCCGATGGAGTCAAGAGAGAGATATCCCTCAAACCTGTGGGTGTCGAGTTTCACTTATTGGCAGCGGGTTATTTGGGGGGCTATAAAGGCTGGCTAATTGGTAAGTGGATGGGCCCCTACGCCATAGATGGTGAGAAACTGGATCTTAAGGATCCCAAGGTACAGAAAGATATGAGTGGGGGGGTAGATGATGTTCTATACGAGTTCAAATGCGAAGGTGAAGTTGGCTACGGCATCATTGAATCAGTCGTGATTACAGGTTAGACCATATTACGCATCGTTACGTTAGCATCGGCTATTCCGATGGTATCATCACAGGATTGTACTTAGTAAAGCGGTGCCGGAATATGCTTCGAGTACTTGGATGTATCAAAGCGTTGGTATTCCTCAGGGTGAGCAGCCTTATGCACAGAGCGAACTGTACTATGCCGGGAATACTGCATGATTCTTTTGCCTGACTAGCCAGAAGAAGTCCTGTAGCATCTGACTGCGGTTTCAAACGTTCCAGGTCGGGCGTGTGTTCCAATGCATGACACGGAAGCATATCTGAAATGCATAACTTTTAGTGTATTCAACTAGCATTCCCTTTATGCGAAAGGGTGGTAGACTACCTTCGCTCTTAGGAATACATAGAGGGCGTTCCCAGAGTTCAACTCTGGCCGTGGTTACCCACACGTGTTACCCGGGTTTTCAGAAGGTGACTTAAAAAGCGACTTAAAAGGTCGGAAATTTGGTGCACCGTCACAACTCAGCTATTACTTTATTGATTTTCTACTGCCCAATGTACATCTACGTTGATTGTTTTATTCCGCCCAAGGTCGACATATCTGTGCACTCTTTCTATTTGGGCAACCCCGATATTCATTATTTTACAGGACGTACTATCTCCAACTTCAGGCTTCACGATTTCACTGCCTTGAAATAAATATTGCACCTCACCGACATCCCCCGGTCTTAATCTAAGGTCTGCTACCGTTGGCACTCCGTGTAGATAGTAAGGCTCCTTTCCTCCACCCTCCCCTTTATGATACATATACAATGCAGACATACCACACGATATCACCACATTGCGCTCGGGGTCTCTACTTTCGTACTTAACCTTAATGGGGAGTATCATACGATAATAATCTTGTTCAACAGTGACTACAATTTTACCTAATTGAATAATATCCCAAGTCGGGCAAAACGTTCTGCGCCAACGCCATTCGCTAAAAATTTGCCGCAACCCCTTTACAAAACGCCTTGATTTCCGTGAGGCGGAATATAACAAACATATTAGTTTGGGTAATGTAATTATTATTAGTGCTATAGTCCCAAATATGGCACCCACAGTCTGAAATATATCCACAAACAATATTATAAACCTCGTTTGCAATAATAGCTGTCATTCTATGCCGGTATCTTATGCCCCTTGTCACAGACCTAGGGGTATTATGGTAGGATACCGGGTAAAGGCCCATATCCAAGAGCGATTTTAAGAACGAAGCAGGTAAATTACATCTATCACGTCGAACCCCCTCGGGGCGGCTTTCCTCCCCCACTACCCCCACCCACAGGGTTGACAAATCTATTTATTTCTCTTTAGAGTGTCTCAGTATTATATGTTCCAATCTTTTGGAGGATGCCGATGAGAAAGAAATCTGGACACATGAAAGTGGATGACGTGATAAGCGCGGTAGAGGGTGGCTGGGAATTCACCGACGAGGTGGCCGACCACTTTGACAGTCACGTCCGTAAAAGCATCCCCCTCTATGAAGAAATCCAGGATATGACGGTCAATCTAAGCGAGTGGTTCATACACAACGGCAGCACTGTCTACGACATTGGTGCATCCACGGGGGAGACCATACACAGACTCCAGAGAAAACACGCTTCCAAGGAAAATGTGATATTTACCGGCATTGATAACAGCGAGAAGATGGTTAAACATGCCCGTAAAAAGGTTTCCGCACGTAATGTGCGTTTTTTATGCCAGGATGTGTTGCAGACAGAGTTTGAGGAGGCCGACCTTATCATTTCGCTGTTCACCTTGCAATTCCTGGGAATTGCTGAGAGAACGAAGGTATTGCACAGGTTGTTCCAGTCCCTGCGCAGCGGCGGGGCACTAATCCTTGGTGAGAAGGTGCTAGCCGAAGAAGGACGATTCGATGAGATATGGGTAGAACTCTACTGGGATTTCAAGAGGTCGCAGGGCTTGACCGATGACCAGATCCTGCATAAAGCAAGAAGCATACGGGGTGTATTGAGGCCTATCACTTTAACTGAGCATATCAAGCTGTTGAGAGAAACCGGCTTCAACAGCATAGACGTATTTCTCAAGTGGTGTAATTTCGCCGGGATAGTTGCGATGAAAACCTCCGCTCAATCAGTTCAGAGTACAGGGTTTGAAGCTATCGCAAATGTCCGCGGTGTCAGCAAACCGGAGAGCATTTCTGCTTCTGGAGACCAACATACTGATGACTAAGCAACCTGCCCTCAACATAATAACCGGCGTAGCGGTCATGTTGAGGAGGTCCAAACTTCACAGATTATACAGCGTTATGCCTCACAACTGGCGTAGGCGTATTTTCCTGGCATGTCTTTTCCTGGTTGAAAAAACTCCCCTCGGTAGTATTACCTATGGTTTCGAGGCCGAGGTTATGGGAACCCGGTTTCGATTACAGGGTCCGTTCCGGTATACAGGCGTCGATTACTACGGTCCATACAGAGTGCAGGGCGCATACGAGCCATCAGTCACAGCCCACATTACCGAAGTTGTCCGTCAATGCCACTCCCCGAGGGTGCTTGACGTTGGTTCCCACTACGGCTGGTATACCATATACCTGGCCAAACTCATAGGCGACAGGGGTATTGTGTACTCATTTGAGCCAAGCGAAGCTATCTTCTCCATACTGGAACGAAACATCGAACTGAATAGTCTCAATAACGTTCTTTTATATAAGCTGCCTCTGTCTGATAAGCGGGAGACTATCAGCATGGTAACATCGAACAGGTATCCCCAGGAGCCACGGTCCATGTCAGTGATAGAACAGGGAGCAGCAAAAAACCGCCCCGGCGTGCTCAGCGCAACCCCTTTCGACGAGCTCAACGAGGCAGAGGCAATACATCCCAATATCGTTAAGATCGATGTTCGTGGCGTCTGGAGAAAGGTCGTTGACGGTATGAGGGAAAGCTTGCGTAAAGATGTTGAGCATCTCTATCTGGAGCTTGATACCCCGACATGGGACCTAGCGATATACTATGAAGACATACGGCATGTTATTGCACTGCTTCGTGACGCTGGTATGAATGTCTACGAAATAACGAATTTCAGAAAACGTGACGGCAGCGAAATAGTCAAGGCTGATGAGGAAAGCATCGCTTACCGAGGTGAAGTGGACGCGATGTTGTATGCTGTTAAAATAAAGCCGTAGCAATACATCTCTTGATGATTGCATTCCCCCGACACAATATAGTACCTTTCATGCAATTCCCAGAAAAATAAAAGGCAGTTCACCTATTGACAATTAAGCCTTTATACGATATAAAATGCCCATCCCCGGATTCTGCATCCTATTCTAGAAGGGTTGCGCATCCTCTTTATCGCTCTGCTCCCACCGAGGTGCAGACCTTTGTACAGGCTCAGTGCGCTGTAAGAAGGCGCACGCGTCCTGTTTTCGCAGTATCAGCATTGATTTATAGTGATTATATAGAGATAGGTTAGCTTTCTATATTAAGCATTCGTGGACGATTGGCGTAGTAGTTTACAACAATATAGGGAGGAGGTTCTATTATGACAAAGGGAAAAATGGTCAACCAGTCGACAGGAGTCAAGAAAGGCAGCGCGTTTATCGAAGAACTGTGTAAACGTTTCCCGGACATCCCCCGCAGCATCGTTATCAAGTCAGACGTCCTTCGCAACGGCACCAGGTTCACCCCACTGATACACGAACTCGGTAAGCAGAGTTTCCCCCATTTCCTGCTCTGGAACCCTGACCACGTTTGGAATCCGGACATTCAGGGCATCACAAAGGGAGAGCTTATCACCGTACCGTGGAAGTTCGACCTGTCCGACGATACGCCGGTTGTCATCCGTTTCGACCGGAACAGTCCCTATGAGCTTGTACGGCATGATGACGGCCATCTCTTCCTGCATAGGGATGGCGAGGCAATCGACGAGATAAGCGTCGAGCCCGCGACGGAATGGCTCTACAAAACAACGTCCAGCGGCACGCTGATGACCTCAGTATTCATGTCATGGACCCGGCAGGGGTTGCTTGCCTGTGCACTGCGGTACTGCGAGTACACCAAGACCGGCGATACGTGTGTCTACTGCTGCCTCGATTCAACAGTCGATGAGTTCAAGGATTTCGGCCCCATGGCCTCAATGAGCTTGTCTCCTAAGGATGCGGCCGAAACCTACAGGGCTGCACAGGAGGAAGTCGGCTTTATCAAGGAAGCCTCCATGACCGGCGGCAGCCTGCTCGACACAGCAAAGGAGATGGAGAGATATATCGCCATCTTCGGCGCCATGGACAAGGTACGCAAAGAGATGGGCAAACCCACCTGGTTTTCGGGGTGCCTGACTGCCAGGCCGGACCTACCTTTAATACGTGAATTGAAGAAGGCGGGCATGGATAGCATTGCTCCCAACATGGATTGCTGGGAGGATTTCCTGTGGCCGGAGATCGTGCCCGGGAAGCATAAATTTGTGGGCAGGGATTACTGGATCGACTCCCTCCAGAAATGCCTCGAGGTCTTTGGTAAAGGAAATGTTGGTAGCGTTTTCGTGGTGGGACCTGAGATGTCAGCCGCCAGCGGTTTCACCAAGGAAGAGGACGGTATAGCATCATGGCGGAGTTGCTTCGAGTGGCTTATAGAGCGAGATATCGTCCCCGTTACGAGCCAGTGGCAGACAGAGGTCGGTTCTCCCTGGAGCGACCGTGTTCCTCCCTCCACAGATTACTTCCTTTCGGTTGGACGTGAATTAAACCGGTGTATGGAGGAATCTGGGATGCGTAAGAACCAGCATCATCACCCCTATAAAAATAGTGCATGGAGCACTGATGCCGACTTTCGCCGCCTGGTAACCGGCTGTCGCTGTGATGGCTGCTTGTCGAGTGGGCAGTAATAAGTCAGAAATTACAGATAGTGCCAGCAATTCCAGGGCAGCTGAATATAATAAAGGCGACCTGACGGTCGCCTTTATTATTACTAGATTGTCGGGCAATAAGCCTAATCTGTTGCATCACCTCACGGCTTAATGTAGGATAGTGCCGTCCTATTCTACTTTCAAAACAGCGCTCAGGGGGTCTTTTCATGCAAATCGGTCAAAGAACGGTACACAATTGGCGGGAGCTAACAAATGAGGAGATTGAATATCTTCTGGGAAAGCATTCACACGGCAGGCTTGGTCTCTGCGTTAACGGTGAGCCTTATGTCGTTCCCGTAGCGTTTAAGTACAGCGACGGCGCCATTTATTTCCACTCAGCAAAGAGGGGGAAGAAGCTAGAGAGTATCAGGAAGAACAACAGGGTCTGTTTTGAGATAGACGAGTGGGAAAAGGCCTGGGCAAGCGTTATCTGTTACGGCAGAGTTACGCTGCGGGATGACGTTGAAGCAAAGCGGAAAGGTCTGGAACTGCTTGCCGGGCAAGCCCTCCCCGAGGATAGAATCGAAAGCGCACCTGTCTATATCGGCATCATAGACATCGATGAACTGACAGGCAGGTGCAGCACGGACTATACGTTCCAGTGATTCCTCTGAGAGCGCTATCTACCTATGCCACAACCCCATATGCTTCCTGTGAGTCTCATTCACTATATCGCCCAGCCTGTATTCGTCGTAGAACTCTTCTTCAAGATGATGAACCTGCAGCCATTCGGGCATCACGATAGTATCAAAGGTGGCAGGGAACCTTCCGAAGGTATCCCATATATAGTTACAGTAATCCTTGGTAATTTGAATAACCTGTTTGCTTGGTACCGGATACCCCGGCTGAACTCTCTTCCAATCCTTAAACGGCACGAGCCCTCTGAAATCTGCCGTATACATCCCGTTACTGCCGAATTTCTTCTCAAAGAACGCATCTACGACATCGTCCATGTTCTTAAAATACGGCGGTTGGAAGCTTTCGATATAGCCATCCAGCCCTACAGGATTCATAGTAAGCATAGCGCCAGCGCACTCTTTAGCTATGTTATAGCGGAAACCCATGGTCTGCAGCACCAGTATCCCTATGTATCCCGTCATAATAATGGAGCCGAGTCCCATGGCTTCAGCTACCAACTGCATGTTCTGTAGCGCGTGAAATGCGGGGGCGAGATTGCCGAGAAATATGGTGTATTCCATAGTAGAAATCGGGACATCGGGTCCCTGCAGTGTCCCATCATCAATCCATTTCTTTATCCCTGCCGGACCGGTTCCATTAATGTCATCGAATACCTTGTAGCCTTCTCCCATGAAAACGGCAGTTATCGCATCAAGATACTGCTCCGATATATCGATTATTGGCATGAATATAGTGGTGCCGGGCTTGTTGGTGTTCCAATGGACTATCCTCACGAGGGCATCAGGTATCATCCCGAATCTTCCTTCGGAGATTTTCTTGGTGTCCCTCTTGAAATACTCGATTATCTTGTCCCAGTCCTCCTCCGTTTCAATCTCTACAGGTTTGGTTGCCTCTTTGGGGTCGTACACATAGAGCCCACTATCATCCGTAAAGAAAAGTTTCATATTGTGTACATTACAGGCATAGGGGGTGGTTTTTCCAGCCCAGCTGGTAAACATGCTTCCCTGCACATCGTTGGTAGGCATATCAGCTGCTATCAGCCCGGTTATCCCTGAGCCTGCCCAGCAAAGGATAGCAGTCTCAATCTCATTAAGCGGCACCGGCGGATTCTTAGAGGTATATTGTAGCGATCCCTCTTCCATTGCACAGCCCAAGGGAAAGCGGCGCGTTCTACGGTGAGCCATCGCCCTCATCAAGGGATGGTTAAAGAGTTCCCTTGCTTCTTTTTTATCTTTTAGCATACGTTTCCTCCTCCTTTCGTTAATCCCCGACCACAGAGCCCTTCACTACTAGTCCAGCTCTTCGATCCCTCTTTGAGTACTATATAAATTTTATCGTTAAATGTTAGTAGTAGAACAAGTCCCCCTACTCAAGAGCGCATATATTTCGACACCATTTCGTACAGAGGGAAGACCATCTGGTAGATTTTATCAGAAACCATACTTGTTACAGAGCGAATTGAATCGCCCGCAAAAAAGAGCCCCCTGATGTTAGGCGATTGCAGGTCGATTTCAGTTGGAACCTTGGCCCAGGCATATCTTCCCCAGTTGAGCTGCAGCGACATACCCTTATGTTCAATGGCTTTGGGGAAATCGGGAAACACTTTCGTAACCGCATTCTCCCACCTTCGAACTGCCTCATTCACGACTTCGGGCGGGGAGATAAGGCCAAAGTGGGTATCGGGAAGCCCGCCAGGGATGTAGGCATAGAGATATTGCTTCCCAGGCGGTTCATGGACATTAAACGTTGGATATCCCAGGCACCAGTCCCCTACATAGGTAGGCAGACCATAGTCAGGGTCAAAAATATGTACCCAGCCATATCCATCCTTTGGAAGAATTTCCTCACTCAGCAGATAAAACACCGAAAGGTCTTCGTAGGTCAGCCTTCCGCATAACTCAATGGCCTCAGCCCAGTCCTCTGTCAGAAACTCACGCCTGAGAATATTCCTCGCCATCGCCTGAAAAATCGGCAATGCTGATATAACGACCGGAGACCTATACTCCTCCAGGAAGCGTGTTTCATTATTGTGAACGATAACTCCTTTCACCTCCCCATCTTCTATTAGAATACTTCGAGCCCTCCGGTTTGTTAGAATGGTTCCCCCCTGATCCATGTAATACCTGGTCAGGGGGTCTATAACCATATCCTGCATAGTACCCTTTGTCGGGTACCAGAATAGGAGTGCTCCAACCCTAGGGAAAGTGCCGAATACATTGGCGAATCCTCCGTAGTTCACATCTGCGGCAGCAGCGCCCATAAGCGGTGAGGCCATTTGAAGAACTGTGTTAGCTATAGGGTCTTGGACATTTTTATCAATCCAATCGGCAAAGCTTATGTTTACATACTTGCGACATTCTTCCTCGGACATATCTTCCATAATTCTAAAGGCCCTCCTAAGGTCTTTCCTCGATGGCTCCTCCATAGGCAGCCCGCTTCCGAAGGCAAAGAAATCAAAGAAATTATCCACCCCCTTACTCGGGTCCATCGAGAAATACTCAATCCTATCAGGACTATCCTTCCTAATCATTCCCATAGTCCAGTCTATCTCCCTCGTTCCCTCCGGAGCAATCCCCATATGAGCCAGGAATCTGTACATATAGGTATCCTCTGGTTTGCGAACCATTGCCGTAGGCATACGAACACCGTTGTCAGAGCGGCAACCATGAAAAACAACGGAGCGATATCGCCCACCAAGACTTGGTTCGCTCTCTATGATAGCCGAAGATACCCCTTCCTTCGCTAACAGGCTCGCTATTGTTAGCCCCCCAGGCCCCCCTCCTACGATGAGAGCATCGTATTTCCTCTTCTCCATAGTTACCTCTCCTTTCACCTGTTATCTGGGATTATGCACTATCCTATCAATATAAAGCATAATGCAAAAACAAAGTAAATAATAGTCAAGCAGATTCTTAAAGCGTACCAATGAATCGCGGTTGAACTACTGCTTCCTATCACTCTGGTCAATCAGAAAAGCCAAACTTTAGTTTAGTTCTTCCAACCATTTTAGCTACAATCCAATTATTAAAGTGGAAAGCATTTGTTGAATCAGTTATAATCCTAATTCCAAACCATTTTATAAAAGTGCGCCGAAAAGAGTTACAACGCTTGATAGACAGGAAGGTGATAGCTAAGTGTCGAGCAGGATGAAAAGGACCGTTTTACCGTTTACTGCGATAGTGGGGCAGCCAAGGCTCAAACAGGCTTTAATACTCAATGCTATAAATCACGGCCTTCTGGGAGTGTTGGTCAGGGGTGAGAAGGGAACCGGCAAGTCCACCGCCGTTAGGGCCTTAGCCGACCTTCTCCCAGAGATTGAGGTGGTCAGATGCCCATTCAATTGCAGCCCGGACAACCCTTCGCTTCAATGTGAGACATGCAGCGAAATCTACATGCGCGGCGAGGAACTCCACATATTGACGAGAAAAATGAAAGTGGTCGAACTGCCACTTGGTGCCACAGAAGATAGAGTTACTGGAACCCTGGATATAGAGAAAGCCTTGAGAGAAGGAATAAAGGCCCTCGAGCCGGGAATACTGGCTGAGGCTAACCAGGGCATACTCTATATAGATGAAGTCAACCTGCTGGACGACCACTTGGTTGATATCCTGCTCGACTCAGCCGCTATGGGAGTGAATATCATAGAGCGGGAGGGCATCTCCGTCTCACACCCTTCCAGATTCATCCTAGTAGGAACTATGAACCCCGAGGAAGGGGAGATACGTCCCCAGCTTTTAGATAGATTCGGGCTTTCCGTAGATATCAAAGGCATGAAGCACACTGAGGAAAGGATAAGAATAATAGAGGTTGTTGAGGAGTTCGAAGAGAACCCGGAATCCTTTTCCAAGAAATATGCGAATGAGCAAGAGGCCCTAAGAAAAAGGATATTAAAGGCAAGGGATCTTCTCGGCAAGGTCAAGCTTTCAGAAGATCTGATGAAAATCATAGTCGAGATCTGCCTGGAGTTCGAGGTGCACGGGCATCGAGCGGATTTTCTCATCGCCAGAACTGCTAAGACGATAGCGGCATACAACCAGAGGACGAAGGTTACTGTAGAGGATTTAAAAGAGGCTGCGGAACTTGTTCTGCCCCATAGAATGAGGAGGATGCCATTCGAGGAACCGAAGCCAGTAATGGAAAAGGTCGAGAGTATCATCGAGCAAAAAGCCCCTTCTCCTGAGAGCGAGACCAGCGAGCAGGACAATGAAACATATACCCTGGACAGTAATGGGGAGATGGATTCACATTCGCCAGTAGACAAGCAGCTTAAGGATAAAAAAAAACTCTTTGACATCTTAGGACCAAGAAAAGGCGAGATAAAGTTAGAAAAGGACAAGAAGCGGAGGACAGGATCTGGGCGAAGGACAAGAACACTGAGCACTCACGACGGTAAGTATGTAAAAGCAAGATTGCCTGAAGGTAAAACAACAGATATCGCCATTGATGCCACGATAAGGGCTTCTGCAGCAAGGAAAGGCAATCTCAAGATAGAGAAAGAAGACCTCAGGGAAAAAGTAAGGGCTAAGAAGGTCTCCTCCGTAATCGTATTCGTGGTCGATGCATCGGGGTCAATGGCAGCGATGCGGGCTATGGAGATGTCCAAGAGAGCCGTTATGGCGTTACTCGAGGATGCCTACCAAAAAAGGGATAAGGTAGGCTTCGTTGTCGTCGCCGGGGACAAAGCCAAAATCCTTCTATATCCTACATCAAGTGTCGATTTAGCCGCAAAATATCTCAGGAAGCTTCCTACGGCAGGAAAGACCCCGCTTTCAGATGGTCTTTATCAGGGTCTCCAAGTCTTAAAAACACAGTTGTGGAAGAACAGGAACATAATCCCCATTATGGTCCTTGTTTCCGATGGCAGAGGTAATGTGCCAATGGTCAATAACGTTAAGCAGGAAGCAGTAGCCATTGCACATGAGATTAAAAAGCGGGGTATATATCTGGTGGTCATAGATTACGACGATGGCTTCCTCAAGCTGGGGTATAACCAAGAGATAGCTGAGGCTGGAGATGGCAAGTATTACAGGCTGGAGGAACTTGATTCCGAGAGTGTTGTCGATGTAGTCAAGAGAATCTCTTTATTCGGAGAACGTTTGAATGCCCAAAGGCAAGGACGTTTCTCTCCTGAGTCGAAAAATTAAGGGAGTGTATGCGTTGACCCAAATGATCCTTACTTCGGTAATATTTACCTGGATACTATGGCATCACTGTAAGGTCGCGAGATGAGAAAAAAGAGCACTACACTAACAATGGGAGAGCGTAATATTCTCATGTTGGTTGCCAGGGGGTTGACCAATAAGGAGATCGCTGATCAGCTCGGTATGACCGTCAGTAAGGTGAAGATGCTGCTCTATAGTGCATGTAGCAAGATGAAGGCACGTAACAGGATAGAAGCTGTGTTTTTCGCCCTTAGGCAAGGGGCAATAAGTGTCCACGAAATCTATTCCCTGGACGAGCTCGTTGAGTTGACTGTCTCACTGGGGCCTGAAACAGTGGAAACAGTGGCACAGGTGCTGAGGCAGAGGCTTGAAGAGGAGCGCATCCCTTCAGCCAGCGAAGAGGTTGCCCGACTCGAAGAAACTCAGGGCGTTGAATTAACGGAGGGAGAGAAGGCTGTTCTTATCCTAGTCGCTCGGGGAATGACCAATCAGGAGATCGCCAACCATCTCTATACATCCGCAAGTACCGTGAAAATGTTACTATACCAAGCGTGCACGAAACTGAAAGCCCCCAACAGGGCTCAGGCTTTTATCATAGCCCTGAGGCGGAAGGCAATAAACGTTCATGAAGTTTTCTCTCTGGATGAACTCGTTGAATTACTGAGTGCTCTAGGGCCCGAGACAGTGGAGACTCTGGCGCAACTAATCAGGCGAAGGCTTGAGCAAGAACAACCTGCACCAAGTATCGAGAAGATACCACACAACCCATGATAAATGACTTTCGTTATAGTATAGCTTTCTACACTAATCGAGTTGACTGCTATTCAATGTGCCCTGCTTAATTCAGACCTTACACTCCTGTGCCATCTATAGGACGTATCATTCGCAGTACGTTCTCACGACCAGCGCAGGGGAAAAAACTAGACAAAAGTTTGGTTTATTCACTTGACGACATGTGTCCAATGAAGTAAGTTATCCTCACAAGGTATAGCTTTATCCAGACTATGCCAGCATCATATAGATAATCTCCTCAATAACTAAGTGATAAGGAGTCATTCAAGTACAATGGCTAAAAAGCTCAAGAAACTGGAAGCAGATGTAATAGTAGCGGGGGCTGGTCCCGGCGGATGTACGATAGCCAAGGAGCTATCCCAAAAGGGGAAAAAGGTAATCCTGATAGAAAAAGGCGTTTACAGCAAGATGTTCTACGGCTCACTGCTGGCCCCAATAAGATACATGGAGAAGTTCGGTTTCTTATTCCGAACCGTAGAGGGCGATTGGATAGTCCAGGGCAAGGGCTTCGGAGGTGGCACTCTCATATATGCAGGCTCGGCTTTCGTACCGCATCCCGGTCAGTGGCAGCAGTATGGGATAGATTTCACCGAGGAACTCGCTGAAGCAAAGAAAGACTGCTGGGTCAACAAGACGCCTGACGACATGCTCGGTGAAGGGCCAAAGCGTCTCTTGGCATCAGCGCAGGAGCTTGGCTATCCCTGGGAAGTAATAGACAAGTTCGTCGACCTGACTAAGTGCAAGGCTGAATGTCCGATGTGCCCGTATGGTTGCCCCAGGGGCGCCAAATGGACCGGAATGGTGTTCGCCGAAGAAGCCGAGAGAAATGGAGCCACTATACTTCCAAAAGTGACCGTTAGAGACGTTATCATCGAAAACGGCGTGGCAGGTGGTGTTAGAGCCAGGGGCAGCAATGGTCAGGAGTACGAAATCAACGGCAAAATCGTCGTATGTGCTGCCGGAGGCATAGGTACCGCCCGTATCCTGAAACGGTCGGGATTCGATGATGCCGGTAGCTGGTTCACAGGCGATCCGGCGATTATGGTCTTCGGTTACTTCAAAAAAGGCAAAGGCGGCATGCGTGACATGCTATTCTCCGTCGGCTGTCATGATGATGAACACGGGGTAACATTCGCCAATGTGAGCGGACCCCGGATGTTCTGGGGCCTGCAGAGGCTACAGGAAAAACCTCAGAAACCAGTGAACGCTATTTTCCGCTGGGGAAAAGCGATAGGAGTGATGATTAAAATAGCGGATGAGCTGGACGGTCAGATTCATCTGGACGGAAGGATAAGCAAGCCCCGCACCAAGAGAGATATGTACAGACTGGAGTGGGGTGCTGCGGCTGCTGAAAAGATACTCATCAAAGCGGGGTGCGACCCCTATAATATCGACCATTCGGGAGTAATCGTTGGGCATCCGGCTGCAACCGTTAGAGTGGGGCAGTTGGTAGACTCCAACCTCGAAACATCGGTTAAGAACCTTTACTGCTGTGACACCAGCGTTATACCCGATGCTTTCGGAGTGCCTCCTACCCTAGTAATTGTATCGCTTGGCAAACGCTTATCGAAACGCCTGGAAACAATCGTATAGACAAGTTATCGTAGGCTTACTTGATATGGGTAACCGAACCGAAGCTTAATTCGTACAATAAAAAAAGCGGATGGAGGGAAGTACAGATGGTGACTAAGGAAGCGGAAGAGCTAACCCAGATATGCGAGACCCTTTCAAATCCGTATCTCGAGGACTGGAAGAAAGAGGGCGGGAAGATAGTTGGTTATGCCTGTACCTATGTACCCGAGGAAATCATCCACGCTGCCGGTATGCTCCCCTACAGAATAAGGGGAACGGGCTGTGTCGGTACTTCACTGGCTGATACATGGCTTACCAGAATAGCCAACTGTAGCTTCGCTCGGAGCATCTTGGAACTGGCATTAACCGGTGAGTATGATTTTCTCGATGGTGTTGTCTTCAACAATGGATGTGACCACACGCGCCGCGGGTTCGAGAACTGGAAGGCCCAACAGAATACCCCTTCATTCATGTATATGCTCCCTGTCCCCCACGTAATCACTGATGACGGACTGCAGTGGTACAGAGAAGAGGTCAACTCTTTCAAGGACGCAATGGAGCAGTCCTTCGGCATCGAAATTAAAGACGAGAAACTCAAGGAAGCCGTAAAAGTATATAATGAAACGCGGAGCCTTCTCAAGCAATTATATGAACTCAGGACACAGAAGAACCCTCCCATTTCAGGTGCGGAAACCCTGAAAATCCTGTTAGCAAGTGTTTCCATGCCCCGGGAGAAATTCAATCAACTGTTGAGAGAATTACTCATCGAAATCCGTAGCCGAGAGGGTATCTCCGACTACAGAGCGAGGCTCATGCTAGTAGGAAGCATAAACGATGACCCCGAACTCATAGAACTCATTGAGGACATCGGCGGCTTGGTTGTTACCGACTCGCTTTGTTTCGGAGCAAGGTTCTTCTGGGACCTGGACGAGGAAACAGGCGACCCCATGGATAGCATCACAGCCCGTTACTACTATCATATACCCTGCCCTCGCATGTATGGTGCACTTCCCCAGAGGCTCGATTTCCTGATGAGCGCAGTTAAAGAGGCGGCAGTCGACGGAGTGATCCTGCAATCGATAAAGTTCTGTGACCTTCACGGGGTCGAAAACGTTTTAGAGCAGAAGGCTCTGGAGAAGGCAGGCATCCCCACTCTGAAGATTGAGAGGGAATATGGTCCGCTAGCCGATACAGGTAGATTCCGCACTCGGGTGCAGGCATTCCTGGAGCAGATAGGCAAGTAATACAATAGAAATTCCAGTCGCTAGCTGACATGAATTCTATTTGGTAGTCATGCAAGCATTATTAGAAAGGATAGGGAGGTAAAAAATGGTAAGGACACCAACACTTTGGGAAGAAACTGCGGCACTGATGGGTGGCGTTGCCGCTTTACCCGAAGATGTATCCGCCCTCGAAGCGCTGGCCGCGGACTTGCCGCCAGATGCGGCATCGCTTCTCAAGGGATTCACTAACCCTCACTATGTGAAGATGTCTATCGTAGGCCTGAAAATATTCAATACAGCTCTGACCAGCATTCTCGAAAGGCGGGCACAGGGGAAAAAGGTTGCTTTCTACTGCTTTAACTTCCCCCGTGAACTACTCGATGCTATGGATATGGCTCCGGTCTGTACTGAGGCAGCGGGCATCATTCCGGTACTAGCACTGGGTTGTGAACAGTACATCGATGCACCGATAAACGCCGGCCTCCCCGACAGTATATGCGGAGGCCATAAGGCAAGCGTGGGTATGATTATCGAGGAGGCGGAGATGAAACCCGATGTGATTATCAACGCTGGCCCGGGCTCTTGCGACCCCAACGCAAAGCTCCACGAATGGATGGCTGAAACATGGGAGGTTCCCATTTTCAATCTCGATGCGCCCTATTACCACGATGAGCGTTCGTTCCAGTACTACCGGCGAGAATTCAGACGGATGGTAGAGGGTTTGGAGGGAGTAACAGGACAGAAAGTAGACTATGATAGACTCAGGGAGATTCTGGAAAACTCCAATGAACAGGTTGAGCTCTACTGGGAAATTCAGGAACTGAAAAAGGCAAAGCCCTATCCCCTCTCCAATATATATTGCGTTCTGGTTGAATTGATGAAATATATATGGTCAGGACGCCCTGAGGCTGTAGAATACTTTAAAATCGCCCGTGATACCGCGAAGGATCTTGTGGCAAAGGGGGAAGGTGCATTCCCCAATCAGCGAGCCAGAACCCTATGGACATACAGTGGCGTCTATTTTGACATGGAGCTGTTCAGGTGGCTGGAGCAAGTAGGAGTAGCTTTTGTTCAAGATTGCTTCGGCTGGTACCCGGATAAGGTCATAGACACATCAAGCATAGATACTATGATTGAGGGTCTGGCCGACAGGACCCTCAATCAACCCATGACGAGGCAACATAAGGGAGCCTGGGATGGCCCTGCTGGCTGGGCAGAGGATATGATGTTCCTGTCCAAGGAGTTAGACATAGACGCATGTATCTACTCCGGTAATCTGGCGTGCAAGCAAACCTGGGGCTGTCTACGGCTGATAACAGATAAGTTAAAGAACGAGTTGGGCATCCCCACGCTAAGATTGGAAACGGATATTCTGGATAAAAGGATTACTCCGGGGTCAGTCATCAAAGAGCAAATTGAAGAGTTCATATCGACGTTAGGCTAAAAAGCTATTATGGTTATCGCTGGTTGTGACGTAGGTTCCTTAAGTGCTGAAGCCGTTATTATGAAAGACGGGTCTATAGTAGCCTCTGAGATAATCAGGGTCAGACCTAGGCCTGAGCAATCTGCATCCGACGTCATGGATGCGGCGCTTTCCAAAGCCGGCATGACGTACAAAGACATAGAGGGCTGTTTCAGTACTGGCTATGGGAGAGAGAAAATCCCCTTCGCCAGTGGCAACATATCTGAAATATCCTGCCATGGCAAAGGGGCTCAGTGGCTTATCCCTTCGGTGAGGACTGTTATCGATGTCGGTGGCCAAGATTGCAAGGTTATCAAGGTTGATGAGAATGGTAAACTCGTGAATTTCGTTATGAACGATAAGTGCGCGGCGGGAACGGGAAGATTCTTAGAGTTTATGGCAAAAGTCCTGGGGATAGGAATCGAGGACCTCGGGCCTCAGGGTCTCAGTTCAGAGCAACCGGTTTCCATAACCAGCTTTTGCAGTGTCTATGCTGAGACCGAGGTGCTACACAGCATCTACGAAGGGAAAGCGGTGGCTGATATAGCGGCTGGCATCAATCACGCCATGTCTGAGAGGGTAAAAGCCTTGGTTAAAAGGGTCGGCGTTGAGGAAGATATTTGTATTACAGGCGGGGTTGCTAAGAACACCGGTGTGGTCAAGAACTTGGAGGCAGCGTTGCAGGTAAGTGCGCAGAAGCTTACCGTGGATCCCCAGCTTATAGGTGCCCTGGGAGCAGCGCTTTTTGCCAGAGAAGCATTAGCAAATCAGAATAGGTAGTGATTCCGGAGGGGTTGATGATAGTCGCGGGATTTGATTTGGGTACCCTGGCTGCTAAAGCAGTTATATTAAGAGATGGAGAGATTGTATCCTCAGAGATAAGGGGGATTAAGGCGGTACCTGAGAAGGTAGCGCAGGACATTCTGGACAAAGCGCTTTCACAAGCTGGTTTGTCTCAGGAAGACGTGGTTTACTCGGTCAGCACCGGCTGGGGCCGAAAAAGGGTCCCCTTCGCTAATCTGGATATGGCCGATATGCCATGTCTGGCCAAAGGGGCCAAATGGCTAATTCCCTCAGCGAGGACTGTGATCGATGTTGGCGGTCAGAGTATCAGAGCACTCAGTATTAATGAGGCAGGAAAGGTACTTGAATATAACACCAATGATAAGTGCGCTGCTGCGACCGGGAGATTTCTTGAACTCGTTGCTGAAGCTTTGGAATTGAAGCTGGAAGAGCTTGCGTCGCTAGCTGCTCAATCGAAGGAACCCGCTAAGATTTCATCCCAATGCTGTGTATTCGCCGAGTCCGAGGTTGTAACCTTAGTGAATGAAGGTATAAATCTAATTGACATAGTGGCCGGGGTTCACGATTCTATTGTACGAAGGCTAGCCGCTACATCAGGTACTATTGGTATAGTAGAAGACGTTGTCATGACAGGCGGATGTGCCAAGAATGAAAGACTAGTCGGGAGCCTAGGTAAGCAGTTGAAGGTCGATATTAAAACAGTGGATGTAGATCCCCAGCTTGTAGGAGCCATAGGAGCGGCAGTCATTGCACAGGAAAAAGCGAGTGCAGCCTAACTTGGTCAGGGTGTAAACAAGCTCCGAACAAGTTCCTATCCCCCAATGTGCCAAGCCTTTTAGCTCCTTCATGCAGACTGTCCTTATCAGGACAGGGAGCTCTAAATAGAAGTTAAAGTTTACGAATTCCGCTAATCATCAGCAGATCACCCATTATGAATATTTAACAGAAGAAGGAACGTAACAATTTGGAACCTTTTGATGTTCATATAGAGAAACTGTCTAGATACCTGAATGATGTAAAGAGGAAAAGACAATTCAGGGAAATAAGGTGTCCTACGGGGTCTGCTGAGCTTCTGGAAGATTTGCCTGTTTTTGTTGGCAACTTAGAAAAAGCAAATCTCATCCTGAAGGAAGATACAGCCGTTGAGTTGGGAAACCCAAGCGTTGCCTCATGTGCATTCCTTTTATGGACCCCGAACCTATCCCTGGTTAGAGACGGCGTAATAAACTTAATAGGTCCCGATATTCAAGAAGCAATAGGTGAGAGTCTGCCCTTTGCGCAGGTGCTCGTTGTTGGTGGTGCCGAAATCAAGGCCCAGCATCACCTGCTACTCGAGCAACATCACGTTATCTCGAATAAAATAGAGGGGTATATGGTTAGGGCGGCACCCCAGCGCCAACGGATGTGGACCAGGGTAAGCAAGGAGGCAGTGGAAAAAGGATTAACTTTTGAGGTTTTGGGCAGAGCCCTGATGGCGATTTATAAATCGGAATTGCCGGTAATAGAAGCGACAGAGGTTATCTTCATCACCTCAAGCAAGGAGGATGTCAAAGGGCTGGAAAGCATAGCTGCTGATGTACACAGGATCAAGGATAAGGCATTGAGCAGCAAGTTCATAGTAAAAGACGATGGTTCTTATGAGTGCACTAGCGAGTACGCCGATTGTACAGAGTGCCCAGAGCAAGATATCTGTGATGAAATCAGGGATATCATCCGCCTCAGACGAAAGAGGCGAGTCGCCAGCAACTCCTCCAAATAACTTGATACGGGGGATGACCATATGCAGGAATCCTTAAAATCGAATAACTTAAATGGCAGATTAATTGCAATGTGTGGCAAAGGCGGCGTAGGGAAAACCGCACTCACAGCATTAATGATTAAAATACTTGTAAGTAGCGGAAATCATCTTAAGCTCTTAGCCATAGATGCTGACCCTGCAATGGGTCTCCCTATCGCTCTCGGCGTCGATATAAAAAAAACCATGGGAGCAGTACGCGACGAGATAATAAGGACGGCAAGGACAGCGAAAGATGAGAGGAAAATAGAGTTAGCTGATATGCTCGACTATATGGTATTTGAAGCCCTTACAGAACTCGATGGATACAGCCTTATAGCTATGGGAAGATCGGAGGCAGGCGGGTGCTATTGCCCAGTCAATGACCTTCTGAGAAGCGCTATAGAAGAACTTTCCAAGGGTTTCGACATCGTTATCATCGATGGTGAAGCCGGGCTGGAACAAATACATAGAAATGTGATGCGAAACATAGATACACTTATAGCTATTACCGATAAATCTGCTAGGGGACTTCAAGTTGTAGATACTATTAAGAAAATGGCAATGAGTGGTAAAGTGATACGATGTAGCAGGATGGGGATGGTCATTAACAGGATAAGAGCAGAAGAGAAAGAGCAGGCAATAAAATCAGCCCGTGAGATAGATATTGAAATTCTTGGCTGTATTCCTGAAGATGACAATATAGCTCAAAACGATTTCATCGGCAAGCCTATACTTGATATTGAGGACACCTCCCCCAGCATTGCGGCTGTGAAAGACATTGTCGTTAAGCTAGACGTGCTACCCTCGTCAGCATAAGCTACAGTACAACAATTAAGGTATGCCAAATTCTGGCTACGTATACAAGTACTGGACTCCCCATTGTATAATTAATTGCAGATATAATCGGTAGATAATTCGTCTAAAAAGTGTATAATATAATCCACGCAACCGCCGGAGCCGGGCTGCACTGATATAGTACAGCTATAGGCTGAGCAGATTTCAGCAAGTAGAATATAATGAGTAATAGCTTCGTCAATATAATTAAAATTCTTATTATTCTTGCTTTGACTTTCAGCCTATCATTTGCCACAACCGTAACATTAGACGCAGCAGGACCGACGTTAACCTTATCCCCAACATCCGGCCCGATTGGCACGAAGGTATCAGTAAGCTTTTGCGACAAAGATCTCGCGGGAAGAACCATTGGAATCGGCAATATAACATTCGATGGAATGCCCATGAACAACAGGGTGATCCAGCTTGACTCCGACGGCTGCTTGTGCGCTACCTATTTTACCGTGCCATATGTGGACCTGGTCAATGGTTTCGGCACCCCGTTAGATGCAGAATCTTTTACAGTAGAGGTTAAAGTAAGCGGTGTCGGTCCGCAGGATCAGCCAAGCACAAAACCATTTACAGTTACTCGACCCGGTTTAATTCTCTCTGCATACTCAGGCTACAAAGGTGGGACAGTGACGGTTAGCGGAACCGGTTGGCCACAGCGCACGCCCGGTGCGGTAACCGTTACTATTGAGGGTGCCGGCACCGCAATAAAGAAGAACGCCACACCAGATTCATCGGGCGCATTCAGCATCAGTTACACCGCGCCGCCAACAGACGATGCCTATTTCCAAGATGTAGGGGCTGATTGCGACAGGTACCTCCAAGTTTGGGCGCAGGATATTTTGGGCAATGTAGCACCTAAGCCGACGAATAAGAGAAAGTTCTGCTTGAAGGCAGCTTACCTAACTCTAGACCCCAAGAGCGGACCGCCCGGTACATCGGTTAAGGTCACCGGCGCAGGATTTCAGCCTCAGACATCTGTCGAGGACCTTAAGATCGCCAATACCATGATATTTGCGCCCAACCTGATGACTAACACAGTTGGCACTTTTACCACGACCTTCCCTGCCCCTACCTTACCCCTTGGTTGCCAGGTAGTCAGCGCCACAGTGGCAGGCTTGACTCTCGGCGAATGTTTCACAATTACCGAGCCCTCTCTCTGGGGTGCCTTGGACGGAGAATTGGAGATACCTGTGGAAGATGCGCTGGCGACCATAAGCGACAAGCTTATCCGGGTGTGGGGCTATTATAACGGGGAATGGAGAGTCTACGACCCTAACGACCCTCTTGGCAGCAACCTTACCGGCCTCATAAGCGGCAGGGCTTATTGGATTAAACTCAGTGAAGATTGCACCCTGATATTCAGACAACTTAAAGCGGGCTGGAATAACATCGGCTGGTGATGCGAGAAGCGCTCTACCTCCATCTCTAATGAAATAGCCTACTGCCTATAATAGACGTAGCTACGCCTCCCTCACACACCTCACTATCTCCCGCAATCCAGGTTTTTTGCCATACATCAGGAGAAACACGCGGAATAACTTGCTCGCAATCCATATGGTTAATATCGCCGATGCTACCAGTATAATGATGCTAAGAGCAATTTCCCAAGCAGCCAAGGAATCTCTCGAAATCCGCATCATGGCTGCTATGGGGGCTGACAGAGGGAAGAGGGTAAGCGCTCTCGCAAAGGCACCCTCCGGATTGCCGATGATAAAGAAGTTGAGCCAGAGCGGCAGCATAGCAGGTAGAACGATAATGCCCGACAAACTATGTGCTTCTTTGGCAGTGGAGCACAGCGAACCGACGGCAGCATAGTAGGCAGCGAACAAGAGATAGCCCAAGATAAAATACACTATTCCCCAAGCAAAGACACTTGCAGTAATAGAGAGTTCACTCAGAAACGGGATATTTACCGATGCTATCCTGATAAAAATCCAGATAGCGATAAACCATACGGCTATCTGGAGCAGACCCGCGGTGCCGAGTCCTAGCACCTTCCCCACTAATAGCTGACTTGATGATACAGAGGAAAGGAGAACCTCTATAACCCTGTTCTCCTTTTCCTCGGTTACACTCTGAAGAAGGTAACCTGACGAGAATAATATGGCGAAAGCAAATAGCAGACCAAAGACAATGGGCAAGACATACCTGCTTGCTGCGTCCTGTTCCGATGCTATCTCACCGCTTTCATCCAGCTGTATGGTATTCAGCCCCATTGGAACCTTGGCGCGTTCTAAGAGCTCACTGCTAACCTCGTCCCCCAGTAAATTGGAGAGCAGGAAGTCCTCTATACCCCTCCAGACATCGTCTGGAACCTCAAATTCGTTCTCTATTATGTACCTGGTGATGAGCCCGCTGGAGAGGTAGTCCGAGGGAATGATGAAGTATTCAGCGACCTCACAAGCAACTAATGCCTCTCTGGCTTCCTCACCGTTTGTGTAAGGTATAAAGGTGATATCATCCTGACGTGTGTACTCAGTGAACGCTCCCACATTATCCACATAGCCTATCTTCTTCTCCGCTGGGGCACCGGGTTCGCGCCAGTGCTCCACTCCCTGATATATGCCATATCCCAGGAATAGCAAGAGTGGTATCGCCAGAGTAGCGACAATGAATGTTTTCTTTTTCAGGATTTGTTTGAACTCATACCTAATTATGATTAGCGTCTTTTTCATTACCCGCCCTTCGCCACCTTAATGAATATCTCATTAAGAGACGGCGTTGATATCTCGAACCGCTCTAAGGTTACGCCTCTGTTAATTAACGTCGCTATTATTTGCGAAGGCTGTGTATGTTGATCCAGAAAAAGCTCCGTATATTTCGCATGTTCTTTTCTTCCGACAACACCTGGTAGTTCTTCCGGTATCGAGTCACATTTCAAAAACACGGAGTTGCTCCTGAACCTAGACTTAATCTCAATAAGGCTGCCATACAGTACAGCTTCTCCCTTGTTTATCATCAGGACTCTATCGCAAAGCTCCTCTATCTGATTCATCATGTGAGTGCTCAGGATAATAGACTTGCCTTGGTCCCGTTGCTCAAGGATAAACCCTTTCAAGAGTTCGGTATTAACCGGGTCAAGTCCCGCGAACGGCTCGTCGAGAACTATGAGTTCCGGATTATGCAAAATAGTAACGATTAACTGTATTATCTGCCCCATACCCCTGCTCAGTTCTTCAACCTTCTTGTCTTTGTGCTGTACCATACCAACACGTTCCAATAGTTCGGCTGCTCTCTCCTTCGCCTGGCTGCTACTCACTCCTTTTAGCGCTCCCAAATAGACCAGCGATTCTAAGACCGTGTTCTTTTTATAGAGACCTCTTTCCTCGGGTAAATAACCTATCCTGTTCTTCGTCTGTTCCTCTATAGACTGACCAAATATCTCTATTTCTCCGGAGTCCGGCCTGATAATATCCATAAGCATACGTAGAGTAGTCGTCTTACCAGCGCCATTGGGGCCAACCATGCCGAAAATCTCGCCCTGAGCCATACCGAAAGACAGGTCATGCACCGCTCTGGTACCTCTGAATGATTTGCTCACCTGGAATACGTCAATTACATTCATATTCTTATCTTCTCATTATTAATATAAGTCAGCCATTATTTGTCGTCTACATACTCACTTGTGGTCAGGTATCTTTGAGGCGTTTTATAAGGTTTCACCTGCTCCGCTACCTCTTCATTCATTATGTAGCCGCTCACATGCATCAAAGTATCGTAGAGTTTTTCGTCTATCTGTTCCTGGTTCATGGAGGCGAGACAGGGATAGTGATGCAGGATAAGTCCAGCCTTAGTATCAGCCTCATCTGCAGATATTCCAACCATCTGCTTTGCTGCATGGGCTACCGAGCCGCAGGCTGAGTTTCGTTCTACCTCCACTTGCTCGATCAACTTTGTTTCAGGATTAACCTTAATCCTCAGCTTAGGCCTGCCAAAATGCCGTGCGAATTCAGATATGAGTTCATCTTTGTAAGGCCGTGCGCTGCCTCGATAACCGTAGCTGGCCTCGCTAAGGCTGCAAAATGGCTTGGGGAATATCGCACCAACCCCTTTTTCAGCCAACTCCCTCTGTAATTGATTGGCAAGCCCCTGGGGCAGCCAGGAGCTGTTATCTACGGGAGCGATGACTGAACGAGCTCCAGAACGCTCAACTATATCGAGAATAAGCTGTGCAGCACCTGGGGACTCGCCAGCAGCGATAACAAGCTCGGCCTGAGGTACCACATCAGGCAGAAACTCGTCAGGCTCATCAATGAGGGGAGGTAGAGCCTTGACTAGAGCGATCTCCTCCACAGTCCAACCAGACGGCCCGCACTCACGCAGATTGCGTACTATCCTCTCACCATACGTCCCCTGTGTGATAACGAGTATGCGCATAATTCAACAACAAGCAGCCAACTGTCAATGACAACCACAGCTTCAGCCTGCTTCACCCCGCGTTAGTAATAAGACAAAGGAGGCTACGGAATCTGAGGCTCAACTTCTCTTACCTCTTCTCCTCCTCTCCTGTAGAAAATCGGTATCAAGAGCAGCGCCGCCATGGACGATACCACCATAGCTACCCACATAACCGACGCCGCATGTATATGAAGTCTCAACGGAGAGAAAAAAAGTACCGAAAGCCCTATAGCCAGACCAAGAGCATTGGCCAGAACTGGTCTGGAAACGCTTGCCAGCGCTGAATCAACAGATTGACCGCTATCCATACCCCTCTTCCTGAAATAGTAAATTCCCGATATTAAGTGTACAGAATAATCAACGCCCACGCCAATACAGATAGCGCTCAGGTTTGCCGTCATGATATTGAGATTGAAATCAGCCATCGACAGCATACCCAGTATGGCTATAATGGTAATGGCTATCGGCAGCATACCCGCGAGGGCAGCTCCAATACGCCTGAGTGTTATCAAGAGCATAAGGAAAATCAAGCCGAGGGCCAGCCCTAAGCTCCGGACCTGACTTTCAACAACCAGCCTGTTCATCTCATCAAAAAGAAGGGGCATTCCGGTGATAACCCGGATGTTATCATCGCCGGCAACGAAATCGTCCAGTTCCGCAATATATCCCGAGTCGAAGTTCTGAGTTCTGATCGTCACCCGCATGCCATCATCTGAAACCCACATCCCCATGTTCTCCAATCCAACCTGCATCAACACACCCATTACGACCTGCGGGTCCTGAGGGTAGGCATCCTCTCCCGTAAGCATTTTATTCATGCCCTTGACAAGGTCGAAGATCGAAAAGGCGCTCTTTATACCTGGCAGGCTCTCCAGCTCTCTTTCGGTAGCCAGGACATCGTTGGCGAACTCATAATCGCTCAAATCAGCCAAGCCGTGTGGAGATTCTATCTCTCCCGTCAGTGGTAAAGCGCCGCCGAAGTGCTCCTCCACCTTGGCGAAGTTCTCCCTGATCTCCGAGCCATCCTTAAAAAACATCAGTTGGTCAGATACAACCTCGAGCTTCGGTATGTAGAATGCAGAAACAGCCACAATAGCAACGAAAACGACTACTATAATAATCCTCTGCCGGGATGCTACCAGCACAAATTTTGTCAGACGTCCTTCTATAGGTTCCGGCGGTGCCGATGGCAACTTTATCAGTGATAATAGAGCCGGCAAGAAGAAGAGCGCTAAAAAACCAGCATACCCGATACCGACAGTGACGAATATCCCCATCTCCCGCATAGGAATCACATCCGACCAGGTCAGGGAAATGAACCCGGCCATTGTGGTTATGGCAGCCAGGAATATGGGTGGTCCAACCATGAGCAGGGTCTCCACAGTCAACTGGCGACGGTCAGAATATTTGTGCAGGTTCTCCAGATAATGACTGACATAATGGAGCCCGAAAGCGGAACCCATCACGATGATGAACATGGGGCTGATGATTGTTACCAGATTCAACTCCTGCCCGCTCCAGAAAATAGTACCGAAGGTCCACAATGCTCCGAAGCCCGCCGGAATCCATGCCAGAACAGTGAGTAAACGCCTTCTGAGTACAGAGTAGAATACCAATAGTACAAGGAGGATAGCGCAGGGGAAGAGAATGACAATTATTCTGATGAGGTAACCTAATATGGTATCCTTGATGATTTCATTTCCTGCCAGTGCGATGTTCAGGTCGCCCTCATTTTGAACTATCTCCTTTAACGACGTGACGACATCACCAGCTACCGCATCTACTCCCAGGAGGGCAATAAGAGTCCCCTTCTGATTATCGGTGGAAAGGAACTGCTCTTTGAGGAAATACTTGTTCTCGATGAAATCCTTGAGGATATCATAATTCTCACTAATAAACGCTTCGTCGATGATAAAAATATCGCCCTGTACAGATATCTGCGGTGGAAGGAAACTCTGTAAGAGCGAGATGCCCTCTATAGTTCCTACCTTTTCCTGAAATCTTAAAACATGGACAAGGTTCTCCTTCTCCAGAAGCGAACCATTCTGCTCTATGAAGATAGAGATGCTCTCGCCGGTCTGATATTTTTCATTGAGCTGCTCGTACTCCACCGCCTTCGGATTCCGGCCGGCGAAGAAACTCAGAAAGTCAGTATCGAGGCTGAATCGTGTGAAGGAAACCGCAGACGTGATGGTAAGAATAACAACGATAATAATGATAAATCTTGATCTATTGTAAATAAAGTTGGCTATTCGCTCCATGTTCGAGTATCACTAGGTTCTATTAAAATACATCAGGAAGGACAAACTCAATATAAATGCGCTTCCACGCTTTTGTCAATGTACGGGAGAGCTTGTGGCTATTGAGCAAAGGGCAGTTGAATTCCTATTGGGACTCGTTGACAAGAGCACTCAGGCATGCCAGAATGACAACACCAAACGTACTATTCTGTCTGTAAACGAGAGAGGTTACGAACAATGGAAGTATGGCAGCTTACCCCATGGGAAGAGTTGGATATGGGACTTCGTCTCTTGATAGCCGCGATCATTGGCGGTGTTATCGGCTTCGAGAGGGAGCATGCAGACAAGCCAGCTGGCTTGCGCACGCTCTTACTTGTTTGCGTAGGGTCAGCTTTGTTCACCATTGCCTCTCTATACGGTTTCGGTGATAAGGCTGATGCCGCAAGGGTTGCCGCAGGTATAGTAGCAGGAATTGGTTTTTTAGGAGCCGGCACCATCATCCGCTTGGAGGGAGGAGTTGTGGGAATCACCACAGCAGCAACCATCTGGGCAGTGGCAGCTATCGGGCTTGCAGTTGGGGCTGGTCTTTACCTTGTGGGTATTGTTACCTCTGTATTAGTGCTTATTGCACTGCGTCTTCCCGTACCACCACATCATGTAAAGTGAGAGTTAGACCGGTAGTCCTCCAGAAACGAGCAAAGGCTAACGAATATGAGAGAATGTAACGTTGAAAAAAATAGGGCAGTCTGCAACTGTACCTACGAGCCATGCAGTAGAAAGGGGATCTGCTGCGAATGCATTACTTATCACTGGCGCATGGGCGAACTGCCAGCATGCTTCTTCCCTAAAGACGTAGAGAAAACATACGACCGCTCTATTGAGAGATTTATTAAGACCTACCAGGATAGGGGCCAGTGGTGGTAAGTGATTTTAAGAGTCCATCCTCTGCATGCCATCCCTGATATACTCTTTAGCAAGGTCAATATAAAGCTGCTTCCCATACTTCCAAAACGTCCTGTTATCCTCTGTAATATCTTTCGAAACCCTGGCAGGACTGCCACTGACAACCACTCTGGGCGGAATCACTTGCCCCAATTTCACTGTAGAGCCTTCCGCAACGATGCTTTCCTCCCCGATCTCTGAAAAGAGGCTTAACACCGCTCCCATCCCAACTACAGCGAGATCGCCGATTGACTTGGAATGCACTACAGCCCCATGGCCGATTGTAACCTTCTTTCCAATTCTACAAACCTGGTCTGGGGGAGCATGCACGACCACGCCCTCCTCCACGGCGGTTCCAGAGTCAATCTCGATACTACCGTAGTCTCCTCTTAGTATTGCACCGTGGCCGACATAGCAATTGTCGCCTATTCTCACATCGCCGATCAGTAAGGCATGTTCACTTACATACGTATCCTTTCCTATTTTGGGCTCTCTGTTCCTAAACCGATAAAGCAATCTTCTCCTCCTGTGATTTTATCTCAGGCATCGCCAGTAATCTTTAAGGTTCCTCTTAACCTCCTTTATAACCAGCCCTGTCTCCGCGAAGGAAGGGTCCTGCCTGAACCGCTGCGGTAACCCTTCCGGCTCTTCTACAGAGGTCTCGAAGCCAGCCAGTCCAGATAGCAAGGCCAGCCACGCATAAGGCAGGATTTCTCTATTGTAGCCGGATGCAATTAAATCGATAACCTTGCCCTCGCAGCTCCCAGACATCTCTCTGACCTTTTCCCCGATCATTTTAAAGCCTTCTACAGGTAATCCCAAATTAGTCAGACCGTCGCTGAAATGAGGGTCCGAGCCGCCGTTCCTGATAATGAACTGAGGCTTGAATTCATCAGCTATCGGTTGAACCAATTCCTTAAAAACAAGCTTATATGAATCATAGCCAGCATAAACAGGCATCGGTATGTTGATATTAAAGCCTCTGCCATCGCCAGAGCCAATCTGGTGAGCGAAACCGGTCCCGGGATAGAGGAATCTCGGGTCTTGATGCAGATCGACAAGCAAAACGCTGGCATCTTCATAGAAATACTCCGAGGTCCCGTTCCCAGCATGGGCATCTGTGTCCAGTATCAATATCCGCTGTAGCCCATACTTCTGCCCCAGATACCTAGCAGAGAAAGCGACATCGTTATAGAGGCAGAAACCTTCTCCATAAGAAGGTTTGGCATGGTGCAATCCTCCTCCCAAGCAAACCGCTTTTTTGTATTCACCCCCTTGAATCAGGTCGCAGGCTTTCTTCGCCTGCCCCACCACTAATCTCGCTGCCTCCTCCAGTTTCCCGGGTCTGCCAACAGGCAGATTATCCCCACTGTGAAAACGGTGAAACAAGCCCGGATAGCTCAAACCCATATTAGACGCCCTGTAGTACTCCCTAGTGAAGGTAATATAATCCTCCTTACAAATCAGAAGCAGATCTTCTTCACCTGCCCAATCGGCCTCGATAATACGGTAATTATCGTTCTCCGGAATATGTTCCTTCAGGAAATTATAGAACAAGAGATAACGGTCTCCCAGAAACGAGTGCCCTGGCCCGAAATCGTATTCCTTCAACTCTTCCCTGTATAATATTGCTAACACCATTTCCTTCCTTTATAGCAGATTGGAAAATAACAACGTATCTATAGCCGCCTACCCCGCCAATATTGCGGTACCTCAAACTCGTTGCCATACCCTCCTAACTTTCCGCCCCCAGGCCCTTTCGGCCAGATACTTTCACGTTTGATAAGCTTGTAGATAACGACCACGCCAATTCCCAGGAGAAAGCCCCCTATATGTGCCCAGTATGCCACACCGCCAGCTTCTAATGAAGGCACTAATGAGCCCACACCGCTAATGAACTGGAGTACGAACCAGAAACCGAGGAGAAAATAGGCAGGGATTCGAACGATAACGATAAATAAAAATATGACAGCCGTGCGGATGCGGCTGTAGGGAAACAGTAGCAAATAGGCCCCGAGAACACCGGCAATAGCCCCACTGGCCCCGATAGTCGGAATCTCAGAAGTGGTGTCCACCGCGATATGAAGCCATGCCGCTGCAACGCCGGCTACCAGATAGAAAAGCAGGTATCTGAAATGCCCGAACTTATCCTCCACATTATCACCGAATACCCATAAGAAAAGCATGTTAACCAGAAAGTGCATCCAGTCGCCGTGGATGAACATTGAGGTAAACATAGTTACCCAGTTAGAGATGGGTGTAGCTATATCAACCAAATCGCCGGATAACGTGGACAACCATTTATAATCCGTGCCATGGGCCAACTCGTTAGGTATAAGACCAAGTTGATAGAAAAAAACGGAAAGATCTAAGTCGTTCAGTGCTAGCTCATAGAAAAATACGATGCTACACAGGATTATAATGGCAATATTAACGAAGGGAAGGCTGCGGGTTTTAAGGTCGCTATCAGAAATTGGCAGCATGCGGCAATCAACTCTGGTGATGTGAATTTATATAACGCAGGAGGCACTTCCTATTGTAGTTGCAGCATGTAGCGGGGTCAAGGCTGTCTAACGTCCATGAAGGTATTCAACATGCAATAGTTACTATTGAAATTAATATAATGTATAATAGAGTCGTCAATTGTCAGCAGGGGTAATAACCTAGACCACGATAGCGAGCGGAAATGCCTAAAAAAAGAAGCGCTGGTTTCCCTAGCAGGGGAAAAAGCACAAAGTATTGTGAGAAACACGAGCGATACTATCCAGCCGCGATCGGTTGTCAACTCTGTGCCTATGATACATATGTTAAGAGTATCCAGGCAGAGGGAAAAAGTCAGCAAGCACCAGAAGTCTCTCAACGTGTGAAGGCAAGCGACGTAAAGATTTATCAGACTACAGAACAACTCCTACTGGAGTTGATGCAAACGCGCCAACGAATCGATGAATTGGAGAGGGTAGCAGTACAACGCAGGCAAACGGAAGAAGAGCTTAAACAGAGTTTGGCAAATATACGGAGAATCCTGGATAACACTATCAACGTCGTGGCAACAATAGTAGAAATGAGAGAGCCTTATGCTGCCGGTCATCAACAGCGAGTAGCACTGCTGGCCTGTGCCATAGCTGCGAAGATGAGCCTACCAGATGAGAAGATAGATAATTTACATACAGCCGCGCTTCTCCATGATACCGGCAAGATATATGTTCCCACCGAGACTCTCGGCAAGCCCGAAAAGTTGACCGAGACCGAACGCGCCATGGTTAATCTTCACTCTCAAATGGGTTTCAAGATAGTGCAGAAGGTCGACTTCCCTCGTCCCGTAGCCCAGATTGTGCTCCAGCACCATGAGAGATTAGACGGCTCCGGGTATCCGTACGGAATCTCAGGTGACGAGATTCTCCCCGAAGCCAGAATCTTGGCTGTTGCTGATGTTATCGAGGCCATGGCCTCAGCCCGGCCTCATCGACCTGCTCTCGGCATAGACATAGCCCTGAAGGAAATCTCGAAGAATAAAGGTACGCTCTATGACCCCAAGGTTGTAGATGCCTGCGTGGAACTTTTCACGGAGCATGGTTTTACGCTCAATTAAGAGCTAACGAGAATAACACGAAGCGAAGAATCACCCTCTCCTTCTTACTATAATATACCCGCCTTTAACACTGCCCGGTTATTGTGTTAAGCGACCTTAGCATACCGACGATAGAACCAGAGTTTACATATTCCAATAGAGGTGGTAAGATTGTATCACTGACAATAACTCAGATTGTATTTCAATGTAACAATCATTCTGAGTAGGAATATACGACACACGACGTGTCTTAATAGAGAAAGCGGATTACTTACTGCTGTGACTTCGTAGTAAAGCGAGGTTAATCAATTCTTTGGGGGCGGGCGAAGAAGGAGGGGAGATGGCAAAGAAAAAAGAGCAGATACCGCATTCGGTTCAAAAAGGTAACCTTGTATATTGCGAAAAGCACAAGAGGCAGTACCCACCTAGTCTTGGCTGTCAACTCTGTGCGTACGAGGAATTTGCCAAGAGACTAAAAACGGAAGAAGCAGGCCACAAAGTATCGGAAGAATTGCCAAGTATGAACTTGGCTGATAGCATACCAGTGGTAGAGGATGATGAGACCAAATCGCAACTCCTGAAGGAATTGAAAGATACTCGCCAACGCATACACGAACTGGAAAAATTCGAAACTAATCACAAGCAGACAGCAGAATCTCTTAAACACAGTATGGAGAAAGTACAGAGAATTCTCGATGATACAATCAATGTCATGGCTTCAATAGTCGAGTTGAGGGAGCCTTATGTTGTCGGTCATCAACAGCGCGTAGCCATACTGGCCTGCGCTATAGCCGCGAAGATGGGACTCAGCGACGAGCAGATAGATAGACTACGCACAGCTGCGACTCTCCATGATACTGGCAAGATATATGTTCCCACCGAGACTCTTGGCAAGCCCGCTGAGTTGACCGAGACCGAGCGCGCCATGGTTAATCTTCACGCTCAAATGGGTTATAAAGTATTACAGAAGGTCGACTTCCCCCGTCCTGTGGCCCAAATTGTGCTCCAGCACCACGAGAGATTCGATGGCTCCGGATATCCGTCCGGCCTCTCCGGCGAAGAGATTCTCCCCGAAGCCAGAATCCTAGCTGTAGCTGACGTTATCGAGGCCATGGCCTCCAACCGACCTCACCGGCCTGCTCCCGGTGTAGAAAAAGCCCTGGAAGAAATCTCGAAAAATAAAGGTGCACTCTATGACCCCGAGGTCGTAGATGCCTCTCTGGAGCTCTTCGCAGAGCAGGGGTTTACACTTGAGTAGCAGGGGAGGATAGAAGTATCCTAGTATCACTACCAAATAACGGGGAACAAAGAATGCTAGATGCCGATAAGACAAAGGAACATCTCCTAGAGGAGCTGATGCAGACTCGACAACGAATCAATAAATTGGAAGAGCTGGAATCCGAGCGCAGGCAGACGGAAGAAGAGCTCAAGAATAGCCTAGACAAAGTACAGATTCTATCTGAATTAATGGAGACACGAAAGCGAATCGACGAATTGGAAAAAATCGAATTAGAGCGCAGGCAGAAGGAAGAGGAACTGAAACAGAGTCTTGAAAAAGTACAGAGAATCCTTGATGACACTATCAACGTTATGGCATCACTGGTCGAACTGAGGGAGCCGTATACCGCTGGTCACCAACAGCGAGTAGCCATGCTAGCCTGCGCCATAGCAACGAGGATGGGCCTGCCCGATGAGCAGATAGATAGGCTTCGCACAGCCGCGCTTCTTCATGATACCGGCAAGATATATGTTCCTACCGCAACTCTCGACAAGTCCGACAGGTTAAACGAGACCGAACGCGCTATGATTAACCTTCACTCCCAAATGGGCTACAAGGTACTGCAAAGGGTCGACTTCCCCCGCCAGGTGGCTCAAATCGTGCTCCAGCACCATGAGAGATGTAACGGCTCCGGGTATCCCTCCGGGCTCTCCGGTGACGAGATTCTCCCCGAGGCTAAAATACTGGCTGTGGCGGATGTTATAGAGGCCATGGCCTCCAACCGGCCTCACCGGCCTGCTCTGGGAATAGACACAGCACTGAAGGAAATTGCGAGAAATAAGGGCACACTCTATGACCCCGAAGTTGTAGAAGCCTGCGTGGATCTTTTCACTGATCAGGGGTTTGCACTCGAGTAAAATATCTCGGGAAAACCCTAAAACATCAAGTTTCCCACCCATTCCTCCTATAATGCCCCCCTCTAATAACACCCAAGGTACTATGTTAATCGCTCTATAATCTGTCAAGGGTACCTTAGTACAAGAGTACGGGAGTTGACATATTGTTAAATAGATGGTACAACTATAACAAGTATAAGAACTCATGCTCTAACTCATCTTAATCACCACAGCTTGAGGAAGCTGGATATGGCTGATACTGACGAAACAAAAGGCCGGTTAATAGTAGAGTTAGTCCAGTTGCGCCAGCGGATAGCTGAATTGGAGAAGCTGGAAGCGATGCGCAAGCAGACTGAAGGAGCACCCTCCGGTGCAGGGACACATGAAGCCGGTCAGAGTATCACTGAGTCACCGCAAGCTAAGGCTGAAGCGGAGAAAATGCTCGCCGAGGCTCAGCAGTCAAAAGCTGAAGCCGAGGAAATGCTCGCCGAGGCTCAGAAAGCTAAAGCAGACGTGGAGAAAATGAATGCCGAGGCTGAGCAGATGAAAGCTGAAGCAGACAGGATGATTGCCGAGGCTCAAGAAAACGCCAAGGCTGAGGCCGACAGAGTAATCGCAGAGATTAAGGAGAAAGCCGAGGCAGAAGTGGAGCGCATTGCCGCCGAGGCCCAGCAAGCCAAGGAAGCAGCCGAAAAAATATTAGCCGAGGCCGAGCAGTCCAAGGCCGAGGCTGAGGAGAAAGCGCAGGTAGAAGCTGAGCGCATTACCTCTGAAGCCCAGCAATCCAGAGCGGAAGCCGAAAAATTGCTTGCCGAGGCCGAGCAGTCCAAGGCCGAGGCCCAAAGAATGCTCGACGAGGCTCTACAAAAAATAGAAAAGCAGGACCAATCCACAGCAGAAGATGAAGATCAAACCAGAGCCGAAGCTGATAGAGTAATTGCCGAGGCTGAAGAAAAAGCCAAGGTCGAAGCTGAGCAAATAGTCTACGAGGCTCAACAAGCCAGAGCAGAAGCTGAAAAAATGCTCGCCGAAGCCCAGAAAGCCAAAGCAGAAGCTGAAAAAATCAAGAAGGAAGCCGAAAAAACGCTCACTGAGGCCAATCAAACCACCGTTGAAGCCGAGAGGGAGAAGGCAAAAAACGAAGCTGAACGTATCATCTCTGAAGCCCAGCAGGCTAGGGCACAAGCCGAGAAAATGATAGCTGAGGCTGGCCAGAAGGAGAAGTCAGAAGCTGAGAAAATAATTGCAGAAGCCCAGAAAATTATGGCCGAGGCTGAGCGTATTATCGGAGAAGCTCAGCTATCCAAAGCTGAAGCTGACAAGATGGTCGCTGAGGCCGCAGAAAAAGCTAGGACTGAAGCAGACCAGATCGTCGCCGAAGCTCAACAGAAAGCCGAAGCAGAGGTGGAACGCCTTACCGCCGAATCCAGAAAAACCAAAGCAGAAGCCTTCAGAATGCTTGCGGATGCCGAAGAGAAAGCCAAGGCTGATGCTGAGAGAATAATGGCTGAGGCTGAGACTAAAGCCGAACAGATATTAGCCGAAGCTGAACAGAAAGCCGAAACGGAAGTCGAGCAAATAGCCGTTGAGACCTTTCAAACCAAGGCTGAGGCTGACAGGATAATGGCCGAGGCCGAGGAGAAAGCCAGAGCTGAAGTAGAGCATATAAAGGCCGAAGCCCAGCAGGCTAAGGACGAAGCTCAAAGAATGCTCGACGAGGCTCAGAAGGCCAGAGAAGATGCCGAAAGAATGCTCGCCGAGACTAAGGAGCAAGGGCAGGCTGGGGCGGAGCGCACCGCGGACGAATCAACGGTAACAGCCAAAGATGAAGTCGAGCACATGATTATTGAAGCCCGTCAGGCGAGGGCAGAGGCTGACATGATGATGGCCGTAGCCGAAGAGAAGGCAAAAACAGAAGCGGTTAATATTGTAGCATCAATTGTAGAGTCGAGAGACCCATATACTGCGGGTCACCAAGAACTGGTGTCCATCATAGCCTGCGCCATTGCCCAAGAGATGGGGCTTCCTGCGGAGCAGATCGAGGTGATACGGATGGCCTCGCTCATCCACGATACCGGCAAGATATATGTGCCCGCTGAAGTCCTGAGCAAGCCTGGCCAGTTAACCGACGAAGAATACGCCATGATCAAATCTCACCCACAATTGGGTTACAATGTTCTAAAGAGGATAGGATTCCCCAAGAAGGTTATTCAAATAGTACTTCAGCATCACGAGCGTCTCGATGGTTCTGGATATCCTTCAGGGCTCTCCGAAGACGAGATCCTCTTAGAATCACGGATTCTGGGCGTCGCTGACGTTGTCGAGGCTATGGCGTCACCCCGCTCCCACCGACCGGCCCCGGGTCTAGAAAAAGCCCTCGAGGAAATCACAACGAATAAGGGTACACGCTACGACCCCCGTGTTGTCGATGCCTGCTTGAAGCTCTTCACCGAGAAAGGCTTCGCTCTGTCATAGAGTACAGAGCATGCTTATCACTCATCCTGTCTTCCTCAACCAAGCACCTATCGTTATGCTGAAACAGCGAGGTCTATGCCTGAATATATAAACCAGACCCCAAACCCGGCCAGGACAGCGGAGCACACCCCGAATACTACTCGATTCACCTTTTGTGTCCACAGCGGCTTTGACTTGAACACCGCCCATGAGACGAGCCAGAGCCAACCGAAATCACAAAGCCAGTGCGTCACACCCATAGCTGCAACGCCAGCCCCTCCGAACTCACGGGCACTTGTCAGTAACGCGGCACCAACTGTTGCCCACCATACAAAAAAATAGGGATTAGCCGCAGTCGTCGCTATCCCCGCCACTACCGAACCATGAGTCGTTTCCCTGTGCTCACCAAAGACCGATGGCATATTCCTGAACATGCTCCAAGACATCCAGAGGAGCACCAACCCACCAGCCAAACCAACCCCAATCCTTACCCCGTTAAGTTCAAAAAAGCTGGCTAGACCGAAATAAATAAGCACAATAAGAGGAAGCTCGATTAAACCATGCCCTACGGCTATAAGGGCACCGGCGCTTACACGTCTGGAACCCTTGGTAACAGTAACTGCGGTAACAGGCCCCGGCATCATCACGCCGGTGAGTGATATCGCGATGACAGAGCCAAGAAACAGCGGCAGGCTTGTGGTCTCGGTCACTATAACTCTTCTAGCAAAAATCCAGCCTTAATGTAAAAATAGGCACACCGCTCTGCTTAGACAAAGCAGGATGAACGATAGCCTTTTTAGATTATCCTCAGGTTCAGGTTATCAAAGTACAGGACACGTGTCAATTTGCATCGCTCCAGAGCCTGCCGAAGTGCCTGTCAATCCCGTTGACCGCTGCGTTTCCCAATAGTAGAATGCTGACAAAGAACCGTGCCCTTACTGGAGCATCCTCAACTATCCTGAAAATGCAAATTCGATAAGGAGAGGAGGCGATATAAATGGATTGGTATGCCTACCTTGCCTACTTCTTTGCCGGCGTGTTCCTCTCAAACGGCGTACCTCATTTCGTACATGGAGTAGCCGGCAAGCGATTTCAGAGCCCTTTCGCCTCACCCCTTGGCGTTGGCGAGTCGTCCCCGCTTGTTAACGTTATTTGGGGTCTGGTCAATTTCGCGATTTGCTATGTACTCATCTTCGGGGTAGGAGACTTCACTTTCGGAATTACCCGTGCTGCTCTGATGGTAGGTATAGGCGCTCTCGTTTTCGCATCGTTTTTATCTATCTATTTCGAGCGCATATGCGGGCATTGAGCTTCCAGTTCGACTGTGACCAGGTCGGACGAGATAGAAAGGTTGGGATGTTCAAATGGATTTGCAGGACAGGCTGGCTGTCATCACCGGGAGCGCAAGCGGTATCGGCAGGGAGACCGCTATCGAACTTGCGAGGAAAGGCTGTACTTGCGTTCTGGTAGATATACAGCAAGACAGGCTGGCAGAGGTTCTGGAAGAGGTGCGTAGACATAGTCCGGCTTCGACATCGGAAATCTGCGATATTGGCGATGAGATACAAGTAAAGCGAATGGCCCAGACCGTAAATGAACGGTACGGCGGCATCGACATCCTGGTCAACAACGCTGGTGTTATGATAGTGAAGCTGTTCCACGATATGTCGGAGGAGGAATTTCACAGGCAACTGGGCGTCAACTTCTATGGAGCGCTCCATCTGATTAGAGCAGTCGTTCCAATCATGCAAAGCAGGGGCAAAGGAGTAATAATAAACGTGACCTCACTGGGCGGCAGACTGGTTGTGCCGGGAACAGGCGCGTATGCCGCAAGTAAGGCCGCGCTCCACGCTTTCTCGGAATCGTTACACTACGAAATGAAGGACAAAGGCATTCACGTAGGCATAGTCGTACCCGGAGGCACACGCACCGGGATCTTTGAGCCATCGGTGAGCAGGCTAGGTGATTACTATCGAGACCAATCCACGATGCCGCCAGCCAAGGTCGCGAGGCGCATCAGAGAGGCGATAGAGAAAGAACACTTTACGACCTTCGTGCCCCTTAGCTCAAGGCTGCTGCTTGGTATTCATGATGCCTTCACCGAATTTTTCAGTAAAATGCTTCTGCGGAGAACGCGTCCCTACTTCAAATAGCGATCATGGTGATAACTACAGAGGTGAAATCTACCAAGAAAGGAAGGGAAGATGACGCAGGATAAATTAGCGAATAAAGTAGCGCTGGTAACCGGGGCCGCTTCAGGTATTGGCCGGGCTATCGCCCTGAAACTAGCGGCGGAGAGAGCCGCGGTATCCGCCGTAGATATAGACCTCGAAGGCGCACAAGCGGTGTCGAAGGAGATTGAAGATTCAAACGGCAACGCCATAGCGGTTCAATGCGACGTCAGCAGCGAGGGGCAGGTAGAAAAGGCGGTCAAGGAAACAGCGGATAAGCTCGGGCATATAGGCATTCTGGTCAACTGCGCCGGTAAAGCGGGGGCAAATTTCCTCGCCGACCTCACAGCGGAGGAATGGCGCCTGATGTTCGAGATTCACTGCGATGGTACGTTCTTCTTCTCCAGAGCTGTGGTTAAGTCGATGAAAGAAGGTGACAGAATAATCAACATCTCATCGATAGACGGGATTCAAGCCCAGGTCTTTAGCTCCCATTACGCCGCCGCAAAGGGAGCGATAATCCCTCTTACAAGGTCGCTGGCGCTCGAGGTCGCACACCGTGGCATCACAGTCAACGCCATCGCTCCCGGCGTGATAAGAACACCTATGGGCCAGTTGCTTATCGACGCCTCACCCGATTTCTATAAGGAGATACCGGCGCTCAGATACGGGGAGCCTGAGGATATCGCTGAACTTGCCGCTTTCCTGGCCTCACCGGGAGCAAGCTATATAACCGGACAGGTGATTCTCGTGGATGGGGGGATAACCCTGGCCAATCCGATCAACCGCTTCACAGCGAAGCTGATGGGTCTGCCATAAAGCAATTGAGGAGGCTTCCTTGAGGCGCCTCCCCAAACAATTTTTTGATACTTTTTAATTTGAGTAAGTCGTTAATTTCTATTCTTTGTCTTCGTCCTCGTCTTCGTCTTCTTCTTCAACCTCATCCGACTCGGCCTCGGTTCCTCTTCTGACGAAGAAGTACACCGCGCTGACAACCACCAGTACCCCGAGGATTGTGCCGATTACCACCCCCGCGTTCAACTTGCCTTCGTCCTCATCTCCGCCGTTTATGACGGGGCCTCCATCCTCAGGGGTGGGCTGTTCATCTCCATCCTCCTCCGTCGGCTGCGGTCCAAAGCCTTCCAGGCCCTTAACACCCCTCTGCTGAAGCTGAGGTATGTAATCGTTTTTAGATTTATCGCTCAGGGGATTGCCAGCTAAACTAACATAATCCCCCGTACCTATACCGCTGTTCTCCACCAGCGGAGAAATGTCGCTTATCTGGTTATTCCAGATATTTAGATTTACCAGGTTAATGAGATTTGACAACGCACTGATGTCGCTTATCTGGTTTACCTCAAGGTCGAGCGTTTCGAGGCTGTTCAGGTTAGATAGCGCGCTAATGTCGCTCACCTGGTTATCCCAGAGGTTGAGCACAGTCAGGTTAGTCAGGGCGGAAATTGAACTGATGTCGCTTATATCATTGCCCCTCAGTGTAAGCTCGGTAAGGTTTATCAGCCCGGAGAGCGGAGATATATCGCTTATCTGGTTATCCATTAAATCGAGTTCAATCAGACCAGTTAAACTGGACAGGGCGCTGATATCGCTTACCTGGTTATCCCGCAGGGACAGCCTCCCCAGGTTGGTGAGGCTTGACAGGGCGTTTATGTTGCTTATCTGGTTATACGCAAGCGAGAGGTCAGTCAAGCCGTCGCAGTACTCCAACCCGGTGATGTCGCTGATACCCAGGTTTTCTGCCTTAAGCTTGGTCAGGTTTCCCACTTCCGACTGATAAATGGCCCCGGCAGGCTTTTCTATCGCATCCCTGATCGCCGCCTCAAGACTGAAGTCGGGGAAAGTAACTACTTCGTCAGCCCCAGCTACCGGGAATGGCATATAAACAGATAACAGGCTGATTAAGACAACCGCCAACACGAGCTTCTGCAGTATCCTCATTACCATCCTCCTTATAGCTCAGTGCCGCCCTGCTTCATGTAAAAGTCTGCCCGCTTTGTGGAGCAGACTACCAATTATTCATAGATTTTTATGAGATCACAGGCACGTTGAACTGTGAGAATTCTATTCGTCTGCACGGCGATTTGTCAAGTGTTTCCGAAGTAGGCTAGCCCTGCGGGGCTCTCGCCTGGACGAAGGCGATGAACTCACCGAGCAGGCGGGAAACAACCCTCTCCTTCCGGTAGATACAGTAGAAGTCACGCTTCATCTTCAGTCCCTCAACAGCCACCCGCCTGACGAGGCCAAGGGCAAGGCTCTTTTTAATAGCAAGATTCGATACGAAAGCAATACCCATCCTCGCCTCCACCGCCGATACAACAGCCTGTGTCGTGCCCAGTATCAAGCTCGGCGACCACTTGGTAATATCAATTCCAGCCTCTGCTAATAGCGACTTGAGGCTCTGCTGCGTTCCCGAGGTCTCCTCACGCAGGATAAACGATTCATCCTCCAGGTCCATCGGCGA